>NZ_JBLVOC010000006.1:77045-108329 GCF_053543575.1 Glutamicibacter sp. AGC84
CCAACACGTTTGTGACATCAAGAAAGTTGGCGCTTTGGCTTCGCAACCTGCCGCTACCCACGCGGCCACCATCGAGGATTTCACCCGCAACCTGGCTGCTGTCAACCAGAAGATCGCCGCGGCGGCGCTGGCCGCCGGCCGCGACGCTGGCTCAGTTCGGCTGCTGCCGGTCACCAAAACCATCGATTTCGATCGCTTGGCATTGGCCATTGCTGCCGGTGTGGACACGCTGGGGGAGAACAAGGTCCAAGAGGCCCAAGGCAAGTACGAGCACTTCTGCGAGGATTTCCCGCACCTGCGTTATGCGATTATCGGTCCCTTGCAGACCAACAAGGCGAAGTTCGTGGCGAAGTTCGCTGATGAATTCCATGCCTTGGACTCGCTGAAACTGGCACAGACCCTGCAACGCCGTTTGGAGGCAGAGGATCGGACGCTTGAAGTCTTCATCCAGGTCAATACCTCCGGCGAGGAAAGCAAATCAGGCATCGAAGCTGCCGGGGCAGCGGACTTGCTTGGCGGCTTGGCGCCGCTGGATCGCTTGACGCCAGTGGGTTTGATGACCATGGCCGCAAATACCAAGGACGAAGCATCCATCCGTGGCAGCTTTGCGTTGCTGCGCGAAACCCGTGACCAATTGCAACAGGATGCTCCTGAAAGCTTCCAGCACCTGTCCATGGGCATGAGCGGCGACTACGAGCTGGCCATCGCCGAGGGGGCCACCGTCGTGCGTGTAGGCCAGGGAATCTTCGGTGCCCGCGCCTACCCGGCCTAAGACGCTTCTGCGTCGCCACTGAGCTTCGTTGCAAGGGCAGCTGGCAAATCGCCAGCTGCCCTTGCTGCGCGTTCTCCACAGCCGGCCGCGCGTCGGCCAAACTGTGGGTGCCAGGGGCGACACTACATGTAGTGGTGCACACCGTGTACCCCGAACTACATGGAGGGTGCAGAACACGCCGACGAACATCTCACAAGAAGAATTTTTAACCCACAGCGGACTTCTGCCAACCTGTGGACAAAGGTCTCGAGTCCGCGAGAAATCGCGGTTTAATCGGGGGTTAATATCCACAGTTCCTGTGGACGTTGCCGTGGATGAATGACATACTTGTAATACATCATGTTGTGGCCGCTTGACCCGCCAAACACAAGATGTAGTATTGAACCCGTCGGTGCGGCTCGCACCAGAAGCACCTCGAAACAGTGGTTTTGAGGCATCCGAGAGGATGGCTAGGACTTTTCCGAAAATCCGGGATCCTAGCCGAAACAAAGACTTTTTAAAGGGGATCAGGGACATGGCCATCACGGTTTACACGAAGCCTTCCTGCGTTCAGTGCAACGCTACGTACCGCGCGCTGGATAAGAAGGGTGTCGAGTACAACAAGGTAGACATCTCTCAGGATGCGGCAGCCTTGGAGCACGTTCGTGGCTTGGGCTACATGCAGGCACCAGTCGTAATCACCGATGACGATCACTGGTCGGGCTTCCGCCCAGACAAGATCGAGCTGCTGGCTCCAGCCAACTAATCAAGAATTCCATCCGCTAGCTTGTAGTGGAGGCGAAAAGCAATGTCACCTGCAGCGCTTGCCGATAGGCAAAATGCTGAGGCCCAGGAACCGCTGGAACTCACCGATTCGAAACTGATCTATTTTTCATCTGTTTCGGAGAACACCAAGCGTTTCGTGGACAAACTTGAGATGGATGCCGCACGGATTCCGGTCTATGCGACCGAACCGCAGCTGATCTCAACTGCACCATACGTGCTGCTCATACCCACTTATGGCGGAGAGCGTGGCAAGCGCTCGATCATGCCGCAGATCATGAAGTTCCTGCGGCATGAAGCGAACCGCGTGAATCTTCGCGGCGTGATCGGTGCAGGGAACACAAACTTTGGCGAGTACTACTGCATTGCGGCAAAACGCATTGCCGAGAAATGCAACGTACCCGTGCTTTACACATTCGAAATTATGGGAACCTCAGAAGACGTTCTCAACGTCAAAGAAGGGCTTGAAACCTTTTGGACACCAGCGTCGCAGAACCGGCAGCAACGATGAATAGCTCAAAGGAGCTCCCAGCCCAGTTCCAGGGCTTGAGCTACAACGACCTCAACGCCATGCTGAACCTTTACGGACCAGATGGAAAGATCCAGTTTGAGGTGGACCGCTACGCGGCTCGCCAGTACTTCTTGGACCACGTGAACAACAACACCGTGTTCTTCCATGACCTCGATGAGAAGCTTGAATATCTGGTCAAGCACGAGTACTACGAGCGTGAAACCCTCGATCAGTACTCGATGAACTTCATCCGGGATTTGTTCAAGCACGCCTTCGGCAAGAAGTTCCGTTTCGAAACCTTCTTGGGCGCCTTCAAGTTCTACACCTCGTACACGCTGAAGACCTTCGATGGCAAGCGCTACCTGGAACGCTACGAAGACCGCGTATGCATGGTTGCCCTGCACCTGGCACGTGGCGATGAAAAGCTGGCCATGCACCTGGTCGATGAAATCATTGAAGGCCGCTTCCAGCCTGCCACCCCAACCTTCCTGAACGCCGGCAAAGCACAGCGTGGCGAACTCGTCTCCTGCTTCCTGCTGCGCATCGAAGACAACATGGAATCGATTGCCCGCGCAGTCAACTCGTCGCTTCAGCTGTCCAAGCGCGGAGGTGGCGTTGCCCTGTCGCTGACCAACCTGCGTGAGCACGGTGCGCCGATCAAGCAGATCGAGAACCAGTCTTCCGGCGTCATCCCGGTGATGAAGCTTCTTGAAGATTCCTTCTCCTATGCAAACCAGCTCGGTGCACGCCAGGGCGCAGGTGCCGTTTACCTGAACGCACACCACCCGGATATCTACCGCTTCTTGGACACCAAGCGCGAAAACGCTGATGAGAAGATCCGTATCAAGACCCTGTCCTTGGGTGTTGTTATTCCGGATGTCACCTTCGAGCTGGCTCGCAAGAACGAAGACATGTACCTGTTCAGCCCGTACGACGTCGAGCGCGTCTATGGCGTACCGTTCAGCGAAATCTCCGTCACCGAGAAGTACTACGAGATGGTAGACGACGCTCGGATCAAGAAGACGAAGATCAGCGCCCGCGAGTTCTTCCAGACCCTGGCCGAGATCCAGTTCGAGTCCGGTTACCCGTACATCATGTTCGAAGACACCGTGAACAAGGCCAACCCGATTGCCGGCCGCATCACCATGTCGAACCTGTGCTCGGAAATCCTCCAGGTTTCCTCCGCTTCGGAGTTCTCTGACGATCTGAGCTACAAGACCGTCGGCAAGGACATCTCCTGCAACCTCGGTTCGATGAACATCGCCAAGGCCATGGACGGCAAGGATCTGGCTACCTCGGTAGACATCGCCATCCGTGCCCTGAGCGCAGTCTCGGACATGTCCTACATCGCCTCGGTTCCTTCGATTGCTGACGGCAACAGCAAGTCGCACGCCATCGGCCTGGGCCAGATGAACCTGCACGGCTTCCTGGCCCGCGAGCACATCTACTACGGCTCCGAAGAAGGCATCGACTTCACCAATATCTACTTCTACACGATCCTGTTCCATGCACTGACTGCATCGAACAAGATCGCCATGGAGCGCGGCGAGACCTTCGATAACTTCGAGAACTCGAAGTACGCCTCCGGTGAATTCTTCGACAAGTACACCGAGCAGGAATGGGCTCCAGCTACCGAGCGCGTCCGCGAGCTGTTCGACGGCATGCAGATTCCTACCCAGGAAGACTGGAAGGCGCTGAAGGCTTCTGTCATGGAGCACGGCATCTACAACCAGAACTTGCAGGCAGTTCCTCCCACCGGTTCGATCTCGTACATCAACAACTCGACTTCCTCGATCCACCCGGTCGCAGCGAAGATCGAGATCCGCAAGGAAGGTAAGATCGGCCGCGTTTACTACCCGGCTCCTTACATGAACAACGAGAACATCGACTTCTACGAAGACGCTTACGAAATCGGCTACGAGAAGATCATTGACACCTACGCTGCCGCAACCCAGCACGTAGACCAGGGCCTGTCGCTGACCTTGTTCTTCAAGGACACTGTCACCACCCGTGACATCAACAAGGCTCAGATCTACGCATGGCGCAAGGGCATCAAGAGCCTGTACTACATCCGCCTTCGCCAGCTTGCGCTGGAAGGCACCGAGGTTGAAGGCTGCGTTTCCTGCGCACTGTAAGACCTTGATCCATTGACCGGTTGGCCGGGCAATGGCATCACGCAACAGCTGCCGCATGGTTTCGTCCAACGGCAGCTGTTGCATATCAAAACGACCTCAGATCGTGTCAGCGATCTGACAATAACTTGGGGCCTTGCTGTACAGGTGGCGTTCGAAAGAACGATAGAGTTGTAAGCAAAGTTCTTAATACGATTTAGCTTTTCGATGAGGGGCAATGACCGAGAAGATTCAGCTCACCAACAAGGTTGAGGCAATCAACTGGAACCGTATCCAGGACGACAAGGACGTAGAGGTCTGGAACCGTCTCGTCAATAACTTCTGGCTGCCGGAGAAGGTGCCGCTGTCCAACGACATCCAGTCGTGGGGAACCCTGACCGAAGACGAGAAGCTGCTGACCATGCGCGTCTTCACCGGTCTGACCCTGCTTGATACCTTGCAGGGCACCGTTGGCGCTGTTTCGCTGATTCCAGATGCGATCACCCCACACGAAGAAGCCGTGTACACCAACATTGCCTTCATGGAATCGGTACACGCAAAGAGCTACTCCTCGATCTTCTCGACCTTGGCATCGACCAAGGAAATCGACGAAGCCTTCCGCTGGTCCACTGAAAATGTGAACCTGCAGAAGAAGGCTCAGATCATTGAGAGCTACTACCACGGCGAAGATCCACTGAAGCGCAAGATTGCTTCGACCCTGCTCGAATCGTTCTTGTTCTACTCGGGCTTCTACCTGCCAATGCACTGGTCCTCGCATGCGAAGCTGACCAACACTGCAGACCTGATCCGCCTGATCATCCGCGACGAAGCTGTTCACGGTTACTACATCGGATACAAGTTCCAGAAGGGTCTGGAAAACGAGACCGAGGAGCGCAAGCAGGAGCTGAAGGACTACACCTTCGAGCTGATGTATGAACTGTACGAAAATGAAGTCCAGTACACCCACGATCTCTATGATCCGGTAGGCCTGTCCGAGGACGTCAAGAAGTTCTTGCACTACAACGCCAACAAGGCGCTGATGAACCTGGGCTATGAGGCAATGTTCCCGTCGACCGTGACCGATGTGTCGCCAGCGATTTTGGCTGCGTTGAGCCCGAACGCTGATGAGAACCACGACTTCTTCTCCGGTTCCGGTTCGTCGTACGTGATCGGCAAGGCAGTGAACACCGAAGACGAAGACTGGGATTTCTAATCTAGAAAATCTTCAGCCTAATTGGTGATGGCCAGCAGGCCTGGACTCATGCAGAGTCCGGGCCTGCTGGCATTTAAACAGTTCCGAACTTGACGTATCCGGCTGGGCTAACGGTACGTCAGCGGTGTACCGAGCAAGAACTTGGGGCTCCTGTGGTGTTGGAACCGCCAATAGTTATCACGTGCGAACCCGGTGCGTGGACAAATGTCCCGTTTCCGCGGTGAGCAGCGGTTATGAAATCTGGAACTCGTTCTCGCAGTATCCCCATTGAGGCAAGGACAACCGCCAGATCGCGGGGAATTATGGCTTGGGCGGAAGCAACCTGGCCCGCAACCGCAGATGAACGCGAACTGGCGAGATTTCGCAGGTATCGTGAGCAATGAGGTTTGACTAGCATCCACGCGAGTCCAGCCTCTTACGGCAAAAACTCCTTCGGGCACAAAAGCAGAAGAGAGCGACCTCAGCACGGCGGCCGAATAATCAGATCGCTGCATCATTATGGTTCTCTGCCAAAGCAAGAATGGGGGTCCAAATGCCTAGCTTGTCAGGCAAACTGGAGCGATTGAAACACCAATTATCGGGGCTTGGCGAGGTCTTTATTGTGCCTCCTGCTGAAGATGGATACGTATTCTTGCGGTATGCGGACTCCCAAGAGCTATATGCATTCGACTGCACTTTCGAAGAAGTGCTCAATCACGCGGTTCAATCTGGTGGCGAAGAGTTCTGGCCTCAACTGGAACCATTTGAAGCTCAAGTGGCGCTCTTCGCGGTGCACGTCATGGAAACGATCGAGACTGCGCCGGACAAGGCACGTATTTTGAGCTTTGGAGGCAGTGGTCTTGAGGCAGCGAAAGGTAAGCTGCCTGCGGCAGCGATTCGTGAAAACGAGTAACTTGAGTAGGCGTAATAGCAATCTCGGTATGCTTCCACAGAAGCATGCGTCGCCGTTGCCCTATTCGGAAGGACCGATCTCACATACGGGTCCGAAATTTTGCGCCTTCGCCGACGGCTCAGCCAAACTGGGGTCTGAAGACCGCGAGATGGACTCCAATCCGGAGCCGCAGAGGTGTTCGCTGTTGATGTGAACCGTGAACTTAAAGTGGGACTGTCTGCTGACCCGGCAGAGCGATACGCCAGTATTATTCGAGCGTCGACAGATGCGGATCCGCAATCAAGGTGAGTTACCTAGCCCATTGAATTGGAAATTCATGGGGATGCGACCACTCCGGCTATAGCCCAGCTTCGGTGGGTCCATAGTTATGCACAGCGGCGCAATCAACGCTCGGAGATAAATAGTAGATACTTAGACAGTACAGGTAGCTATAAATGCGGGGGAGTCAATGTGCAGATCGAATCCACTTCGGATGAACAGCGTTCATTGGACGACCAGCAGATTCAGCGGATTCGACGCAAGTCGATTTCCGTCCTCGCTGCGGGACAAATTCTTGGAGGTCTAGGCGGTGGCGCAACCCTGACTTTGGGGTCGCTGCTGATCGTAAGCATTTCCGGACTCGATGCATTGGCTGGCATGGCCGCGACCATGAATACTTTAGGTGCTGCCATCATGGCGTTGCCTTTGGCATTGCTTGCCCAGAAGTTCGGCCGGCGTATTTCGCTGTCGACCGGCGCATTGCTGGCAGCCAGCGGTGTTGTCGTCATCATTGCCGCAGCTTTTCTGAGATACTGGCCATTGCTGCTGCTTGGAATGCTGGTTCTGGGAACAGGTTCGGCAATGAACCTCCAATCTCGATTCGCCGCCACCGACTTGTCCACCACGGCTACACGAGGCCGTGACCTTTCCCTGGTTGTGTGGTCAACAACTGCGGGTGCAGTCATCGGCCCGAATTTATTTGAACCTGGAGAAGAGCTAGCGCAGTTCATTAGCCTTCCACCGTTTACCGGTGGCTTTCTTATTGCGATGTGCGCCCAGCTGGTAGGGGTTCTTGTTTATTGGCTGGGCTTGCGTCCCGATCCGTTGCAGATCGCACAGCGTCAGGCGGCTGCCCAAGCGAGTGAGGTTCAGCTTCGCCGCCGCGGCTGGAGCATCCTAAGAAACACTTCTGCTGCCAGGCGTGCCGTGCTTACCGTCGCCTTGACTCATCTTTATATGGTGTCCATGATGTCGATGACTCCAATTCACATGCAGCATCAAGGGGCAAGCCTCACGCTCATCGGGATCACCATTTCGGTCCATGTTGCGGGGATGTATGCGCTCTCACCAGTCTTTGGCTGGCTCACAGATATGCTAGGTCCACGAACGGTCATCTTTACCGGGCAGGCGTTGCTAGTTACCGCAAGCATCTTGGTATGGAGCAATGCAGAGAACCATACCGTGACAACTTTGGCGTTGCTTAGCCTAGGCCTCGGTTGGTCGGCGTCGACGGTTGCAGGCGCAACGATGATTACTGGATCAGTTGGCCTTGCCGAACGTCCGAAGTTGCAGGGCACGTCGGACCTCTGCATGAATCTGGCTGGTGTGCTTGGCGGTCTCACCGCTGGCCCAATTTTGGCAGCTGTAGGGTTCCGCGGACTGGCCGTGGTGCTGTTGATTTTCGCGATGTTCATGATCGCTGTGAATATGAAGTCTAATAGCGCTGGAACTGTTCACGAGTAGGCTGCAAATCCAATTCGGTAATAGGCATTTTCAAATGCAGGAGAGCATATTCATGGCAGGCAGAAGGCGGTCAATCAAAGTTGGGGGAGGGCCGGCTGGAATGGCCGCCGGTTTAATGCTTGCTCGCAGCGGTGTGCCAGTAGCGGTTTATGGCAAGCACGGTGAGTTCCTCAGGGACTTTCGCGGTGGCACCATCTGTCCGTCAACTTTGTACGTGCTCGATGAACTGGGACTGGTGGGCGAATTCGAAGAATCGGGTTCAGCAAAGTTACCCAGGCAAGTAGTCCGGTCTCCAACGGATCGCCGGTAACCGTTCCTAACCTGTCGCGAATGCAGCTCCCTTGTCGATTCATTGCCGTGGCGCCACAGTGGAGTTTCCGCAATCTACTAGCCCGTGCAGTTGATAGTCGAATTCCGAGCTGAATTCCGGCTGCCGATGCCGATAGCTGCTGCTTTCCGCTTGCCCCGAAGCAGACGGAACTGCCAGGTAGATTGCTTGGCGTTGGGGTTCTTCGGGAACGTCCTCCGGTCGAAGCCTGCAGCTAAGAACCGGTTAAAAGCAACAAAGGTGCAGTTCCAACCTTGCGGGGAACTACACCTTTGAAGAAAGTCTCTTAGCGAGCCTGGATGTTGGTTGCCTGTGGGCCCTTTGGACCAGCTTCCAGGGTGTACTCAACAGTCTGGCCCTCTTCGAGGCTACGGAAACCGAAGCTCTGGATTGCGCTGTAGTGTGCGAAGACGTCAGCCGATCCATCCGAAGGAGCGATGAAGCCGAAGCCCTTTTCAGCGTTGAACCATTTCACGGTGCCAGTGGCCATAGTGTTATATCCTTATTTATTGATTGGCCACGATGTGGCCTGGTTGCCGATCCGAAGTTCCGAATCGGAAAATTTAGGGGTTACCTCGCGCAGAGCTGCCGAGAACGATTCGCCTGCCGTCGATACGGAGAATCGAATACTGATTTTGCCGGTATCGGCCAAAACGGGGGTCGCTGCACTTGCTTAAACATCGTCGGATTCCAGGCTGCTAACGGGTAATGACCCCACGCTAGCGGAGTAGAACAAGGAATCCACAGAAAAGTGACGTACGGAGTCGTCGAGATGTTTTATCTGCAGTGAAGAAGAGAAGATGAAGAATTCGTTTCGATAGGAGCTCATTCGATCTGAAGATCGATGAACCGATTTGTAAAGCACAGACGATTTGTTGGCTGTGCTACAAATCCTACTGCTAACAATTACTGGCGGGGACTCACACCTGCAACCGTTGAGGTAACAAATCAAGCGTACCATTGATCGCTGGTCCGTGGGGCGTGATGCGTGATACTTGGGCGTTTTGGCAATGCAAATCGTTGCATCGACATTCGTTATTTGTTTGTTGACTAGTGTTTTAGTAAATATTATTTTTCCGGAAAATTGATGCGGGCTATTTTCATGCTCACCCTGCGGCCCTGGCTCTACCCCGTTTGGGCCGGTGCCCGAAGGGGTAGAGCCAGCAGTTACGGATTCGCTTGCGCCTGGACCTTAGCTAGCTGATGTCCGAGCAGATCCGCATTTATGGCTGCTCCGGCGATCGTTCCGGCTGCGGCTGCTGCCATGACCATCGCACCTAGGTTGCTGGCATTCCCTGCCGCATAAACCCCTGGCAGGGCTGTGGCACCCATTTCATTGACCTGGATGAAGGTGCCAAGCGGGTGCTCGGCAAGCTGTCCGCCGAGCTTCAGATAGAGCGAGGCTTGTGCGTTCATTCGGCTTGCTACGACCAGAGCTTGAGCGCTGATCTTCTGGCCGTCTGCCAGTGTGACTGAATCCAGAGTCCCTTGGGTATCGAAATCGATTGCTTTCACTGGCTGCTCAACCACCGGTATTCCCAATGCGGCAAGTGTCGCGCGATTTTCATCATTCAATGCATCCGGGGTGTGGTTGACGAAGGTGATCTTCGAGCTGAGCTGGCTGAACATCATTGCTTGGTGCGTGCTCATGGGGCCGATTCCGAGTACCAGGATCTCCTGGTCACGCACTTCCCAGCCGTGGCAGTATGCGCAATGGATCGCGGTATCACCCCATGCTTGGGCCAGCCCCGGAATCGACGGCAAATCATCAATGAGGCCCGTTGCCAGCACGATTCTTTCGGCACTAAAGGTATTCCCTGCAGCAGAGACGCTGAATCCGGTGTCCAGCGAACCGGTGAGGTTCTCCACCCCGCCTTCGATGATCCGCGCACCATAGCCAATCGCTTCCTGCCGTCCGCGGGCCAGGAGGTCCAGCGGGTTGATGCCCTCGTTTCCCAGAACGTTGTGGGCATGCTGCGCTGCCGCGTTTCGCGGATTTCCCTCGTCGATGACCAGGACGGTACGCCGTGAGCGGCCCAATGTGACTGCGGCCGCGAGCCCGGCACTGCCGCCGCCGATAATGATCGCTTCGAAATGTTCCATGATTCCTCTCCCTGCTATTTGTGATGTTGTGTCCACGGTATCGACGTTTTGCGCTGTGGGGTGTACCGTTTTGCGCATGACGCAAGAATTTGAAGTTGACCAAGTCATCCGCCAGCGCATAAGAACGTTGCGGCAGAACCTAGGCTGGTCGTTGGAATCGTTGGCGAGCAAGGCTTCCCTGAGCGTTTCCACGCTCAGCAGGATTGAAACGGGAGGCCGGCGTATTGCCCTTGACCAGCTGGTTCCAATAGCCAAGGCACTGAATACCAGCTTGGATGAGCTCGTATCGACCTCTGAAGCCGAGATTATTATCCGCCCGGAGCCGATTTCGATGCCCGGGATAACCATGTGGAAGCTGTCCACCGATGACGCAGTTAACGGGGTGAATGTGTCGAAAATGCGTTTCGACCCTTCGCAGGCGCCTGCTCCCACCGAGCTGCGTATTCATCCGGGCAAGGAATGGTTCACAGTGCTCCTCGGAGAAATCCAGCTAAAGCTAGGAGATCGCACCTATCACGTGAAGGCGGGGCAATCTGCGCAGTTCGACACAATGACTCCTCATGCCCTGTGGGCGGTCAATGGCATTGCCGAGGTGCTCGGAATCATGGATCATGCAGGCCAACGAGCCCATGAGCACGACACAGCCAGCTAGTTTAGTGATTTCAATTACTCTTGGATAACCTGAGGGCAGAGTATTGAACACTGCGAGGCCAGGAGGGCAACGATGACGCACCAGCTCAACGAGGAGCTTGAACAGGTCCTAGCTGATGGCAATTTCTATTTCGAAGCACTCGGTGAAGGTCGCTATCGATCGTCGTGGCATTCCCAAGGTGCGTGGAATCCCCAGGAGCAGCACATGGGTCCTGCCTCTGGAATCTTGGCCTACGCCTTGGAAAATTTCCAGCCTCGTGAAGACATGCGCATCGCACGGATCAGCTATGAGATCCATGGCCTTATTCACGCCGGAGAATTCGAGATCTCAACGCGAATGGTCCGTCCCGGCCGGACGATCGAATTGATCGAGGCCGAAATGACGGCCAAGGGCCGCACCAGCATCGTTGCGCGCGCATGGCGGGTGATTACGGGTGACACCAGTGCTGTTGCAGGGGTTGAAGACAAGGAAATCCCAGGCCCAGAGGCCTGCGCGGTGCGCGAAATCAGTGAGCAGTGGCCCGGCGGCTACATCAAATCCATCGAGATGCGCGCCAATGATGAGCTGCGGCCGGGTCGAGGTTTTGCGTGGCTGCGTACTCCTCATGACCTCGTCGACACAGGAGACGCCACAGCGTTGTCCAGCTTGGTGGGAATGATCGACACGGCAAACGGTGTGGTGCCGCGCGTGGATCCGGGGGAAGGAACCTGGATCTACCCGAACGTGGATCTGCAGATCCACATGTACCGCAAGCCCGAGGGCAAGTGGCTGGGCCTGGATGTCCAGCAGAGCTTCGGCACTGACGGCATCGGCCTGACCTCAACGGTATTGCACGATGAAGCAGGCCCTTTCGGCCGTGCTGAACAGATCCTGACGGTCCGTTCGCGCTAGCTCGATGCGCCGGTTGAAAGCTTGGCCAGCAGCTTCTTGAGCTCAGGCTTGGACTTCAGCGTGAACTGGCGCTGGCGGTACTTTTCCCGGTCTGCACCGTGGGCCCGGAAAAGTGCATAGCCGCGCTTGACCAAGAACAGGACCGGTTTCCGGCGCTGTGCTACATCGCGCACGAACCGTCGAAGAGCAGTTACCAATGCCGGTTCGTCCACGTAATACGCTTGGACGTTAATGCCCTTGGCGCGCAGCGGCTCAAGAATTTCGTAGAGGAAGATGCCTTCGGCGACAATCGGCCCGTCTGCGCAAGCGATTTCACGATGCCCGTTGTAGCTCGAGGTCGTGATCGAGTAGTTAGGGACCCGAGTGGTACCAAGGTAGAGCAAATCATCGATAGCCTGCAGTGCGGCTTCCTGATTCCAGGTAGCCGAATTGTCCCAATCGATTTCGCCGTAACCGGTACGGGGGAAATCAACGGGATTCCCGTCTTCGCTGATCTGGCGGTAGAACTCGTCCAGCGGCAGGTGGGGTCGGCCGAATTTCGACGCGAGATAGGACTTGCCGGAGCCGGACGGTCCGCCGATCAGGATGACAGGGGTAGAAGAATTTGGCACGCCTTTTATTATGGCCCAGAAACCTCGGCCATCGGCAATCGGATGCTGTGACATCTGCTCCGCCTGGAGCGAATTGCTGAATTAGACTCAGATTTATGAGTTTGTGGAACCCCCAGTCAGATGCGCCGTTATCTGTGGAAATCGAAAATCCTAGCGGAGACCCGGCTGCTGACCTAGAACGTGGAGTGCAACTGCTGCGCAGCGTCCAATCTGGCGAAAGCGGCGCGCTGCTACGGCTCTATCGTCCGGACCCGACCCTGGCCTTCGGCCAGCGCGATGTGCGGCTAGAGGGCTATGAGGCGGCTCGTGACGTAGCGCAGCAGCAAGGCTTTGCTCCCTTGGTGCGCAAAGCTGGAGGCCGGGCCGCCGCGTATCACCGGGGTACATTGATCGTTGATCATATTGAGCCCGAAGCCGAGGCGGTGATGCGCCAGCAGAATCGCTTCGAGGTCTTCGCGAGGGTGTATGCCAACGCTTTCCAGCGCCTTGGCGTGAATGCGCAAGTCGGGCCAATCCCGGGGGAGTATTGCCCGGGAGATCATTCGGTGCATGGCCTCCCTGATGGGAAATCGCCGCGCAACTATCCAGTGAAGCTGGTAGGCACAGCTCAGCGTGTGGTTTCCGGGGCATGGCTGTTCTCTTCGGTCTTTGTTGTCGAGGATTCCGCGCCGTTGCGGCAAGTCCTCGATGGGGTCTACCAAGCAATGGGCATTCCAATGGATCCCACGACGGTAGGCGCGGCTAATGATCTGCTCGCCGCTGTCACCACCGAAGCATTTATTTCAGCGCTGCTCGACGAATATGGCGAGCACGCCACGCTGCAAGGCATCTAGCACAGCTTAAAAAAGAATCGGCACCCGATACGGGTGCCGATTTTGGTTCGCGGCCGGATCTAGGCGCCGACTCGCTCAACAACCTCGTCAATGCGCGGGTTGGTGGCTGCGGTGCCGTCCGGGAAGATCAGGGTTGGCACGGTTTGGTTGCCGTTGTTGAACGCCTCGACGATCTCTGCGGTGCCTTCGACTTCTTCGATATTCACCTCGGTGTATGCGACACCCTTCTGGTCCATCAGGCGCTTGAGGTTGCGGCAGTAGCCGCACCAGCTGGTGGTGAACATGGTGACTCCGCCGGCAGCGGGAACGTACTGGTCAAGCTTCAATTCGTTGCTCATACATGGTGTAACGGCAATGATGTTTACTTTGTTCCCGGAGGGGTAGAAAAAGTTCGCTGGATTCTTTTGCTCCGCTCGCTAGACTGGGGAGCAGATTTTCCTTGATGCCGGTTCTAAGGGGTAGGCGATGTGCGGACGATATGTGATGGCCAAAGCCATCGGCGATCTGGTGGCAGAGGCCGAGGCGGAAGCAGACGCCAATCTGGAACTGCGCCAGTCCTGGAACATTGCTCCGACTACCGACGTGCCGGTTGTGCTCGAGCGGCTGATCGACGATGAGCTGCACCGCCAGATCCATGTAGCACGGTGGGGGCTGGTGCCAGGATGGGCCAAGGAGCTCGCGGTCGGGGTGCGCGCCTTCAATGCGCGCAGCGAGACGGCCAGCACCAAGCCGACCTTCCGTTCGGCGGTGAAGAAGCGCCGTGCCGTCGTCCCAGTGGAAGGGTATTACGAATGGAAAAAGGAAGGCAGCAAAAAGCGCCCCTTCTACGTGCATCGCGAGGATGGAAAGCTGATCTTCTTCGCCGGCCTCTACGAATGGTGGAAGGACCAGGACGGGTCCTGGATTCTTTCCACCTCGATCATGACCATGGATTCACCTTCGGCGGAAGAGCCCGGGGTGCTCGGCGAACTTGCGGGCCTGCATGATCGCCTGCCCATTCCGTTGGGCAAGGAGATGATGGGCCGGTGGATGAACCCTGCCGAGGAAGACGGTGAAGGGCTGATCGAGCAGATTCGCGCCGAAGCTTTCGATGTGGCTTCCCAATGGACCATGCATGAGGTCGATACCGCTGTTGGCAATGTGCGCAATAATTCGCCGGAGCTGATTGCGGCGCACAGCAACTCGCTGTTTTAGCCGCGGATGGCTGAGCCGCTGGGCTTGGACCCGAGCCGGAACCCCAGGTAGCTGCTGGCCAGCAGGGTTCCTGCCACAAGTCCCAGCTCGCCCATGACGTGGGCTGCGCTGTCAGGAACGAATGCTGCTTCGCTCAGCGGGGCATAGGCGAACCAGCCGAAGGTTCGAACCTGGTTGTAGTCCCATAGCAGTGCTCCGATGCCACCTGCTGCCAACAGCAGCCCGGCGATCAGGAACCAGGCCTTGAACCGAGCGAGCTGGCGAAGCGATAAGCCGCCGGCAACCCCCAGCGCGCCAACGCCGAGCAAAGCCAGCACCCAACCGAGAACTTCGGCGGGACCCGGGCCAAAGTAGATTTCAGAGTCTTCGACCAGCGGTACATAGGATCCAGAGTAGAAAACTACTTCTTGTTGACTGTCCCACCACAGCACGACGATGCCGACGATGATGAATACTGCTGCGCCCAGGAATAAGGCAGTGGCGGACTTGTAGCGTTTATCTGAAGGCATGTATTTAATCTTGCCATCACCAGATGTTTTGCGCATCAACTTTAAACACGAGCGGCAGCCGGCTCTAAAGGCCTGCTGCCGCTCGATGCGTGGTGCTTAGTGACCGCGCTTGATCCATTCATCCAGGTTCGGCGCTTCTGCACCGATGGAGGTGGCATCGCCGTGGCCGGTATTGACCACGGTTTCAGCTGGCAGGACCAGCAGCTTGGTGCGGATCGACTCGACGATCGTCTCGAAGCTGGAGTAGCTGCGACCGGTAGCACCCGGGCCGCCGTTGAACAGGGTGTCGCCGCTGAACAGTACACCGAGGTCTTCAGCGTAGAAGCAGGTTGAGCCCGGAGAGTGCCCCGGGGTGTGCAGGGCGGTCAGCGTGGTGCCGGCGATGGTGAATGAATCGCCTTCGCTGATTTCTGCGTCCACATCGCGCTCGGGGTAGACAGCTTCCCAGAGCATGCGGTCTTCCGGGTTCAAGAACAGCGGTGCATCCACGGCGTCGGCGAATTCGCCAGCCGCGCGGATGTGGTCATCGTGCCCGTGGGTAAGCAGCACGGCCATGACTTCTCGATCGCCCACAGCTTCGCGGATCTTGGCTACATCATGTGCCGGGTCGATGACCATCACCTCGGAATCATCGCCGACGATCCAGACGTTGTTATCGACATCCCACGTCCCGCCATCCAGGGAGAAGGTGCCGGAAGTGACGACGTTCTCGATGCGGGCGGCCACTAGAGCTCCACCACCGAACGAAGCACGGTGCCTTCATGCATCTTGGTGAACGCGTCTTCGATTTCATCGATCGTGATGCGTTCGGTGACAAAGGCATCCAGATCCAGGCGGCCGAGCTTGTACTGCTCGACGAGCATCGGGAAGTCGTGGCTTGGCAGGCAGTCGCCGTACCACGAGCTCTTCAGCGAGCCGCCGCGGCCGAAGACATCGAGCAGCGGCAGCTCGAGCTTCATCTCCGGAGTTGGCACGCCTACCAATACGACGCGGCCAGCAAGATCGCGGGCGTAGAAGGCCTGCTTGTAGGTTTCCGGGCGGCCCACCGCGTCGATGACGACGTCAGCGCCGAAGCCGCCGGTCAGCGCCTGGATGGCTTCCACGGCGTCGACCTTGGAGGAATCCACGGTGTGGGTGGCGCCGAACTTCTTGGCGCCTTCCAGCTTGTCCGGGTTCACGTCCACCGCGATGATGGTGGTTGCGCCGGCCAGCTGCGCGCCGGCGATGGCAGCAGCGCCCACGCCACCGCAACCGATCACTGCGACGGACTCGCCGCGCTTGATCTCGCCGGTATTGATCGCTGCCCCGATGCCGGCCATGACACCGCAACCGAGCAGGCCTACTGCGGCCGGGTCGGCTTCTTCATCCACGATGGTGCACTGGCCGGAGTGGACCAGGGTCTTTTCGGCGAAGGACCCGATGCCCAGCGCCGGGGAAAGCTCGGTGCCATCTTCCAGGGTCATCTTCTGGGTGGCATTGAAGGTGTTGAAGCAGTACTTCGGCTCGCCCTTGGCGCAAGCGCGGCACTGGCCGCAGACTGCACGCCAGTTCAGGATCACGCGGTCGCCGACCTTGACGTTGGTGACGTTCTCGCCGATCTGGCTGACTACTGCGGTGGACTCGTGGCCCAGCAGGTACGGGTACTCGTCGCCAATTCCGCCGAGCTTGTAGTGCAGGTCGGTGTGGCAGACACCGGTGGTGAGCACATCGACAACTACTTCTCCGGGACCCGGATCCGGAACGATGATGTCTACGACCTCTACGGGTGCGTCCTTGACGCGGGAAATAACGGCTTTGACCTTATGGGACATGGGATTTAGCTCCTGGAACGATTGGCTAGTGCTCTCTCGATGCTATCGGTGTCTCAGGTGCTAATCGAGCATTCGAGACACAATGACGCAGGCAGTTTCGCGCAGAGCCAATTTGTGCAGGTCGATCACGGGTTGCCCCCGGAATGGATGTGACGGGGCAGGAGTGCTGCATCCAGCTCAAACACCGCTGAGCAGGAGGACAGCGCCTAGGCCGGAACCCAGTGCTCGCGCGGCATTGGCCCTGATCCACCGTGGCTCATATTTCGCCCAAGCCAACGAATTCTGTTCCAGTCGCCGATTGAGCGGAACATTGACTCCGATGGTGAGCAGGGCACCGCTAAGCACCAGTGCCGCTCCGATCGATATGCGGATATTCTCGTGGACGATGGAGAGGGCAAGGCATCCAGTGCTGGCGAGCAAGCCGAGGAAGAACAAGCTCAGGAATGGGGGCCGTTGGGCGTATCTGTTCACGTGGACCATGAACGTGCTTGCGGAGCGATTATCCATTCGCGCTAACGCAGGGAAGACCACGAGGGTGAAGGAAACGTAGAATCCGGCAATGATCAAGCCGGTGGCAATTGTCAGCAGCGGCAGGAAAATAGTAAGCAACGGCAGGTTCATGATTTCATTCAACAGATGTTGGGCTGGATTTTGAATGCTCAAGGCTCGACAATGCATACGCAATCGTCCAGAGTGGTGGCGTGAGACCCGATGCATTTTTCCCTTCTGGCCCACGGGCTCGTGAAGCCTTCATTCTCCGCATGTGCATGGAGGGCCAGTGGAGTGTTGCTGTTCGCGATCATTGCCCGCTGACGATTTTGGCGGTGCGCTCGGGATCCTGCAGGGTGCAACGAGGACAAAAGTCCGTGGTGGCGCGGCAAGGGGAACTGGTCGTCATTTGCGGATCAGCCTCCTATGAGGTTCGCTCGGCCAGCGCCCAGACCCTTCCGGGCGCGGCGCCTTGTAATTATGCCATTGCCCCGGGCCAGCAATGCCTGGGGCCATCGGGCCGAGCCATGGTCCAAGAGTTGCGCCATGGGGTGCGTGCATGGGGCAATTCGCCTAATGGCCCCGACCAGCTACTGGTTGGCACCTTCACTACGACCAGCGCTGTCGCTGATCTTGTCTGCGAGGGTACCGATCTGGCAGTTATCGATGACGACGCGGCGTGGCGATGGGCTGAACTGCTGGCGACCGAAGCCGAAAGTGCGGGTCCCGCCCAGCAGGTGGTATTGGACCGGCTGCTGGATATTCTGGCGATCTGCGCCTTGCAGCACTTGCCGGGAACCAGGGTGCTTCGCTCGGCGGCGCCAGGCATTGGGGTGGCGGTGGGGGCGATGTGGGCGCAACCAGCTAGAGCGTGGAGCGTGGAGGGGCTGGCCAGAACAGCTGCGATGTCCCGTTCGGCTTTTTCGCCAGCCTTCCGCCAGGCCATGGGCACCGCACCCATGGGGTACCTCACCAAATTGCGTCTGGCATTGGCTCATGATGCGCTGCTCGCCAGCGATGCACCGCTGTCGCAGATTGCCCGGGATGTCGGATATTCTTCACCCTTTGCGCTCAGCGCTGCCTTTCGCAGGGCTTATTCAACCAGTCCGTCGGCGCTGAGATCCGCTGCACTTGGCTAACCCAAACTGTCGGTCGCGCTGACTAGTGTAACTGTCATTCGAACACGTGTTCGAATAGAATGGTTCTACTAAGTAAGGAGTGCACACGTGGGGATGTTCACCGAGTCGATCGAGGTTACTCGTGCAGCTGATGGAATGCCGTTGCGCGTGAGCTGGCAAGGGCAGGGCTATCGCTTGGTGGCCGAGCCTCAGCGCTGGTTCGAACGCCGCAAATGGTGGGATGAAAACCTGCGGATTCCTCGCGGCGCCGGTGCGGGGATTGCCGACTATGAGATGTGGCGCCTGCAACTGGTCGCGGTGCGCGGATCCCGGCAAGTGCACAGCGTTGATGTGAGTTTTGATGCGCAAACCGAACGGTGGCGTCTGGTGCGTGTGCATGAGTCGCTGGCCCGCAGCGCCTAATTCCCCTGCAGGGGAACATATATTCGAAGGACCTCCATGAGCTTCACCCACCTGAACGTCAGTTCTTCCTATAGCGCCCACTACGGAGTCTCGCACCCAAAGCGGCTGGCCCAAGCGGCCAAAGCGCAGGGTGCCCAGATGCTCGCGCTGACTGACCGGGATGGGCTCTATGGAACGGTCAAGCATGTGGCGGCCTGCATGGCAGAAGGGCTGCACCCGATTCTCGGGGTGAACCTTGCCGTGCTCGATAACCACGGAGAAACCCAAGGGCGGATTGTCCTGCTGGCCCGTGGGCGCTGCAATGGCGCAGGGTATGCGGCGCTGTGCCGAGCCATCACCCTCGCGCACAGCACTGCGCACGGGGTTCCGGGGCTGAAAACCGAGCAGCTGGCACACCTGGGTGCTGCCGGGAACCTGATGATCCTGCTCGGCGGCGAATCAGACGTGGCCCGCGCAATCCTCAAGGGAAGCTACGCCCAAGCCCGGGCACTGCTTGCCAGCTGGAAGAAGCGGCTGGGAAAGATGCTGCGAGTGGAAATCACCACGCACCTCTCCAGCCCTGGATCGCGCTACAGCCTCGGTGAAGCAGCCCGCTTGCTGCGCTACGCCCAGGAGCGGGGGATCAGGGCCGTGCTCACCAACGCCGTGCGCTACGTGGACCCCGATGGAGCGGTTACCGCAGACATCCTGGACTCGGCGCGCGCCCTGCATAGCCTGAAGAACCTGGACTCCTGCCAACCCAATGGCCAAGGGTGGCTGAAAACCCCGCCCCAGATGCGCCAGCTGGCCAAGGAGATCGGCCAAGCCACAGAAAGGAGCTGGGCGCAGCAGCTTTTGCGGGAAACTGAAGCGCTCGCCGAATGGGCAGCGGCGGACCCGGTAGCCGATCTTGGATGGAAGCAGCCGGTGATCCCCGAAGCGAAGATCATCGGCCTGCACCGTCCGGCCATGCAAGAACTCACCGAGCGAGTCCATGCAGCGGTGCCTGGGCTCTTGCCGCACGCCAATCCCAGCCTCATTGAAAGACAGCTGGCTCTGGAACTTGGGGTGATCGACCGGCTGGACTTCGCCGGGTATTTCCTGACCGTCGCCGAAACCGTCAAGCTGATCACCGGCATGGGAATCCGCGTGGCCGCCCGCGGCTCCGGTGCTTCCTCGCTGGTGAACTACCTGCTGGGCATCAGCCAGGTGAACCCGCTGGCCCACGACCTGGTGTTCGAACGCTTCCTCTCCGATACCCGCACCACCCTGCCGGATATCGACATCGACGTGGAATCCGCACGCCGCCACGAGATCTACCGCGAGATCTTCTCCAGCTTCGGGGAAGAGCGCGTCAGCCTGATGAGCATGCAGAACGCCTACCGTGCGCGCGGCGCGGTCCGTGATGCAGGAGCCGCCCTCGGGGTAGAGCAGGAGCAGGTGGATGAGATCGCGAAGCAGCTCTGGCGCTTCTCCGCATCCTCTTTCCGCGAAGCGCTCACCGAGAAGCCGGAGCTGGCCGCATTGGCAGAACGCATTACCGATGACACCCAGCTCGATATCCTCATCGACGCTACCGAGCGCCTGGACCGGCTGCCCCGGCATATCTCCATGCACCCCTGCGGGGTGATCCTCTCCGACGCGAGCCTGCTGGACCGCACCCCGGTCCAGCCCTCGGGCATCGGACTGCAGATGAGCCAGTTCGACAAGCATGACATGGACCTGATGGGCTTGATCAAGCTCGACGTGCTCGGTGTGCGCATGCAATCGGCCATCGCCTACACGCTCGAGGAGATCGCCCGCATGCACCCGGATAAGCAAGCGGCCGCCCGCGCCGGAGGGCACGCCGACGACAGCTATATCTCCGCTACCGGAGCGATAGACCTGTCCAGGGTGCCACTGGATGACGAACCAACTTTCGAATTGATCCGCTCCACCCATACGCTGGGCTGCTTCCAGATCGAATCCCCGGGGCAGCGCGAACTGATCGGCAAGCTCGCGCCCCGAGAATTCAACGACCTGATCATCGATATTTCCCTGTTCCGCCCGGGTCCCATGCAGTCGAATATGGTCAAGCCCTACCTGGAGCACCGCCACGGATTCGCCCCTGCCCAATACCTGCACGAGGATCTGATTCCGGCGCTCGCCGAAACCCACGGGGTGACCGTCTTCCATGAACAGGTGCTGCGCATGCTTGATGTGCTCACCGGATGCGGATTGGGCATGGCCGATGTCTACCGGCGCCTGCTGGGCAACCCGGAGAAGGAACCAGCCGTAGAACGTTATGTGCGCGCTGAAGCGGCCAAGCGCGGTTATAGCCAGGAAACCATTGACCAAGTCTGGGAGGTGCTCTCCGGCTTCGGCTCCTTCGGATTCTGCAAGGCCCACGGGGCTGCCTTTGCCGTACCCACCTACCACTCAGCCTGGCTCAAGGCGCACCACCCCGAAGCTTTCCTTGCCGGGATCTGGGAGCACGACCCGGGCATGTACCCCAAGCGGCTGCTGGTTGCCGAAGCACGCAGAATGGGCGTTCCCATCCTTCCGCTGGATATCAACCGATCCACCGGGCACTACCGAGTCGAACAAATATTCGAATCCGCTCCAGCGAAAGTTCCTGTGGTGCCCCGCGCACCCAGCTCGCTGCGCCCTGGGCGCTATGGAATCCGTCTGGCCTTCCGCGATATCCACCAGATGAGCGAACGCGAAGTACAACGCCTGGTCGCAGGCCAGCCCTATGAGCACCTCGCCGATGTCCGCGCCCGCGCAGGACTCTCGCGACGCACCTACCAGAACCTTGCAGCACTCGGAGTGTTCGATTCCCTATTGGCCGGGACCTCCCGTGCCGACACGATCGCCCACACGCAATCCATGGCGCACAGCTCCCTTCCGGCCAAATACCGGCCGGGACCCGGGCAACTTGCCCTGGATCTGGGGCAGATCGAATATATCGACCAGACCGGCAAAGCACTGGATCCCGCGGAAGTAGTACGTACCGAATTGGACCTCATGCATCTGGACGCCAGCGAGCATCTGATCACCTCGTACCGCCAACGGCTGGCGCACCTGCCCATTACGCAGGCAGCCGAGCTGCTGCACCTGCGCAACGGAACCGAAGTTCTGGTCGCCGGAGTACGGGTGGCCACTCAGACTCCTCCCATGCGCGGAGGCAAGCGTGTGGTCTTCATTTCCGTGGATGATGGGACTGGCTGCATCGACGCCACCTTCTTCGATGACACGCAGCAGCGCACAGCGCCCTTGCTCTTCTCCACACGCATGCTGCTCATCCACGGGGTCACACGCCGTACCGGACCGCGCGGCATCTCCCTCCAAGCGCTGAACGCCTGGGACCTGCATCAGCCGGAGACCCTGCCTGCTGCAGGCTACCTCGCGGAGCTCACCCGGCCGCAACCAAACTATCGGCCAAACCTCGGCGAGGGAGCACGCAAGATCGAAAGTGTCGGGGAACTTGCCAAACGGATGGAAGCTGAAGGCCTGGACCAGAGAGGGGCCTGATGAGCTAGTTCGCTGACAGGGTTTACCTAACAGATACATCGGGTCCAATAGGAGAGATACCTGATGTGAGGGGAGAACGGGCGTAAGCGCAGATGATTGGTGGCTCACTGCAGCTGCACTATCCCAAACAGTTTGGAACGTGCTCGAAGGCAAAGATCCGCAAAGAGGAATTCGTGACTACGACTTCATCTACTTCGATGAAGATACGTCCTGGGAGGCCGAAGATGCGCTCATTCGTGGAGCCAAAGTACTCTTCAAGGGCATGGACGCAGAAATCGAAGTACGCAACGGAGCATGCGTCCAACTTTGGTACGAAGAGCCCTTTGGGGCGCCGGCTATTCCATTCCTCAGCGTCACGGACGCCATCGACCATTTCGCAGCGAAGGCCTGCTGCTTTGCAGGCACTAGTGATGAGCCTGGGCAAATTAGCACCTATGAACACTGGCCTGAACGGGAGGCATCAAGGAAGATCACTGAAAACTGATAATTCTCAAACCGAGGAAACATGCCCATCGGCGTCGACGACAAATGATGGGTTGTGCACAAAATCCCAGCGGAAGCCATCCGGATCAGCCACACAAGCACTCTTGCCACCCCACGGCTGCACCGTCGGTTCGGTGACAGAAGTCGCTCCCGCATCCAGCGCTCGCCGGTAGTGTCGGTCCACTTCTGCGTCAGAGTGCACGTTGTGTCCCAGTGAGATCGGTGGCGCCAGCTGGCTATGCCCGACGTCGCCGTACTCGCTGGGTATCTGCTTCACATCCCAGAAGGCGAGCATCAAGCCATAGCCGGCACGGACAAAAGCGATTTCCGGGTGGGCTGGCTGAACCAGCTCAAACCCCAGGCCCTCGGTGTAGAACTTCGTGGAAGCACCGACATCGCGCACTCCGAGGGTAATGGCACTGATGACAGGTGGGGCCGGTTTGTTCATATTCCTAGGGTAGGAGGGGTTGAAAATGAAAGCCATGGGTTAGCGGATCTTCCAAGACTTTTCCTGCCTCCTTATAGATAGATCCATTGCTCGTTGCGCAGCGCTTGATACCTCGCCTGGGCAACTGCATCGTCGGCTTGGTGCGTCAACGCAGAAGCATGGCGGTATCTTTTTTCGCTGCTGAAGATTCGCTTCCGGGCTGATCGCTTGAGCCGGGAATCGCTGGGCGACGTGGGATCGGAATTCACTTTGGATACTCCTATTCGGTGGAGGCCGTTGGGGCGGGGGATTGTTGAGGGGCGGATGCGCTGGTGAGTTCGGGCGATGCCGCCATCCAATGCTCAGGACGGGGTATGCGCCGTACCTGCGGTGAGAGCCAGGCCAAGACTGCTGCTAAGGAAACGAATGCCCCGAAAAATATCAGCGTTGGTCCCATGCCGACCGATTCCAGACCAAATCCGGTAAGCAGCGGAGATAAGGGCAAAGCGGCCAGTGCCATAAAGGTGATTAGGGAATTAGCGCGCCCAGACATTTGCTTCGGAATGGAGGCCATGAAGTATCCACCCACCGCAGCGTTGAGAGCTGGAACGCTGAGGAAGCTGATCATCAGCATGGTCCCCATCCAGAGCAGGTTCGTATTAAACCCGATGAGCAGCATGGCTACACCCAAAATGGTGAGACAGGTGCAGGTCAATAAACCACTGCGGAATTTATCGATGAGCTTCGTTGCGACCAACGATCCGAGCAGCATTCCAGCGCCCATGAAGGTAGAAGTTAACCCGATAACCCAGGGTTCTTCGGAACGCTGTTGAAGTCCGTAGATCAGCGTTGTCATCAGCCCGTTGACGCCGATGTTGACGACCGTAATCAAAATCAGCAGAGCGCGCAGCTGTGGCCGGGAAAAGCACCAGTGCATGCCTGCCAGAATTCCGTGGGCCACTTCCTCTTCGGAATCATTGCTGGTGCCATTGGAATCTTGCCCAGATAGCTTGGCTGCCCGCAATGGACGACGCAGTGCAAATCCACTGGCCGCAGCGATCAGATTCAGGACACTGACGATGAGCAGGGCAATGCCACCGCCTAATCCCAGAAGCACGCCGCCCAGGGGAGCGGAGCCGAGCATCAGCACCGAGTCGCGGCCTTGATTCGCCGCCATCGCGCGGCCGAGCTGTTTGGGGTGTACAAGATCCTTTAGGGCGGCATTAGTTGTCGACCCAAAGTACCCGCCGCGCAGTTCCATAAGGATGTGGGCAAGGCATAAGGAGGCAACCGGCAGTGAACCGACGCTGCTGCCCAGGGCCATGGCTGCCGTGATTGCAGCACCGGCGAAACTTCCTATGAGAATCATCCGAGCCTTGTCGGTACGATCCGCCATGGCTCCGCCGGCCAAAATTACGCTCGCCCGTGCTGCCATTCCCACTGCGGCCAGGGTTCCGGCCAAAACCGGGGACCCCGTAGCGGACAGCAAGATCAAAGGAAAGATGAACCCGTAAATACTGCCCGACAGCAAAGCCGTTGAGTCCGCCAGCAGCCACATCCGGTAGTTGCGCTGCACGCGCAAAGGCGGCAAAGGCTCCGTGATAATCGCTGTGGTGCCTGATGGATCGTTGGCCTGGATGCTGGTCATGGCACCAACTATAGATTCGCAAATAAAGTTGCGCAATAGAATTTGCGCAACTTTATTTGTGGGATTGCTATGCTGTGCTTATGAGCAACCATGAGCCACCGGTCACATTCACCACCCCCATGCTCAAGGCCATCGCAAACCCCTTGCGTCGGCAAATCCTTGACGCGCTTTCGGCAATGGAAACCGCACGCGCGGCAGACCTCGCGCAGGCTCTTGGCGTACCCGCGAACAAGGTCAGTTTCCATCTGCGTGAGCTGGCCAAAGCCGACATGATCGTTGAAGTTCCGGAACTGGCGCGCGATAGGCGTGACCGCGTATGGAAACCTGCGGCTCGCGGCTATACGACCGGCAAAGTGGGAGAGCGCCCGGAGGACCAGACCGGGACGGCTATGGATGCCTACCTCAGCCAAGTGGTCCATGACGAGCAACGCCGCCTGCAAGCGACGCTTCGGCATGCAGAAAGGCACTATCGCGGCGAAGAGTCCGGGGAGATTAAAGCGCAGATGCAAACGAGCAACCTGATGCTTACCCAAGATGAATGCGACGAACTCATGCGCCGCATGGAAGAAGTGATTCCGGCTTTCCGCGAGGATCTGAAAAACGGCAAAGTCACCAGTTCGCAGCCCGCGGGCGATCGTGAAATCTGGCATGTCATGAGCCTGTTCAACGCAGATTCGCTGTTGAACGAGTCACAAGAGGGCGATCAATCTTCGTAAAACCCGAGGTAAACGCACGCTGAGGTGGGGTCCTGAACTAAACTGGATTCTGGCTGGCTGTGGCCAAGGTATGCCACAAGCTATGAAGCCATCACAGATTGAAAGGTAG
Source organism: Glutamicibacter sp. AGC84 (assembly GCF_053543575.1). NCBI lineage: Bacteria > Bacillati > Actinomycetota > Actinomycetes > Micrococcales > Micrococcaceae > Glutamicibacter > Glutamicibacter sp. AGC84. The sequence goes on from NZ_JBLVOC010000006.1 coordinate 102,866, forward strand.
AACCCGATCTCATGAGCGAGCAGCTGACTCTCACCATTGACGGCGAGCAGGTACAGGTGGACGCGGGAACGACCGGTCTGCAGCATTTTGCCAACGATAAAGACGTGGTTGTCATGCACGTCGATGGCGTATTGCGCGACCTGGCCCGCGAATTGGAAGCCGGAACCACTGTCACCCGCGTAACCATCAATGATCCAGAAGGATTGGAGGTGCTGCGCCACTCGACCGCCCACGTGATGGCCCAGGCTGTGCAGCAGCTGCGCCCGGACTCCAAGCTGGGAATCGGCCCCTACATCACCGACGGTTTCTACTTCGACTTCGATGTCGAGGACCCATTCACCCCAGAAGACTTGAAGCAGCTGGAAAAGATGATGCAGAAGATCATCAACCAGAACCAGCTCTTTGTCCGCCGCGAAGTTTCCCCGGAGGAAGCCAAGGCTGAAATGGCCAACGAGCCATACAAGTGCGAGTTGTTGGCCAAGGCCGACTCCGCCGACACTTCCGGCGAAGGCGTCACCGTTGAGGTGGCCGCTGGCGAAACCACCATCTACGACAACGTGGACCGCAAGTCCGGCGACACTGTCTGGAAGGACCTGTGCCGCGGACCGCACCTGCCGAACACCAAGCTGATCAAGAACGCCTACGCGCTGACTCGCTCGGCTGCCGCCTACTGGCTGGGCAGCGAGAAGAACAAGCAGCTGCAGCGCATCTACGGCACCGCATGGCCAACCAAGGACGACCTGAAGGCCTACCAGGAGCGCCTGGCCGAAGCTGAGCGCCGCGACCACCGCAAGCTCGGTGCCGAACTGGACCTGTTCTCGTTCCCCGATGAGCTGGGCTCGGGCCTGCCGGTGTTCCACCCCAAGGGCGGCATCATCAAGCGCGAGATGGAAGACTACGTGCGCGACCGCCACGTCGAAGAAGGCTTCCAGTACGTGGGCACCCCGCACATCTCCAAGGATGGGCTGTTCCACACCTCGGGCCACCTGCCGTACTACGCGGACACCATGTTCCCGGCGCTGCACATCGATGAAGAGCGCGATGAAGATGGCAACATCACCAAGCAGGGCCAGGAATACCGCCTGAAGGCCATGAACTGCCCGATGCACAACCTGATCTTCCGCGGCCGCGGACGTTCATACCGTGAATTGCCGCTGCGCCTATTCGAATTCGGCCACGTCTACCGCTACGAGAAGTCCGGCGTGGTCCACGGCCTGACCCGCGTGCGCGGTTTCTCCCAGGACGACAGCCACTCCTACGTCACCAAGGAGCAGGCACCGGCCGAGGTTGAGCACCTGCTGAACTTCATGCTCTCGCTGTTGCGCGACTTCGGCATGGACGACTTCTACCTGGAGCTGTCCACCCGTGATCCGGAGTCGGACAAGTTCATCGGCTCGGATGAGCAGTGGGATGAAGCTACGGCCGTGCTGGAGCGCGTCGCCACCGAATCCGGCGTCGAACTTGTTGCCGACCCAGGCGGAGCCGCATTCTACGGTCCGAAGATCTCGGTCCAGGCCAAGGATGCCATCGGCCGTACCTGGCAGATGGGCACCGTGCAGTACGACTTCAACCAGCCAGCGCGCTTCGGTTTGGAGTACCAGGCTGCCGACGGTTCCCGCCAGGAACCAGTGATGATCCACGCTGCGAAGTTCGGTTCCATCGAGCGCTTCCTGGGCGTGCTCACCGAGCACTACGCAGGGGCCTTCCCTGCATGGCTCTCGCCGGTACAGGTTCGCGCGATCCCAGTGGCCGAGGCTTTCAACGACTACCTCGGTGAAGTTGTTGCCAAGCTCAAGGCGCAGGGTGTCCGCGTGGAACTGGATGACTCGACGGATCGCTTCCCGAAGAAGATCCGCAACGCGTCCAAGGACAAGGTTCCATTCGTGCTCATCGCCGGTGGCGAAGATGCCGATGCAAACGCCGTGTCCTTCCGCTTCCGCGATGGCAGCCAGGAGAACCAGGTTCCAGTCGACGATGCGGTAGCCCGCATCGTTGAAGCCATCAAGAGCCGCGACAACAACAACTAGTTCGGATAGGGAGTCCACCAAGCATGCAGGAACAAGCAGACCGGTCCGTCACCGACGACTTTGAACTCGCCGGAGTGCCGGATTCGTTCCAGCGCCTGTGGACTCCCTACCGGATGGCTTATATCAAGGGCGGACAGGACCAGGTCAAGGATGAGGCCAGTTGCCCATTCTGCGCAGGTCCTGGGCGTAGCGACGAAGAAGCGCTGATCGTGCACCGTGGCAAAACCTGCTACGTGATCCTGAATCTGTTCCCGTACAACCCGGGCCACCTGCTCGTGTGCCCGTACCGCCATGTGCCCAACTACACCGATATCACGGTGGAGGAGACGGCAGAAATGGCAGCGCTGGCGCAGCAGTCAATGCGGGTGCTGCGCAAGGTCTCCAACCCCGCCGGTTTCAACCTGGGCATGAACCAGGGCGAAGCCGGGGGAGCAGGCATCGCCGCGCACCTGCATCAGCACATCGTGCCGCGCTGGAACGGGGATGGGAACTTCTTCCCGATCATCGCGCAGACCAAGGCGATCCCGCAGACCTTGTCCGAGGTTCGCAGTGCCATTGCCGAAGCGTGGGACAGTGAAACCCCGAACTAGGCAATAGCTGGTACTTGGGTCCGGCAGAACATGGAAAAGTTCTGTCGGGCCCAACGTCATTTAATGCAAAAGCCACGATGTTGGCCTGCTGCAATGCAAGACCAAATAGACTGTTGCGGCATGTTGGAGCAACTTCTTTCTGAAATGAGCATCGTTGAATATTCCCAGGTCCCCTGAACCAATCGGCACCATCGAAGAAATCCGCGACTGGATTATTAGCGGATCCGAGCATGAAATGCGTTTCGCCATCCAAGGTGCAGCCCGCTACTCAATCGGCATGATTGATCAGCTGCTCGAAGACCTGAGCTACGAGCATGATGCCAACTGCGACAGGTTCCTGCGCGGTTGGCTCGATACCCTGGATCCGCTGGAACGGCTCGCGGCGGCTGTGGCCACCGAGCACCACTACCGCCTGGGGCTCGTAGGCACAGTACGGGCAGATGACCGCGCACTGCTCCAAGTGATGGAAGCGGTGAAGCCTGGGACTGATGAGCTGGCCGAATGCTTCAGCGGCATTCACGAACGCGCCGACGACCCCGATCCATCCTTCACCCGTGCCTACACCACGCAACTATTGGACTACGCCGAACAGCTGCAGGCAGTGGCAGAAAAGATTGGCAGGGGCGTACGCCTGGTGAAGCACATGTCGAATGAAGTGGTGCGCATGGAAACTGGCGCATATGACGCCAAGGAAAAACCAGCAAAAATCATTGTCGCTGAGCTACTGGAGGAAAACCTTCAACTGCGTGCAAAAATCATTTCTGACTAGTGGTTTAAGATTGAAAGGCTATGTTACGCACTAACCCTTGATCGGTGGATAAGTCTACCGGTACATCATTGTGACGCAACACGCGAGGTAATAAAGCAAAGCGATCCTACGATTACTGGCGTACCACCTCGCTTATTTCCCCGAAATTCTGGGGCAAAAGCGAGTCACCGCAGTGTCGAAAGGAACCCTCCTCACCATGTCTACGAACAACCAGAACTCCGTCGTCGGTTCGGACCGCGTCAAGCGCGGCATGGCCGAAATGCTCAAGGGCGGCGTCATCATGGACGTAGTCACCCCAGAGCAGGCACGCATCGCTGAAGATGCAGGTGCCGTGGCCGTCATGGCTCTGGAGCGCGTTCCTGCGGACATCCGTGCCCAGGGTGGCGTCTCGCGCATGAGCGACCCGGACATGATCGACGGCATCATCGCCGAGGTCTCCATCCCGGTAATGGCCAAGGCGCGCATCGGCCACTTTGTCGAGGCGCAGATCCTGCAGTCCCTCGGCGTCGACTACATCGACGAGTCCGAGGTCCTTTCGCCAGCAGACTACGAGAACCACATCGATAAGTGGCCTTTTACCGTTCCATTCGTTTGCGGTGCCACCAACCTCGGTGAGGCATTGCGCCGAATCAACGAAGGTGCCGCAATGATCCGCTCGAAGGGCGAAGCCGGCACCGGCGATGTTTCGAACGCCACCGGGCACATGCGCAAGATCCGTGCAGAGATCGCCAAGCTGGCCGCATTGCCGGAAGATGAGCTGTACGTGGCCGCCAAGGAGCTGCAGGCACCGTATGAGCTGGTCAAGGAAATCGCGCAGACCGGCAAGCTGCCGGTAGTGCTGTTCACCGCTGGCGGCATCGCCACCCCGGCCGACGCTGCGATGATGATGCAGCTGGGCGCCGACGGCGTGTTCGTCGGCTCGGGCATCTTCAAGTCCGGCAACCCAGTGCAGCGCGCCGAGGCCATCGTGAAGGCAACCACCTTCTTCGACAACCCGGACGAGCTAGCCAAGATCTCCCGCGGTCTGGGCGAAGCAATGGTCGGCATCAACGTCGCCGACGTGCCAGTGCCTCACCGCCTTTCGGAGCGCGGCTGGTAGGAACTGCGCTGAGTAGCTGATGACGAGGCCGAAGAAGTGGACAGATCAGTCCATTTCTTCGGCCTCGCTGCTTCTGTGCTGCCGGTAGTGATGCAGGGGCCCGATACGGCACGAGACTGCGATCTAGCCTTTGCCTCCAAGTGTTCTTTCCAGCCAGCATGAATCAACTGATTCCAGGTGGTGCGTTTACGAGCAGCAATCCGTCTCCGGCCCCGCCCAACCAGATTCGCTGCCTGGAATCGCGAGTACCTCGGCGCACCCCGATCACTTACTGCTCGACCGGAGCCGGCGGGACATCGATGGCGACCTGCTGGTGGTGCAGCCCTGGAGCAGGCATGCCGGTAGCGAAGTGCACCCCGGAGCCGCGAGCAATTTTCCTGTGGCAGACTATGTGCCATGAGCGAGATTATCTTCGATGCCGCGGTCACTCTCAATGGATACTTGGCCGACGAGAACCATAGCCTGCAATGGCTCTTTGACGTTCCGGGGTCCCAAGAGCCTGATACTGAACTATTGCCTGAAAACGTTGGTGTGCATGTCGAAGGCGCGAACACCTATATGTGGATGATCGAGAATGAACAGCTCATGGAAAATCCGCAAAAGTGGCATGAATACTATCCGGGGGTCAAGACCTATGTCTTCACTTCGAGGGAGTTGCCCATTCCAGATGGGGCTGATGTGCAGCTGGTGAACGGACCAGTTGCGCAGTTCTTGCCGGCAATTCGTGACAGTGCAGGGGAGAAGAATGTTTGGGTACTTGGCGGCGGTGAACTGCTGGGGCAATTCCTGGATGTCGATGCCCTCGATGTCTTGGCATTGACTATCGCCCCGGCCGCGCTATCCTCTGGTGCGCCCGTACTGCCACGAACTATTTCCAGCGAGCGCCTCGAACTGGTTGAAGCGCGGCAAGCCGGACCGTTCGCCCGGCTTGTCTATCGAGTCATCAAATCGCGGTAAGGCCATTCGAGAAAGCTCAGCC
>NZ_JBLVOC010000006.1:108356-133577 GCF_053543575.1 Glutamicibacter sp. AGC84
ACGGAACGTCCCGTGACCGGCTGAGCTTTCTCGTTATCAGTGGCTGGCTACTGGTTCCAGGAGCGCAGAACCATATGGCGTCCACGTCCCAGCAGCTTCAGGCCGTTCGCACTGAAGAAATCGGCACTTGACGGAGTCGCTGCTGCCAATAGCTCCTGAGGTACCTCATCGTCTGGCGGCGACAGCGGATTGATCATTGATCGCGACAGGCCATGAAGCAAGGCAGTGCCAACGCCATGGCGGCGATGTTCCTTGCCTACGGCCAAGGAATGCACCATGAGCTGGCCGTTCAGGCCCTGCTGGGCAAAGCCCCGGCCCACGATCTCTCCCTCGTCGGTACGAGCCAAGGCATGCTCGACGCGGCGCAATGCCGGATGCCCGCTGGAGAGCTGGGTGCTGGTCTCGCGCCAAAGGTTCGTCACGTTCAGCTCGGCCGCATCAGCTCCCGTGGCCTCAGGCACGTTATTGCCCAAGCGGATCTTGCCGGTCCAACGATCCATTGGAATGGCCAATGGGCCAGCATGCCAGGAAACCTGGGCATTATCGGAGAAACCGGTCGCCCTGAGCTCATCTGCGTGGGCGCCTGAGTTAACCCAAGCTTCCACGCGCCGGGCGCCGAGCCGATGGCCTTCGGCTAGCGCCGGACGCAGGCCCGCCTGTTCTGGCTGTTCGGGGAACAGCAGGATCAGCCGCTTGCGTACTGGCTGCCATGCCCATGAGCATCCGTGGGTGGTAAAGATCTTGCCGCCGGTGGCGACTGCAAGTGCCTGATGCCAGTGGCTTAGTGCTTCCTGTGCGGAGGCAATAGTGGTCATTATTCTGCGTTCACCAATCCTCGACGGCGCAACAACGGTTCAACCAATGCGGTGCGGCCGCGGAATAATTCGTAGGACTCAAGGGGATCGCGCGTATTGCCGCGCGAAAGCAGTTCCTCACGGAACCGATTACCATTTTCGCGCATTAAGCCCCCATTTTCCTCGAACCACTGCACAGTGTCGGCATCGAGCACCTCACTCCAGATGTAGGAGTAATAGCCAGCGGAGTATCCATTGGCGAAAATGTGCTGGAAATAACCGGTGCGGTAGCGAGGCGGAATCATTGCGGAGTCGAAGCCGGCGCCCTGAAGCACGTCCTGCTCGAACTGCAGCGGATCCTCGATAACAGTCCCGGCGCTGATGGTGTGCCAGGCCCAGTCGAGGACACTTGCGGCAAGGTACTCAGTGGTTGCAAAACCCTGGCCCCATAGCGAAGCCGCGCGGATCTTCTCGATCAGCGCGTCGTCCAATACTTCGCCGCTCTGGTGGTGGATAGCATAGCCGGATACGACATCCTCGTGGAGCATCCACATCTCGTTGACCTGCGATGGGAACTCCACGAAATCGCGGGGGACCGAGGTGCCAGAAAGCGAAGCGTACTTTCCGCTGGAGAACATCCCGTGCAGCGCATGGCCGAACTCGTGGAACAGCGTATTTGCCTCATCCATGGACAGCAGAACCGGATCACCCGGCGCAGGCGGGGTGATGTTCAAGGTGTTGGTGACGATTGGCAGCTCATCCAGGAACGAAGCGGCATCGCGCAGGCTGGTCATCCATGCACCGCCCTTCTTGGTATCCCTGGTCAGGTAGTCGCCTGTGTAGAGCGCCAGCGGCTTGCCATCGGCGTCGAAAACTTCGAAGACGCGAACATCCTGGTGGTAGGCGGGAAGGTCGAACCGCTCGCTGAAGGTAATGCCAAACAGCTTGGTAGCGGTCGCGAAGACGCCATCGACCAGGACCCGGTCTAATTCGAAGTAGTTGCGCAGTGCCTCGGAATCCACCGAGTACTCCTCACGCAAGACCTGGTTGGAGAAGTATTTCCAATCCCACGCGTTGATTTCGGCACCGGCGATCTTGCCCAGCACCTCGGCTTCCTGGCGAGCATTTGCGGTGGCGGCCTTGGTTAGCTCGGCCAGTCGTTCTTCCACCGCAGCGGTGGAAGGCGCAGTGGCCTGGGCGAGCACGGTTTCTGCATGGTTGGCGAATCCGAGCAGAGCGGCGCGCTCAGCGCGAAGCTGTGCCATTTCTGCGGCCACATGAATGGTCGCGTTTTCCTCGGTGCCACGGCTGATCGAGGCATTGAACACCTTGCGGCGGGACTGGCTTGACGCGAGCGATTCCAGGACCGGTTGCTGGGTAGGAGAAACCAGCGTCAGCAAGTATCCCGATGCATGGCCTGCTTGCTTGGCGGCTTGCGCAGCGGACTCGATCGCTTGGCTGGAAAGACCTGCGAGTTCCTCATCATCGTCGAAGTGCACAGCGTGGGCATTCTGATTTTCCAGGACGAGGTCAGCGAACTGCGTGGAAAGCTCAGCGAGTTTGGCGTTCAGTGCTTTCAACTGGTCCTTTTCGACGTCGCCCAAGCCTGCGCCGGCCAACTGGAAATTCTTCAGCGTTTGCTCGGCTAGACGGGCATCTTCACCCTGGAGACCCTCATAACTAAAAGCTTGTAGACGCAAGTACAAGGTTTGGTTTAGGTAAATCTCATCTTCTTGCCTAGTCCAGATCGAAGAAATCTCCGACTGAATCGCCCGCAGATCTTCGGTGCCGTGGGCGGAAATCACTGAGAAATACGTCATGAGCGCACGGCGCAGGGTCTGCCCGCTGGCTTCCAGCGCCAAGAAAGTGTTCTCAAAAGTGGGAGCCTGGGCATCGTCGATGATGCGCTGCAGCTCCTCACGCTGTTCGGCTGCGCCGAGCCGGACTGCCTCCAGGTAATGCTCAGCGGTGAGCTGGTCGAAGGCTGGCCATTGGTAGGGCCTGGTACTGGGAGTCAGAAGCGGGTTTTGCATAGGCCTAGGTTTTCATGGCAAACGTGATTCAGCTTGCATTTACACCCCAGATGCCCAGCTGAGCTAGGCTCGATGCATGCCCCAACGTGCACTGCCTGCATTTCTTCCGCTGAGCTCAACGCTGCTGGCCGCATTGCTGATTGGCGGTTGCTCTGCAGTCCCAAGCGATCACGCAGAACCAGCAACCCCGCAGCCTTCCGTCCAGGCCAGCGTTCCTGCCTCGCCGGAACCGGCTCCGAGTTCAGCCATAGCGGATGCCTCGGCCGCACCTTCGGCGCCCGAAGAGCTATCGCTGATGGTTACCGGCGATGTACTGCTGCATCCGCAGCTATTGGATGAAGCGAAGCAAGCGGCTGGAGCGGAAACGGGCAACGGCGGCGACTACGATTTCAGCCCCTTGCTTGCGGGCCTGGCACCCTATGTCCAGGACGCAGATGTGGCGCTATGCAATCTGGAAACACCGATTGGTGTCCCTCCGTATTCGGGGTATCCGCGGTTCACGGTCCCAGATCGAATCCTGGCCGACCTCGGCGCTATTGGCTACGACGGATGCACCACTGCCACCAATCACACGGTAGATGCCGGGACGGCCGGAGTAGAGCGAACGCTGGACGCTCTGGAAGCGAATGGGCTTTTCGCGACCGGCTCCTACCGCAGTGAAAAAGAATCCGAGAAGCCATCGATCCTGGACATGGAAGGCGTGAAGCTCGGTGTAGTAACCAGCACCTATTCGCTCAATGGCTTGCCGGAAGAAGCTGACTGGCAAGTCGATACCGGGGTGGATGCGCAGCAACTGATCGCCAGGGGCAAGGCAACGCGCAAGGCGGGAGCGGACATCGTCGTGGCTGCCGTGCACGATGGGGCTGAATACAGCACCGAACCGACAGCGTCCCAGAAAAGGCTCGGTCGAGCCTTGGCAGAGTCCGGTGTCTTCGATTTCATCTACATGCACCACACCCACTCGGTATTGCCCATTGAGAAGCACGACGGAACCTGGATCGTCTACGGTTTGGGCAATTCCGTGGCAAAACACGCCACACCAACCATTCTCAACCGCGAAGGCATCAGCGTAAAGGCAACGTTTACCCAGGGAGCGCCCGGCGAATGGGATGTCAGCGAATTGCGGTGGGTACCGCACCAGCTCTCAAATGAACCTGTGGCCTGGTGCCAAGTCTTCGATGCTGCTGGATGCATACGGGAAGATGAAGCAAAAGCCTCCTTGAAGCGCAGCGAGGCCACAGTGAATGCCTATGGCGCATTCGACGACGGACTTCGAGAGTGGACGCTGGACTGACCTAGCGCAATGGCCAAGGTGCCCACACGCGGCTTGAGGGAAGAATTGCGCGTGCTCTGGCTAGCCGTGCCGGCGATATGTCTTCGAGGCCGCGGGACTGCTCGCCGAATCCTGTCCGGTCAACGTCGAAACAGTGCACGAGGCGGTCCATGCCTCGATCCAGGAACTCGCCGAATCCTCCGGACGCGGCGGCACTCACCTGGATCTCGAGTTCCTCAAGGATTTCTGGGACAACTTCGTCGCATCCATCGCAGCCGCACGGCGGAAATGTCGCGCGGTACAACGCGCCGAGCTCCAGGTGCACCGCGGGAAACGTGGTGAAGACCATGCCCAGTGGCGCGCAGCGCGAATCCATCGGAAATACGCGAACAGAGCGCACCACATGGCCCGGTTGAATCCGCATTTGCCTGGCCAGCCCGGGATCTTCGAAGCAACGCACCTCGAACTGCTCGCGCAGGCAATCCAGCAACGCCTGGGCTACCTGCGGCACCGGGGCAAAGCGTTGCACATGGGAGGTCAGCGAATAGCTCTCCGCTGGAGGCTGCTCATCCCAGCGCTGGCCATAGGGGATCAGCGCACCGTGCTCGTCGAAGTAATCCGCCACTTCGATATCTGGGCGCTGGTAGCCGTGAAGCATGTTCGGGTTCTCCGTTTCTGCCGCATGCAGGTATTGCGGGAATTCAGTGCCCGAACTCATCCGAATCGGTGAAGGGGCCAGCACCGGTATCCATGGCATTGATGGCGGCCATTTCCGCCTGGGTGAGCTGGAAGTCGAAAATGTCCAGGTTCTCGCTCTGCCGCCGCTGGTCTGCCGATTTCGGTGCCGCTGCCCGCCCGGACTGGACATGCCAGCGCAAGGTCACCTGCGCGCTGCTCTTCCCATGCGCTTGGGCGATCCGGACCAGGGCAGGATGTGAAAGGAGTCCAGATTTCTTGCGTCCCAGCGGGGAATAGGATTCGGTCCGAACGCCATGCTCGGTGTTGAAACCTTGCCAATCGACGCTTTGCCGTTCAGGATCAACCTGGATCTGGTTCAGCGCCGGCACGAGCCCCGAATCCAGGACGTTCTGCAGCTGGTAGGGCTTGAAGTTCGAGACTCCCGCAGCCCGGATCTTGCCCTCGTCTACTAGTTTGCCCAGCTCAGTGAAGGCTTCGACATAGGTGTTCTGCTGGGGGTTGGGCCAGTGGATCAAGAACAGATCCACATACTCAAGACCCAAGCGGTCCAAGGAGTTCTCCAACGCCTGGCGCACGCCTTGGGTCGAATGCCATTGCTTGTTGAATTTGGTGGTTACGAAAATTTCATCGCGATGAAGCCGGCTCTGTGCCAGGGCCTTGCCCACGGCGTCCTCATTCTCGTAGTTCTCCGCTGTATCAATGCGGCGGTAGCCCACGTCGAGGGCGGACAGCACCGCTGCGGCCGCCTCGTGTCCACGCATGGGCCACGTGCCCAAACCGATCGAGGGCATGCTCACGCCGCCGGCAAGTTCGAGGGAAGAAATATCAGCAATCATGTCCTTGAACCTACCAAGTTCCACCACTTGCCGGGAGGCGGCGTCGAAGAATCCGCGACACACCGGGAAACAAAACAGGACCACGGCGTCTCTGGGTTTAACGTTATTTCGGCGCATTTTTCGTGCTGCCAACCACTGAACACCATGAAGGTTAGAACCATGCCGAAAATAGGCGTCCTCGCTCTGCAAGGGGATTTCCGCGAACATCTGGCCTCTTTGGAACGGCTCGGGCAGCGCACGCACATGGTGCGCACCGTCGTCGATTTGGAGCAGGTTGACGCGCTGGTGATTCCCGGCGGCGAGTCCTCGGTGATTGACCGGCTGTCCCGCAACTACGGGCTAGCTGGTCCCATCAAGGAGCGCATCGCAGCAGGCATGCCAGCCTACGGCTCCTGCGCCGGAATGATCATGCTGGCCGATCGCATCGAGAACCCTGCAATCTCGCGAGATGGCGCGGTACAGCAAAGCTTCGGCGGCATCGACATGACGGTCAAGCGCAACGCGTTCGGGCGCCAGATCGACTCATTCGAGCACCAGCTGGACTTCAACGGGCAAAATCTCGAAGCGGTGTTCATCCGCGCACCGGAAGCCGTGCAAATTGGCCCGGACGTGCAAGTGATCAGCACCGTTCAAGCGGGGACGGATCACGAACAGGGTAGAATTGTTGCAGTACGCCAGGGAAAATTGTTGGCAACCAGCTTTCACCCGGAAGTCACCGGCAGCACCGCTATCCACCAATTTTTCATCAATCTCACGCGAGGAGACGCTTAAAGCATGTCAGGCCACTCCAAATGGGCAACTACCAAGCACAAGAAGGCCGCGATCGACGCCAAGCGCGCCAAGGCCTTCGCAAAATTCATCAAGGGCATTGAAGTTGCCGCCCGTGCCGGCGGCGCCGACATGGCCGGCAACCCGGCACTGGAACTTGCAGTCAGCAAGGCCAAGAAGAACTCCGTGCCGATCAACAACATCGACCGCGCCGTCAAGCGCGGCGCTGGCCTGACCGGCGAGGTCGTCGACTACACCGAGATCATCTATGAAGCACGCGGCCCGCAGGGCTCGGCCCTGCTGATCGAGTGCCTGACCGACAACAAGAACCGTGCGGCCTCCGAGGTCCGCGTGGGCATCACCCGCAACGGCGGCACCATCGCCGACCCGGGTTCGGTCGCCTACCTGTTCAACCGCCAGGGCGTTGTCCGCCTGCCCAAGGGCGAGCTGACCGAAGACGACCTGCTGATGGTCGTGCTGGACGCCGGTGCCGACGAGATCATGGACGAGGACGAGAACTTCGCCATCGTCTGCGACCCTTCGGACCTGCGCGCTGTGGCCGCTGCGCTGGATGAAGCGGACATCGCCTACGAGTCCGACGAAATGGAATTCATTCCATCGATGAAGGTCGACCTGGACGTTGATGGAGCTCGCAAGTTCCTCAAGCTCTACGACGCGCTGGAAGAACTGGATGATGTCCAGGGCATCTACACCAACGCTGATCTGTCCGACGAGGTTCGCGCCGCGCTGGACGAAGAGCAGTAAGGCTTGGCCTTACGTGTTGTTGGCGTCGATCCCGGCCTGACCCGTTGCGGTCTTGCCGTGGTCGACGTCGCTGCAAACAGGCAAGTTTCGCTGGTGGACGTCACCGTCGCCGGCACCCCTCCGGGCACTCCGCTCGATGCCCGGCTCTTGAAGATCGCCAACGCCATCGACGAATGGCTGGATCTGCATCAGCCCGATGTGCTCGCCTTGGAACGCGTGTTCGCTTCGGCGAACGTCTCCACGGTCATCGGCACCGCGCAGGTCACCGGTGTTGTCATCACCGCGGCAGCGCGACGCGGAATACCCGTGGCCCTGCACACGCCGACCGAGGTCAAGGCGGCGGTTACCGGTTCGGGACAGGCCACCAAGGCGGCGATCGGCAAGATGGTTGCCAAGATCTGCCGGCTCGATGAACCGCCTAAGCCTGCCGACGCCGCTGATGCGGTGGCTTTGGCGATTACCCACGGTTGGCGCGGTGCGGCCACCGGCTCGAATGCCTCGGCCTCCGCGGCTAATGCCGGTGGTTCGTCGCAGCTGACCGGTGCGCAGCAGGCGTGGATTGCCGCCGAGGCGTCGGCCAAGCGCCGCGCAGTGCGCCGCTAGCCGGCCAGCACGGCAGCGGCCTCGACCCACCGGGGAACGCGGCGGATCGATATTCGTAGGTATCTTCGATAAACTGGGTTCGATCGAACATATATCCCAAGGAGTGGCATGATCAGCTCATTGACCGGCACCGTGCAGGCGGTAGCCCTGAACACCGCGGTAATTGACGTTAACGGCTTCGGGATGCTGGTCAATGCCACCCCCGGGACGCTGTCCACCCTGCAGGCAGGACGCGAGGCTACGGTATTCACCTCCATGGTGGTCCGCGAGGATTCGATGACCCTCTTCGGCTTCGCCACCGCTGAGGAACGCGATGTCTTCGAGGTCCTGGTTTCCGTATCGGGCATCGGGCCACGCACCGGCTTGGCCATCTTGGCGGTGCACTCTCCGGAGGAAGTCCGCATCGCGGCGAACACCAAGGACACCGCCGCTTTCACCAAGGTATCGGGCATTGGCCCCAAGGGCGCGAGCCGCATCGTGCTGGAACTGAACGGCAAGCTGATCCCGACTGGCGCGCCAGCGGCCCCGGTTTCCGGCGGCGGCAACGCGAGCGTCTGGGAACCGCAGGTGATCGAGGCGCTGACCGGCCTGGGCTGGAGCGAAAAGGATGCAACCAGCACCCTGAAATCGCTGTCCAAGGCTGATCCAGATGTCGTTGCCACCGGCAACGTCGCAGAAATCTTGCGTGCTGCACTGCGCAGCATGTCCAGCGGAACCCGCGCCTAAGCGGTCTGCGAGAGGATCAACTGATCATGAATGACTCCACCGGGCTCACGAATGCCGGCAGCGAACCCGAGGAACGGGTAATCGAAGCGGCCCTGCGCCCGCGGAACCTCGACGACTTCGTGGGCCAGTCCCGAGTGCGCCAGCAGCTCTCGCTGGTGCTCGAAGCAGCGAAAATCCGCGAACGCACCGCGGATCACGTTCTGCTCTCTGGCCCGCCGGGCCTGGGCAAGACCACCTTGTCGATGATTATCGCCGCCGAGATGAATGCGCCATTGCGCATTTCCTCCGGCCCAGCGATCCAGCATGCCGGTGACTTGGCCGCGATCCTCTCGTCGTTGACCGAAGGCGAGGTGCTGTTCCTCGATGAAATCCACCGCATGTCCCGGCCGGCCGAGGAAATGCTCTACATGGCCATGGAAGACTTCCGCGTAGATATCATCGTCGGAAAGGGCGCCGGCGCCACGGCCATTCCGCTGGAGCTTCCGCCCTTCACTCTCGTTGGCGCAACCACGCGCGCCGGACTATTGCCCGGCCCGTTGCGTGACCGCTTCGGCTTCACTGGCCATCTGGAGTTCTACGCGGTCAAGGAGCTTGAACTGGTTTTGCGCCGTTCGGCCATGATGCTTGATTTGAGCGTCACTTCGGCCGCGTTCACCGAGATCGCCGGACGCTCACGCGGCACGCCCCGTATCGCCAACCGCCTGCTGCGCCGCGTGCGTGACTGGGCGCTGGTGCATAAGCTCGAAGAGATCGATGCCAAAGCGGCCGCCGCCGCCTTGGACATGTACGAGGTCGATGCACGTGGCCTTGATCGCCTGGACCGGGGTGTGCTCGAAGCCTTGTGCACCAAATTCGGAGGGGGACCGGTGGGGCTATCGACCCTGGCCATCGCCGTGGGTGAAGAAACCGAAACCGTCGAGACTGTCGCAGAGCCATACCTGGTGCGTGAAGGGCTGATGGGCCGGACTCCGCGCGGTCGTATTGCCATGCCCGGAGCCTGGGCGCATTTGGGCTTGGCGATGCCAAAGGATGCGATCTTCGCCAGTGCGCAAAGCTATGAAAACGATGAGGATTAGGCAAGCATTACTTCACTGCCCGCGTAAATGGTCTGCCGGTTCACCGTGACGCATTAGACTAAAGACGCCCGACCTATGCCCGTTTCGGGGCGAGGTGGGGCGTCTTTGCTGTATTACGCCAGAAATAGCCGCAACAGCATCCCAGAACTTCAGATCAAATCGCAACAATTCGTTAGCAGGTAAATACGTGAATCCCCTCGTAATCGCTCAGGCCGCTGGTGGCGGCTTCAACCCTTCGCTGATCCTGATGGTCGCGCTGTTCGCAGTGCTGATCTTCATGATGTTCCGTGGCCGCAAGAAGCAGTCCGCCCAGCAGGAGAAGCTGAAGAACAACACCGTGCCAGGCGCCAAGGTGATGACCAACTCGGGTATCTTCGGCACCGTCGTCGGCGTTGACGCAGAGGATCGTGTCCAGGTCGAGGTCGCACCGGGCGTAGTGCTGAACCTGCACCGCCAGGCCATTGCCACCTTCCTGGACAAGGATGCAGCAACCCCGGCCGTGGCCGACGGCGCAGCAGAATCCGCCAGCACCACCGAAACCCCGGAAGAGTCCCTGCGTCGCCTGAACGATGAGGGCAAGGACGAGCGCAACGCCTAAGTCCCGGGCAGCATAGCGGTGGCCTGAAGGCCAAGCCACTCAAACGAGAAAGCACATTAGATGTCATCAATCAGACCTGTTAAGCAGGCGCGCAAGGCGTTGCTGTGGTTGCTGATCGTCTTCATCATCGCAGCCGGCGTGTTGGTGGGTGGTGCAGCGAACGGTAAAACCGGATGGGGACCGAAGCTGGCCCTCGACCTCGAAGGCGGCACCGAGATGATCCTGGCCCCTCGGGTCCAGGGCGACGAAGCGATCAACCAAGAGCAGCTGGACCAAGCGGTGGAGATCATCCGCCAGCGTGTGGACGGTTCCGGTGTAACCGAATCGGAAATCACCACCCAGTCCGGTCGCAACGTTGTGGTCTCGATGCCGGGCACCCCGGACCAGACCACTCGCGATTTGATCCAGGCTTCGGCCAACATGGAGTTCCGCCCGGTGCTGATCACCGGCGGCTACGCAGCCACCCCTGAGGAAGATCGCACTCCCAAGGAAGACCTGCCAAAGCCTGAGGGCAAGCCAGAGAACCCATCGGACACCAACTGGATCACCGCAGAGCTCTTCCAGGAGTTTGAAGGCTACGACTGCGAAACCGAGCTCAAGGACCGCGGCGGGGACGCTGCGGACCCAGCCAAGCCAATGATCTCCTGCGATACGGACATGGGCGTCAAGTACATCCTTGGCCCACAGGAAATCTCCGGCGACAAGATCAAGGACGCATACGCGCAGCTCGCTCGCGGCGTCAATGGTTCGGTCACCGGCGAATGGGTTGTCGTGATCGAGTTCAATGCCGAAGGCACCAAGATCTTCGCCGACACCACGCAGCGTCTGATTGCCCTGCAGGGTTCGCAGAACCAGTTCGCGATCGTGCTTGATGGCGAGACCATCTCGGCGCCAACCACCAATGCGGTGATCTCCGATGGCCGTCCGCAGATTTCCGGCGGGTTCACCCAGGACACCTCGCAGGCGCTGGCGGAGCAGCTGAAGTACGGCGCACTGCCAATCAGCTTCGACATCCAGTCAGAGCGCCAGGTTTCTGCAACGCTGGGTGCTGACCAGCTGACCGCGGGCCTCATTGCCGGTGTTATCGGCCTGGTCCTGGTATTCATCTACTCGCTGTTCCAGTACCGCGCTCTGGGCTTGGTGACCATCGCTTCGCTGCTCGTCGCCGGTGTGCTGACCTACCTCTGCCTGGTCCTGCTTGGCTGGGGCATGAACTACCGCCTGTCGCTGGCGGGCGTGGCTGGCTTGATCGTGGCCATCGGCCTGATTGCGGACTCGTTCATCGTGTACTTCGAGCGTGTTCGAGATGAGTTGCGCGAAGGCCGGCCATTGGCAAGCGCCGTGGATATCGGCTGGAAGCGTGCCAAGCGCACCATTCTGGCTTCCAAGGCCGTGAACGTGTTGGCTGCAGTAGTGCTCTACATCGTTGCCGTGGGCAACGTGCGAGGCTTCGCCTTCACCCTGGGCCTGACCGCAATCGTTGACCTCGTGGTCGTGTACGGACTGACCCATCCAACCCTGGTCCTGCTGGCACGCACCAAGTTCTTCGCCAACGGCCACCCGCTCTCGGGCATGGATCCATCGTTGCTTGGCGTCAAGCCGCTGTACCAAGGTGCAGGCAAGGTTCGCCGCTTCGATGAAAACGTTGAGGCAAACCGCGGCAAGAAGAATGCCAAGGCTTCGGTTGAAGCCGCCAAGCGCATGACAATTGCCGAGCGCCGCCGTGCACAGGCCGAGCAGCCTGCCAGCCCGCAGGCCAAGGCCCAGGAGGAGAACAATGAATAAGCTAGTCACTTGGGGCAACGAGCTCTACACCGGCAAGCGTTCCTACCCGTTCACCTCCAAGCACCGCTTGTGGTTCCTGATCGCCGGTATTCTGGTGATCCTGTCAATCCTGGTTCCAGTGGTCAAGGGCGGATTCAACCTGGGCATCGACTTCCGCGGTGGTTCTGAATTCACCGTTTCGGATGTGCAGGAAACCGATATCTCCATTGGCGAAAAGGCTGTTGCCTCGGTGGCTTCGGGAGCTGCGGCAACGGTCACCAACATTGCGCCGGGCACCATGCGCGTGCAGACCGAGCGCTTGAGCGATGACCAGACCTTGGCCATCGCCGGCCAGCTCGCGGAGAACTACGGTGTCTCCAGCGATGAAGTTACCAGTAACTTCATCGGCCCTACCTGGGGCGAAGACGTTTCGCGCCAGGCGCTGGTTGGCCTGGTTGCCTTCGTGGTCCTGGTGGGCTTGCTGATGGCTGCCTACTTCCGAACCTGGAAGATGTCACTGGCCGCGATTGCCGGTCTGATCGCCGTGGTCATCGTCACTGCGGGCATCTACTCGCTGTCAGGTTTCGAAATCACGCCCAGCGCGATCATCGGCTTCCTGACCATTCTGAGCTACTCGCTGTATGACACCGTGGTGGTCTTCGACAAGGTCCGCGAAAACACCAAGGACTACACCCAGCAGTCCAAGCGCACCTTCGAGCAGCTGGTGAACCTCGCTGTGAACCAGACCCTGGTTCGCTCGATCAACACCTCGGTCGTTGCCGTGCTTCCAGTGGCCGCGATCCTGTTCATCGGTTCCTACCTGCTGGGTGCCGGTACGCTCAAGGACCTGTCCTTGGCGCTGTTCGTCGGTATCATCGTCTCGGCCCTGTCGACCTTGTTCGTCCAGGCGCCCATGTTCCATTGGCTCCGCCACAAGGACGACGACGTGGTAGCGCACAATCAGAAGATGGCTGCTGCCTAAGCCGATCCGAAGATCTGAATTTGGTGCTCCCAGCATTTGCTGGGGGCACCATTTCGCTTAAGCGGGAAGATGCGTAATTAGTTGTCACCGCGCGAACGTGCTATAACGTTTGAACTAAAGAAGGTGTTTTTTCAGTGCACGGCCGCCAGTGATCTGGTGGCCCGGAACTACCGTTGGATTCCGTCGGGCTTCACGCAGGCTCGGGAAAGAATCCAACGGCAACGGGAAGGAGCGGGGCATGGCGAATACGCCTAACCTGAACAATTCGAAACGACGCTCTATCTCTCGTTTGGTGCGCTTTGCTGGCCGGGGGAGCACCCCGAGCACATCGCCGACCCTTGAACCGCTATTGCGTACGGTCAAGTCCAAGCATCCGAAGGCGGATCTGGACCTGCTGGTCCACGCCTACGAGGTCGCCGAAAAGTACCATGAAGGCCAGAAGCGCAAGAGCGGCGACCCGTACATAACGCACCCGGTCGCCGTCGCCACGATCCTGGCGGAGATGGGGATGACCGGCTCGATTCTTGCCGCCGCCTTGCTGCACGACACCGTTGAAGACACCGACTACTCCCTGGAGTCCGTTAAGAAGGAATTCTCCGAGGAAATCGCCATGTTGGTCGATGGCGTGACCAAGCTGGACAAGGTCACCTATGGCGACGCGGCCCCGGCAGAGACCGTGCGCAAAATGGTCGTGGCCATGTCCCGCGACATCCGCGTGCTGCTGATCAAGCTGGCCGACCGCCTGCATAATGCCCGTACCTGGCGCTACGTGTCCCCGGAATCTTCCTCGCGCAAGGCGAAGGAAACTCTGGAGATCTTCGCACCGCTGGCGCACCGTCTGGGCATGAACACCGTCAAGTGGGAGCTGGAGGACCTGTCCTTCGCTGCCTTGCACCCCAAGGTGTACCAGGAGATCGTCCGCATGGTGGGCGATCGCACTCCGGAACGTGAAAAGTACCTCTCCTCGATCCGCCAGACCCTTTCGGGCGATCTCGGCGATGTAGCCATCCATGCCTCGGTGTCCGGCCGGCCAAAGCACTACTACTCGATCTACCAGAAGATGATCGTGCGCGGCAAGGACTTCGATGATATCCATGACCTCATGGGCGTGCGCATCCTGGTGGATACCGTCAAGGACTGCTACGGCGCCCTGGGCGTCGTGCACGCAGAGTGGAATCCACTGCCTAACCGCTTCAAGGACTACATTGCGATCCCGAAGCTGAACCTCTACCAGTCGCTGCACACCACGGTGATGGGTCCTGAAGGCAAGCCGGTAGAGATCCAGATCCGCACCCACGATATGCACGTACGCGCCGAATACGGTGTAGCAGCGCACTTCCAGTACAAGCATGGGCAGACCGATAACTCCATGCTTTCGCCGGAGCAGAATATGGATTGGCTGCGTTCCTTGATGGAGTGGCAGGCGGATACCGCCGACTCCGAAGAGTTCCTGGACGGCCTTCGCTACACGATCAGCTCCGCTGAAGTCTATGTGTTCACCCCCAAGGGCGACATCATGTCCTTGCCGGTTGGTGCCACACCGGTGGATTTCGCCTACTCGATCCACACCGACGTCGGCCACCGCACCATCGGCTCCCGCGTCAATGGCAAGCTCGTCCCATTGCATACCGAGCTCAAGCAGGGCGATGTGGTGGAGGTCTTCACCTCGAAGGCCGAAGGCGCTGGCCCATCCCAGGATTGGCAGAACTTTGTCCGCTCGCCTCGTGCCAAGGCAAAGATCCGCGGTTACTTCTCCAAGGAACGCCGCGAAGAGGCCATCGAAAAGGGCAAGGAGCTGCTGACCAAGGAACTGCGTCGCAACCAGCTGCCATTGCAGAAATTGATGACTCACGACCTGCTCACGGCGGTAGCCAACGAACTGCACCACACGGACATTTCGGCCCTGTACCAGTCCGTGGGCGACGGCCATACCAGTGCACAGAACGTCATTGAGCATTTAACGGCCCTGATTGGCCCTCCAGAAGCCGAACAGGTCGATGAGGAAGCGGTAGTCCGCCCAATGGCTCCCAGCCCGGCTACGGGCAACGACGCCGGCGTGATCGTCGAGGGCCTGGGGGATGTGCTGGTGAAGCTGGCGCGTTGCTGCACCCCGGTGCCGCCAGATGAAATCCAGGGTTTCGTAACCCGTGGCGCCGGAGTCTCGGTGCACCGCACCGACTGCCTGAATCTGACGCAGCTCGCCGAGCAGCCGGATCGACTGGTCAATGTCACGTGGGCCACCAAGCACCATGGCGTGTTCCTGGTGGAGATCCAGGTCGAAGCATTGGACCGCAAGTCGCTGCTCTCCGACGTCACCCGGATCCTCTCCGAAAGCCACTTGAACATCCTTTCGGCCAGCGTGCAGACAAGCAAGGACCGTGTGGCAATTTCCCGTTTCTCCTTCGAAATGGGCGATCCCAAGTTCCTGAGCCACGTGCTGAACCAAGTACGCCGCATCGATGGCGTCTACGATGTCTACCGCACCACCGCAGGGTCCCGCCGCTAATTGCGCGCTGCACCCCGCGGTCCAGCCTAGGCCGCTTGCGCCGTATCGGAGAAGGACTGGACCAGGCGCAGGGCCCGGGAGCGCTCGGGTGAGGGAACCTCCGGTGCCAGGGCGTGTTTGATGGCGTCCAAAGTCAGGTAGGGATCTGCAAGGGCCGCGACTGTGCCCAGCACGCGGCTGGCAATGGGCAAAGGATCGTATTTCGCGCAGTCGCAGGCGCTGCGCAATGCGGTGGTCACCCTGATGCGGCTGCGGAACACCATGTCCGTGTCCGGCACCTGCATTTGGGCGAATTCGGCTCTCAGCCCGTGCCCGGGGTAGAACGGCCGATGGTAGCTCTTGGCGTAGATGCACAATGTGGACACTGACGGCAAGAGCCCATGGATCCAGGCTGCAGTTTGGCGAGCTAGCACCGCATCGCGGGCCAGCTCGCGGCCACAGGCGAAACCTGCAATCCGTGCCCGCACCGACGCGTTGACTCGGATGCTGCTGGGCAAAAAATAATCACCGAGGACCTCGAGCAGCAGGCCGTTGTGGGCCATGGCGTGCAGCTCGTTGCGGGTGAACATCTCACCAGCGATCCACAGGTCCCCGGGAATGCGCAACGCGGCGGCGCGAGGTCCGGTAGCTGGGGAATTTCTCGTTTCCATAGAGCTACTGAACCAGTTCGCGCCGCCGCGTTGGCGGTGTGCAAGCGATCTGTGGATTACTTACTGGAAGTCGGCAGCCGACTTCTCCAAGGTGCTCAGCCACATGCGGCGTGCATCCAGGGCTTCCTGGGCTGTCGCGATCTGCTTGGCGTTACCCTTGGCCTGTGCTGCTGCCAGATCATCTTCCAAGGCGGAGATGGTGTCCTGCAGCTGCGAGAGCATCGAGTTGGAGCGGGCCTTGGTCTCCGGGTTAGAACGGCGCCACTGCTCGTCCTCGGCACCCTTGACCGCGTCCTCGACCTGGCGCAGGGCCGATTCAATGCGCTGCAGGTCGTTGCGCGGCACCTTGCCGGCAGCTTCCCAACGGGTGCGGATCGAATCCAGCTTGTTCTTGGCAACAGCCAGATCCTTGATGGGAAGCAGCGCGCGCGCTTCTTCCAGCAGGGCTTCCTTCACCACGAGGTTCTGGGAGTACTCTTCATCGATCTTGGCGTTGGCCGCGGCGCGGGCCTGGAAGAAGACATCCTGGGCGGCGCGGAAGCGGCTCCAGAGCTGGTCGTCGTCCTTGCGCGAAGCACGGCGCGACTTCTTCCACTCGTCCATGAGCTTGCGGTATTCGGCGGCGGTAGCGGTCCAGTCGGTGGACCCCTGCAGCACCTCGGCGCGGGCGATCAGCTCTTCCTTCACTTCCTTGGCGGCCGCGTTGGTCGAATCCAGCTGCGAGAAGTAGGCCCGGCGATGGCGGTCGAAGGTGGTGCGGGCGGAGCGGAATCGCTTCCACAGCGCATCTTCGGTGGACCGTGGCAGGCGCACCGAGGAACGCTGCGAACCCTTCCAGGCGTCGAACAGCTCGTTCATCGCCGCCGAAGCGGTCTTCCACTGGATCTGCTCCGGGCGCTTGCCGGCCAGCTCTTCAGCCTGTTCGACGATGGCTTCGCGGGCAGCGAGCTGTTCCGCGCGAGCCTCGTCGTTGGCCTTGCGCTGTTCGCTGGTCAATGCCTCGACGGCCACGCGGGCATTCTCGAGGCGCGTTTCCAGCGCCGGGATGTCGCCGACCATATGGCGTTCGGCAACGGTGGCCGAGAGCGCCTGCACAGCCTTGCTGAGCTCGCCGGCCGGGGCCTTGGCAACGACGCGCTGCTCCAGGAGCATCAGCTGCGAGAGCGCGTCGTCGTATTTGCGCACGAAGTAGCCCAGGGCTTCGTCCTGCGTTGCGTCGGGGTATTGGCCCACTGGGAATTCGGCGCCGTCAATGATCACGAAGACGTGGCCGTCCTCGGTCACACGGGCGAACTTTGCCGCTTCGTCGAGGGGAGTGGTATGTGCGACGCTTGGCGCTACAACCGGCTTTGCGGCAGGCTTCTGGGCCTGTGGCAATGGGGTCTTCTGGCTGTCGTCGGATTGCTGACTGGTGGTCACCGCTGAAACTCTTTCACTTTACGAGCACTTGCTTTAGCCAACTCTACCTGTGACCTCCGCTTCTTAGTAAGCCGACGTGCACAGGTTTCTCGGGTTTCGGGCTATAAGATGGGTAGGTAGCCCAATTTGCACTAAGGAGTTTCATGGCACGCAAGGCCTCACTATCAGGTTTCCCGGAATGGCTTCCCGCCGAACGGGCAGTTGAACAGCATGTGCTCGATACCTTGCGCCACGTCTTCGAACTGCATGGATTCGCCAACATCGAGACCCGTGCGGTGGAAACCCGCGCGCAACTTCTGCGCAAGGGCGAAATCGACAAGGAAGTCTACGGACTGTCGCGGCTGGCCGCGGAGGATGAGAAGAACGATCCCAACGCGTTGGCCCTGCACTTCGACCTCACCGTGCCTTTCGCACGCTACGTGGTGGAGAACGCAGGCCACCTGGCCTTCCCCTTCCGCCGCTACCAGATGCAAAAGGTCTGGCGTGGCGAACGCCCGCAGGATGGCCGCTTCCGCGAATTCACCCAGGCCGACATCGATGTCGTGGGCGATGGCACCTTGCCCTTCAGCTACGACGTGGAGCTGGCGCTGACCATTGCCGACGCGCTGTCCGCCCTGCCGATCGGCGATTTCCGCCTGCGGGTGAATAACCGCAAGCTGGCCGAGGGCTTCTACCGCGGCCTGGGCCTGGAAGATCCGGATGCGGTCCTGCGCGCCATCGACAAGCTGGAAAAGATCGGCGATGATGCCGTCGCCAAGATCCTGGTTGAAGAAGTCGGCGCCACCGCGCAGCAGGCCGCCGCCGCCCTGGCCCTGGCCAAGATCCGCACCATGGACACGTCCTTCGTGGAAGAGGTCCGCGCACTGGGCGTGAGCCACGAACTGCTGGATACCGGCTTGGACGAGCTCTCGCAGGTCATCGATGCCGCATCCAAGCGCGCACCGGGCAAGGTCATGGCCGATTTGTCCATCGCCCGCGGGCTGGACTACTACACCGGCACCGTGTACGAAACCGTGCTGGTGGGCCACGAATCCCTAGGTTCGATCTGCTCGGGCGGGCGCTACGAATCGCTGGCCTCCAAGGGCAAGAAGAACTACCCGGGTGTGGGCTTGTCCATCGGCGTCACCCGCCTGGTCTCGCGCATCCTTGCCGAAGAGTCCGTGACCGCAAGCCGTTCGGTGCCTTCGGTGGTATATGTCACCTTGGCCAACGACGAGTCCTGGCACGAAGCGCAGGACGTAGCCTCGCAGCTGCGTGAGCGCGGCATCGCCTGCGAGGTAGCAGCCAGCGCTGAGAAGTTCGGCAAGCAGATCAAATTCGCTGATCGACGCGGGATTCCGTTCGTCTGGTTCACCCATGCCGATGGCGCCCACGAGGTCAAGGACATCCGTTCCGGCGAGCAGGTCCCCGCGGATCCGTCCACCTGGATGCCGGCCGAAGCGGACCTGAAGATCGCCATCAGCTAGTTCTCGGGCATCATCGCCCGCCCGCGCACCAATCACGGTGCACTAAACTTCATGGGAAGAAACTTTCCCAACCGACCGAAAGGATCGTAGTGCTACGCACTCATCAGCTGGGCGTCTTGAACGCCGAGCACATTGGACAGCAGGTCACACTCACCGGTTGGGTCGCGCGTCGCCGCGACCACGGTGGTGTCGCCTTCCTGGATTTGCGTGATGCTTCGGGCGTGGCCCAGGTCGTCGTGCGCGATGAAGAGGACTTCCATCCGCTGCGC
The DNA here is from genome assembly GCF_053543575.1 of Glutamicibacter sp. AGC84. NCBI lineage: Bacteria > Bacillati > Actinomycetota > Actinomycetes > Micrococcales > Micrococcaceae > Glutamicibacter > Glutamicibacter sp. AGC84. The sequence goes on from NZ_JBLVOC010000006.1 coordinate 127,584, forward strand.
AATGAGTTCGTGCTGCAGATTCTCGGCACCGTCGAGCGCCGCCCAGAGGGCAACGAGAACCCGAACCTGCCTACCGGGCAGATCGAGGTCATCGCTGAGACCGTGACCGTGCTGAACACCGCGGCCCCGCTGCCATTCCAGGTCGACGAGCACGTCGAGGTCGGCGAGGAAGCGCGCCTGCGCCACCGCTACCTGGACCTGCGCCGCCCGACCCCGGCCCGCAACATCCGCCTGCGCTCCGAGGCCAACCGCGTGGCACGCAACCTGCTGCACGACCAGGGCTACATCGAGATCGAAACCCCGACGCTGACCCGCTCCACCCCGGAAGGAGCCCGCGACTTCGTCGTGCCGGCCCGCCTGACCCCGGGCAGCTGGTACGCCTTGCCCCAGTCCCCGCAGCTGTTCAAGCAGCTGCTGCAGGTCGGCGGCTTCGAGAAGTACTACCAGATCGCCCGCTGCTACCGCGATGAGGACTTCCGCGCGGACCGCCAGCCGGAGTTCACCCAGCTGGACATCGAAGCATCGTTCGTCGAGGAAGATGACATCATCGAGCTCGGCGAAAAGCTGGTCACCGAACTGTGGAACCTGATCGACGTGCAGGTCCCGACCCCGATCCGCCGCATGGCGTACTCGGAGGCCATGGCCAAGTACGGTTCGGACAAGCCGGATCTGCGCTTCGGCCTGGAACTGACCGAAATGACCGAGTACTTCGCGAAGACCTCCTTCAAGGTCTTCCAGTCCGAGTACGTCGGCGCCGTGGTCATGCCTGGCGGCGCATCGCAGCCGCGCCGCACCCTGGATGCCTGGCAGGAATTCGCCAAGCAGCGCGGTGCCAAGGGCCTTGCCTACGTGCTGATCAAGGAAGATGGCGAGCTGGCTGGCCCAGTGGCCAAGAACCTGTCCGAGGAAGAGAAGGCCGGACTGGCCGCAGCTACCGGCGCAGCCGCCGGAGACTGCATCTTCTTCTCCGCCGGCAAGAAGAACGAATCCCGCGCACTGCTCGGTTCGGTCCGTGTCGAGATCGGCCACCGCACCGGTTTGATCAAGGAAGGCGATTGGGCCTTCGTCTGGATCGTCGACGCACCGATGTTCGAAGCTGCCTCTGACGCTGTCGCCTCGGGCGACGTAGCCGTGGGCGCTGGCGCTTGGACCGCTGTGCATCACGCGTTCACCAGCCCCAAGCCGGAGTTCATGGACACCTTCGACACTGATCCTGCATCGGCCCTGTCCTACGCCTACGACATTGTCTGCAACGGCAACGAAATCGGCGGCGGTTCGATCCGTATCCACCAGCGCGACGTCCAGGAACGCGTCTTCAAGCTCATGGGCGTAACCCAGGAGCAGGCTGACACCCAGTTCGGCTTCCTGCTCGAGGGCTTCAAGTACGGCGCCCCACCGCATGGCGGCATCGCCCTGGGTTGGGACCGCGTGCTGCAGCTGCTGACCAACTCGGAGTCCATCCGCGACGTCATCGCCTTCCCGAAGACCGGTGGCGGTTTCGATCCGCTGACCGCGGCTCCTGCGCCAATCACCCCGCAGCAGCGCAAGGAAGCCGGCATCGACTTCAAGCCTGAGAAGAAGAAGGCCGAAGAGACCGAAGCCAAGGCCGAAGCCAAGTAGGCTTCTCCAGGCTTACGAAGCAGGATGAAACGTTTACGCGTTTCATCCTGCTTCTTTTTAACCTGGCATTAGCTCTTTTAGTGGACTATGAGTATTTTTAATACTAGGTTGGTTTTTGACTTAGTTTACAGAACCAGTTCCCACGACCACTTTGGAGCGATACGTGCCAGCAGAAGAACCACACGATATCATCGAACGTTACCCAGAAGCGGACCAGGAATGGGCTAAAACCTTTTTCGCTTCAATGGTGTGGAACGACCTCACGAATGCGCAGGTGGCGCTCGAACTGGAGCGCACCCTGAGCATGGTTCACGATAGCGGGCAGCGGGCCGAGGAACTCTTCGGCCATTCGGGCGAATATGGTGCGACACGGGCTCAATGTCTATTGACGCCAGAGCAGCGCGCGGACGCGGAACTTCCCGTCGAATCAAGTACTGCGCTTTTGTCGGTTGTTGGGATGCTTGTTGGCCTGCTGTGCACTGGATTTGGAATCTGGATCGGGTTCCGCGATGGGTGGACCTCGAGTTCGTGGCACTACTGGCAGCTTTCTGCTCTAACTGCCGGGGCAGGGATCGCACTATCGGGATACCTGTGGTGGTTTAACCGATTGAAGGGGAAATTCGGCCTGTCCTGGATACTGGGACCGGTAGGTATCCTCGTGTCGGTTGGAGCTGCCGCTCTAATCGCGCAGATAGGAGGAAGCAATAATCTGCTGCCCCTGCCAAATTGGTTAGCTCCAATTCTTGGCGCAGGGCTGGTGGTTGCTTGCTTCTATCTGATGCCTGCCTATAAAGCGCAGAAAGCCGCTGGCGGGCAACAAATCCTTCTCGGCACCGAAGAGTGGTTCGCGGAAACCACCAGACTACTGCGCGGACGCTACGGCATGAGTCACAAGGAAGCCAACGAGTCGCTGAGTACTGCGCGAGAACATCTCGATGATGCGGCGACCCGAGGCGAAAAAGTTGACCCAAACGTTGAATTCGGAACGCCCAATGAATTCGTGATTGGGCTGGCAGTGAACACCGAAAAGGCGCTCAAGCGTCGTTGGCTTCTACGCCGCATGGCCCCCTTGACCGTAGTCGCTTTATTCGCGGTCGGCGCGGTCGCTGGCCTGATGGATCCAGCGCGAAATGGCGGGGATATTTTCTTTGGGGTCGCAGTGCTGGTGTTTGCCGCGGTGAGCGTTTACGAGCTGCGTCCGGCTGACCGCAAGGCCTACGTCCAAGAGAAGCTCAAGGAACGAGCAGCCCATGCCCGGGCACTGCAGGAGCGCGACGATGACTAAGCCCGAAGGCTTTCCGGGTAGCTGGCAACGCGCCATGTTGCCGATGCTCTTACTCGCCGAACTCTCGGCTGGCCCGGCCCACGGTTATGCACTGGCGAAATCCCTGCAGGAACGTGGGTTTGGCCCGCTGAAGGGAGCCACGCTCTACCCCGCATTGGCCAAGCTGGAAGCCGCGGGTCTCGTGGAAACCCGTTGGGAAGAAGGCCAAGGCGGCCCGGGCCGGAAGGTCTACGAACTCTCCGCCACCGGCCAGGTAGAACTAGCCGAGCAACGAGCCAGCTTCGAACAATTGACCCAACTGGTGCAGAACACCGGCCACTAGGGGAGGTCTGCCGAGTCTACGATCATCGTGAACGGCCCGGTATTGGTCAGCGAGACATTCATCATCGCGCCAAATACACCGGTCTGAACGCTCGCACCCAAATCGCGCAGGTACTCCACGAAGTACTCGTACAGCGGTTCGCTGAGAGGACCGGGTGCCGCATTGGACCAGGATGGGCGGCGGCCCTTGCGCACCGAACCGTACAGGGTGAACTGGCTGATCACTAGCAGTGGTGCATTCACCCCGGCGGCGGAGGTTTCATCCTCCATGATCCGCAGCTGCCAGATCTTTTCGGCCACCTTGCGTGCGATCGCCTGATCATCCTCATGGGTCACCCCAAGTAGGATCACCAAACCGGGGGAGTCGAGCTGGCCGGTAATCTGCCCTTCAACCTCAACATGGGCGGTGGAAGCGACCTGGACGACAGCGCGCATATGGCGAACCTTTCAAAAGACGGTGGGGCTTCCAGAATATCGGTAGGCTTAGGGGGTGAGCGATTTGTTCGATTCCCTGTCCGATGAGCCACGCGATGCGCGTGAGCCCCAAGTCAACCGGCCCCGTCCGCCACTGGCGGTGCGCATGCGCCCGAAGACCTTGGATGAGCTCGTCGGCCAACAACACCTGCTAGGCCCGGGTTCACCCTTGCGGCAGCTGGCCGAAAACCCTGAAACCGGGTTGGCTGGACCTGCCAGTGTGATCCTCTATGGCCCTCCGGGAATTGGCAAAACCACCATCGCCCACGTGATCGCCCGCGCCACCGACCGCAAATTCGTGGAACTTTCGGCCATCACCGCCGGTGTCAAAGATGTCCGGCGAGTCATCGAACAGGCCAAGGATGACCGCGATCTGCGCGGGATTACCACCGTGCTCTTCCTCGATGAGATCCACCGCTTCAACAAGGCCCAGCAGGACGCACTGCTGCCCGGCGTGGAAAACCGTGTCGTCGTCCTGGTAGCTGCGACGACGGAAAATCCCTCCTTCTCGGTGATCTCGCCGCTGCTTTCGCGCTCTTTGCTGCTGACCTTGCGTCCGCTGACCGACGGCGACCTGTCCACCTTGCTCGAGCGCGCTGTGGCCGACGAGCGGGGTTTCGACGGCCAGGTGCTCCTCAAGGAGGAGCAGCGCGACGCCATTGTCCGCCTGGCCCAGGGTGATGCCCGACGCTCGCTGACCGTGCTGGAAGCAGCCGGCGCGGTGGCTTGGAACGCCGCGGGCGCCGGCATCGATCCACCGGTGCTGATTACGGACGACCATGTGCAGCTGGCCATGGACCAGGCGGTCCAGCGCTACGACAAGGATGGCGACCAGCACTACGACATCATCTCCGCGTTCATCAAGTCCGTCCGCGGTTCGGATGTGGACGCGGCCCTGCACTACCTGGCGCGAATGCTCTCTGCGGGGGAGGACCCCCGGTTCATTGCCCGCCGCCTGATGATCTCGGCCTCGGAGGATATCGGCATGGCCGATCCCACCGCACTTCCCGTTGCCGTAGCAGCCGCCCAATCGGTGCAGCTCACCGGCATGCCGGAAGCACGGATCATGCTCGGGCAGGCAACGGTTCATCTGGCTACGGCCCCGAAGTCCAACGCCTCGTACAATGCGATCAACGCCGCCCTAGCCGACGTATCCGAAGGCAAGGGATCGCTGGTTCCCGACCACCTGCGTGACGCGCACTATCCCGGCGCCAAGCAGCTGGGCCATGGCGTGGGCTACATCTACGCCCATGATGCTCCGCACTCCATCGCAACCCAGCAGTACCTGCCCGATGATCTGGTGGGCACCGACTACTACACGCCGACCAATAACGGTGCGGAAAAAACCATAGGGTCCCGCCTGTCCCGTTTGCGTGAAATCATCCGGGGCAAGGATCCGCAGCGCTCCAAGGGCAAGCGCTGATTGTGCGCTAGGCCTCAGAGAAAGCTGCTGCCGTTTCGTGTAAACTTGATCTTTGGCTGGCAAGCCTTGTCCCGCATTCGAGTCATCGAGCGTGGAGGCAGGGTTGAAGTGAAGCAGGGACGCGACGCCCACACACTCTCCCACCTGGAGGCCAGTAGATACCGTCGCTAATCGAAAGGGACACATTATGGCTAACGCCCGTGCCCGCCGCACCGTACGCCTTTCGCGTGCGCTCGGCCTTGCATTGACTCCAAAAGCTGAAAAGTACATGGAGCGCCGTCCATACGGTCCAGGCCAACACGGCCGCGCCCGTAAGAAGCAGGACAGCGACTACGCAGTACGTCTGCGCGAAAAGCAGCGTTTGCGTGCCCAGTACGGCATCCGCGAAGCTCAGATGCTGAGCGCCTTCAAGGAAGCTAAGCGCCTCGGCGGCGAAACCGGCGGTAACCTGCTGGCTCTGCTCGAGTCCCGTCTGGATGCCCTGGTTCTGCGTGCAGGCTTCGCCCGAACCATCCAGCAGGCACGCCAGATGGTTGTTCACCGCCACATCCTGGTCAACGGCCAGCGTGTAGACCGTCCGTCTTTCAAGGTACAGCCGGGTCAGCTGATCCACGTACACGAGAAGAGCGAGAAGATGGTTCCATTCCAGATGGCTGCAGCAGGTGAGCACTCGAAGGTGCTGCCAGCCGCTCCTGCTTACCTGGACGTAAAGCTGGAAGCCCTCCAGGCTACCTTCGTGCGCACCCCAGAGCGCACCGAAATCCCAGTGACCTGCGAAGAGAACCTCGTGGTCGAGTACTACGCACGCTAAAACTAGAACCCTTATGAAATAAGGGATCCAGCTTAGCTGTAGCGGTTTTGTGGCGGGCTA
>NZ_JBLVOC010000006.1:133619-187096 GCF_053543575.1 Glutamicibacter sp. AGC84
CCCCCCCACAACTGTATCTGCAACAGCTGCCATAGCCGACCCATCACTATCCCACATATGCGCATAAGTGCGCAGTGTCTCGTTGGCATCCTTATGCCCCAGGCGTGCCGCTACGGCCACCGGAGAGAAGCCGTGGGATATCAGGACGCTCGCATGGTAATGGCGCAGCTGGTGCCACCCTGGGCCGATCTCCGGCAAGCTCTTACGGGCTTTCACCCACACCGCCTCGTATTTCCAGACCTGCACCACACCGGCATCGTGGAATAACCGTCCTTCAGGTCCGGCCGCGTTGCAGAGCTTCAGCAGGGTGTCACGAAGTATCGGCCCAAAGCTCACGCTCCGCCGCGAAGATTTCGTTTTCAACGGTCCCCGGGACAGGCCTCCGTGGCGCCGGCTCGTGTCCTGCAACGTCAACCTGATCACGCTGTTCGGAAAATCAATATCCTGCTTCGACATTCCGAAGAGCTCGCTCGGGCGCAACCCAGTGGCGGCGCCGACACGCATGGCTGTTGCGTATGGTTCCGGGACGCTCTGTATCAGCTTTTCGAGGGTTTCCTTGCTGAACTGGAAGGTCTTGCTCTCCACTGGCGGTAGGCTGATCTTCACGCAGGGAGACTCGCGGACGATCCGCTGGAACACTGCCTCTTTGAACATCTGCCGCGTATAGGTGTAGTAGAGACGTGCAGTGGATGCTGCCAGACCGTCAACCACCCAACCGTTGATGGCTGCCTGGATATCTTCACGCATAATTTCGGTCAGGTATTTCCCTTCGAACGTTGGCAGGATCCGTTTGCGGCCGGCGGAGTCGATCATGCGCAGCGAGCTGGCCCGTTGGTGTGTTTGTTGCTCGCGCCATTTTTCCCAGAAGTCCTTGAACAGCATGTCTGCTTTGAGTCCGTGGGGATTCAATGTGTGGTCGGTTGTTTTGCTGTCCAACCATGCTTGTGCTGTGTCTTTGTAGTCGAATGAGCGTTTCGTTTCTTTTCCGGTGTTGTCGGTCCATACGGCTTGCCAGCGTTTGCCAGTGCCGTATCTGCTGGTTCTGGTTCGGTCTTTGCGGTGCCATAGGTCGACTATTCTGCCGGTGGCCATGGGTGGTTCTCCTGTTTTCGGGTGCGCTTTAGTAGGCGCATGTATGCGTGGGTGTCTCTGGGTAGCACGTCGAGTTCGTGGGCCAAGGGTGTGGCCGTGTTGTAGATGCGGGTTGCCGCGGCCCATTGGGTGGGGTGGATTAGCCAGGAGGCTGAGAGTTCCTCTGCTGCGCGTTCTTGGCGTGGGTGGTGGCCCGTGTGGCCTAGGAGGGCGTGTGCGGTCTCGTGGGATAGCGTGGAGCGCCGCTGGATTGGTGCGAGGCGTGGGCGGAGGAAGATCGTGTGGGTGAGCAGGTCGTATGCTCCCCAGAGCTGGTCAGGAAGGTCAGTTTCTACGATGCGCGGGGCAAGCCGCGCAAGAACTACTTCGAACATATGTTCGAATATAGGGGCAGGGTCCGACAGTTAGAAAATCCTCGGCCATCTATTACTCGGGAAGCTGCTCCGGGTCCACGCCCGGCTCACCCTTGGATGCCGCGATCCGGTCAGCAGGGAAGAGCTGGCGCACTTCACCTATAGCCTCCGGATCGCCATTGGCTATGACGGACTGCTCCTGCCACCACAGCATGTTGTCAGCGGTTTCGCGGATGATGCGCTGGGATGCTTCCGGGAGGTTGCCGGCGCCCGGGAGGGTGAGGCTGGAAGTGTCGGTGTTGACAGGCAGGCCGAGTGACGTGGCGTAGGCGGTGACGACGTCGATGACTCGCACGCCCAGGCCTTTAGCTAGGCCGAGGATAACTGCGTTCTCTTTGGGCCAGCTCAGTACGGGGCGGTTGATCAGGCGATCCAGGTTTGCTCGGGTGGGTACACCACCGCAGGCTTTGGATAGGGATTCGAGGCTGCGATCTCCGCGCTTGTTGAGGATAAGTTCGCGAATGCCTTGGTTTGGGTTCGTGTTCATGTTTTGAATCCTCGGTCGGGTCGGGGGTGGCGTGCCATCGGACGCGTGTTCTACCTGATAACCCCTAATTCTGCCGTACTTGCCACTTGATGATAACCAAATAAACCCCGGAATCACGCGGAACCCCGCAATGTAGGTGAAAAGATTGCTACTAGAGGTTGCATTAGTGATAACCAGTAGTGCATACTATTACTACCAGCGATTGCAAGAAGTGATAACTAGAAAGGTTTGCAGATGTCCCCATTCAGAACCAAACGAAAGTGGCAGGAGGGAACCTACATGCGCTTATCATCCGCGCAGAGACTACGAACCTTCATCTACACCAGGGAAGACATGGACGCCTACCGCAATGGCTCGCCCATCGATCACCGCAAGATCACCCAGCGGTCGCTGGCCCGCCGTGCAGATGTAAGCCAGGCATTTATCAGCCAGCTCGCCTCGGGCAAGAAGACCAGCTGCAAGCCAGAAACCGCCGAGCGCATCGCGGAGGTCATCGGCGTGGACGTCACTGTCCTCTTCGACCCTGAAATTGCAACCAGCGCTTGCGCCGCTTAGCTCTGGTAGTAGCACGTAAGAAATAACGAAAGGACACGCCGTGACTGCACAGCCAATGGCCCTTGAAGACACCACATGGCGCGAAGAAGCGTTGGAGATCGTCGAAAAGCTAGCCCGCCAAGGCAAGCGGTTCACGGCCGACACCCTCCGCGCCGAAATCGGACGACCGGCACCACACCAAAACATGGTCGGCCCGATCTTCACCACTGCGCAACGCCGCGGACTAATCACCAAAGTCGCCAACGCCAACAGCCGGGTCAAATCCCGCAACGGCGGACACCAATACGAATGGATCGGAAACACCTGGAGGGATCACCTTGGCTAAGCACGAAGATGAACTGCTCACCGTGCCGGAAGCTGCCGAGCGGCTCCGTTCGCATCCGGAAACAGTCCGCCAGATGCTTCGCCGCGGCGATCTGGTCGGCATCAAATTCTCTTCCGCTAACCGGCACGGAACGTGGAAGATCCGCGAATCCAGCATCGAACGGTTCCTGCGCCGGCAGGAGTACGCAGCATGAGCCGGTGGATGGAACGCAATGGTTTGAAGCTCACCAGTTTTGGTGAGCGCGTCCTGGTCAGCTTGGCCGGTTTGGGAATCGTCACCTTGTGCGGTGCCGGATTCCTGTTTGAAGCATTCATCAACACTCAGATTGGGGCATAGGTCATGTCGCTCGTATTCAACGAAGCATCCCACCGCTACAAGCTCGATGGAAAACCGGTCAGCGGTGCCACCACCATTTTGGGTGGCGGGATCCCGAAGCCTGCTTTGGTTTGGTGGGCGCCAGGCGTGGTCGCCAAGTTCGTCACCGACCCGGACAACGCAGGGAAGGTCTCTGAACTGCTCGCCGGCGACCGGGATCAGTCCATCAAGTTCTTGCAGCTGCTTCCTAACAAGGAACGCGACAGTGCTGCCGAGCGTGGCACCGAGGTGCACGACCTCGCGGAGAAGCTCGCCACCACCGGTGAAGTCGACGCGCCAGAGGATCTGGTCGGGTTCATCGAAGGGTACTTGGACTTCCTCGACCGCTGGCAGATCACCCCCGTCCTGGTGGAAGTGGTGCTGGCGAACCGTGAGCACTGGTACTCGGGCAAGGTCGACCTCTTGGCAACGTCGCCACTGCTCATGTCCCAGGCGGATATCGATGCTGGCAAGTTGATCCAGATCGACTTGAAGACTTCCAAGGGCGTGTACATGGAAACCGCTCTGCAGACGGCCGCGTATTCCCGGGCCGAGTTCTACATGGACGGCACCAACGAAGTCCCGATGCCGGAGGTAGTCGCAACCTACGTCGCCCACGTCACCCCCATGGACCGTGACGGCATCAACGCCCGGTACGAAGGTTCACCGTTGGGCACCAGCTTGTACCCGCTGGCAACGTCGCCGGCGGAGATCGACGAGCACTTCCAGCAGTTCCTGCACGCCAAGGCAGTCCACGAGGACGCGAAAGCACGGGGCAAGCAGAAGCTCGAACCCATCAACCCACCAACCGAAATGAAGGTAGCAGCATGAGCGCCTACAAGTTCGAGTGCGAAGTCCAGCACAGCAAGCTTTCCCTCTACTACGAGGACGATGCGATCGCAGTCGATATGGGACCAACGGATAAGCACCGCGTATGGGGGAAGCTCCCCAAGCTCCACCGCCCCGACTTCGAAGCCATCATCCCCGTGGACGACGCCGAAACCCTGGTCACTGCATTGCAGGACATGATCACCGAAATCCGGGCACGCCAAACCCGCGCCGCCTAACCCACCACAAGGAGTCAAGCAATGAGCATCCAGCCGTTCAACCCCGCAGGCGAAGTCGCCACCCCGACCAACCTCCCGACCAGCACTGGCACTATTCAGCTCGCAGAGTGGGCCGCCGAGCTTGGCGCCGCACACCAGCTCGGAACCGCCCTGTGCAAGACCGCTTTCGTCCCCAAAGATTTCATGGGGAAGCCGGAAGCCGCAGCAGCTGCGATCCTCGCCGGCAAGAGCCTCGGCCTTGACCCGATGAACGCACTGTCGAACATCTTCGTTGTCCACGGCCGCCCAGCCCTGTACGCCCGAACGATGACCGCGCTGGTCATGGCTCAGGGCCACGAAGTGGTCCGCACGGAAGCCACCCCAGAATCCGTGACTGTCGCCGGCCGCCGCAAGGGGCAGGACCGCTGGCAGGAATTCACCTGGACTATCGACCGGGCCAAGACCGCCGGGTACACGTCGAACAGCAAGTACCAGTCCGATCCGATTGCCATGCTGACCGCGAAGGCGCAGGCGGAAGCTTGCCGAACCATCGCACCAGACGTTCTTGCCGGTATGCCGTACAGCGCCGAGGAAATGGAGCTGGAAGACATGGGGGAGAAGCCAGCAGCTGCCGAAGCTCCCGTGAAGACTCGCAAGCTCACCCGTAAGCCTGCCGAGAAGAAGGCGGAGGACGCGGAGCGCCCGGCGCGCCCCGCCCCAGCATCAGAACCAGAACCGGTTGCGGATGAATCCACCGGCGAGATCCAGGACGATGGCCCGGCCGCGGTACTCGAAACCGACTGGGAAGCCGAACTCGCCGAGGCCAGCAGCAGCCGTGATGCACTGCTCACCCTCTGGAACCGTGCCGTAGCTGAAGGCGCACCGCAGGAGATGGTGTCCCGCATCGTCGATGCCGGATCCAAGTTCGCCTAACCGCAACATCTAACCAAACCGCGTGGGTGCCCAGTCTTGGGGGCCGGGCACCCACCAACAACAAGTAGGAGTCAAACATCATGAAGGTCATCAGCCTAACCACCACGAACTACAAGCGTGCCAAGCACGTCGAAATCAAGCCAGACCCGGACGGCAACCTGGTCATCGTTGCTGGGAAGAACGGGCAGGGCAAGTCGAGCGTTCTGGACAGCATCGCTGCAGCCCTGGGCGGCGCCAACAGCAAGACCACACCGAAGCCGATCCGCGACGGCGAAGACCGCGCTGAAATCGTCCTTGAAACTGAGGAACTCACCGTCACCCGGGTCTTCACCCCATCCGGTTCCCGCCTGACCTTGACCAGCAAAGACGGAGCCAAGTACCCGAAGGCACAAGCGAAGCTCGACGAGCTCGTCGGCAACCTGTCCATGGATCCGCTCGCGTTCACCCTGCTCGATGACAAGAAGCAGCTGGCTCAGCTTCTCGATCTGGTAGACCTGCCATTCAATCCCGACCAGCTGGAAGCCGAACGCAAGCAGGTGTTCGACGAACGCACCGCGGTGAACCGCCGGGTGAAGGAATTCGAATCCGCACTGGCCCAGTTCGGTGAACTCCCTGCAGACCTGCCATCCGCGGAGGTTTCCGTTTCCGGATTGCTCAGCGAATACCACGAGGCACGAAATAAGAACGAAGTTCTTCAGCGGAGCCAGCAGTTCGTCGAGACCCTGCAAGCAGAGATCGAGCAATTGGAAGAACAACTGGCAAAGGCCAAGAACGATCTATCTGAAGCACTGGCAACCGTGGACCCGAACGCCAAGCCAATCGACCTCACTGCAATCCAAGTCCAGATCGACGGGGCGGAGGAAACGAACCGGCTCGTGCGCAAGGCCCAGGAACGCGGTGCACTGTCCTTCCAGCACGAAGCAGCCAAGGGCCAAGCAAACCAGCTCACCGCGAAGCTCGACCAGATCGCCAAGACCAAAGCCGACGGTCTCGCATCAGCACAGTTCCCAGTCGAGGGGCTGGGCTTCACCGAGGAAGGCGTCACCTACCAGGGCGTCCCATTCAAGCAGGCATCCAGCGCCGAGCAGATCCGCGTGTCCATGGCCATGGCCATCGCACTGAACCCGAAGCTCAAGGTCATCCGCATCCAGGACGGCTCCCTGTTGGACACCGATAGCCTCGCCCTGATCGAGGAAACCGCACAGGAGCACGGATACCAGATCTGGCTCGAAGTAGTCGGCGACGACATTGAAGACGCATACACCATCATCGACGGAGAGGTGGCCTAACCATGGCTGGCGAAACTCTAATCACTGTTATCGGCAACCTGACTGCTGACCCGGAACTGCGGTTCACGCCGTCCGGCAGCGCGGTAGCGAACTTCACCATCGCTAGTACTCCACGCACGTTTGACCGGCAGTCGAATGAATGGAAGGACGGCGAAGCGCTATTCCTCCGGGCCTCGGTCTGGAAGGAAGCGGCAGAGAACGTCGCGGAAACGCTGACCAAGGGCATGCGCGTAGTCGCCCAGGGCTTCTTGAAATCCCGCTCGTACGACGCCAAGGAAGGCGAACGCCGGACTGTCATGGAGCTGGAAATTCAGGAGATCGGCCCGTCCCTGCGCTACGCATCAGCCAAGGTCACCCGCACACAGCGGGGCAACGGTGAAGGCGCCGCCGGCCGCTCACCAAACAGCAGCTCGGGGGCCGGCTGGAACAACTCTGCAGGCGCCGGGGGATGGGGCAACCCGCCAGCCCAGGACCCACCGTTCTAAGCCCATGGCAACGCTAATCGTCTGCCCACGCTGTAAACGACCTGCATTCAACCATTCAATCCCGCATTGCAGGAAGCGTTTATGCGGGTGGCTTGTCTGCAGGAAGTGCTCTCTCACCTATGAGATCCCACCAAAGCAGTAACTCGCAGTAACACCCCGGGGTGGTCTGGCCAGCAGTCGGACCAGGCCACCCCGCACCACACCGATCTTCAGGAGAAAAAATGCCTATCGTCACCGTCTACACCACCGAGAATTGCCAGCAATGCCGCGGAACAAAGCGCGTCCTGGACAAGGCCGGGGTCGAATACGAAACCGTCCAAGCCGATGCAGCTGACAAGGTTCAGCTTGCAGATGCGATCCGCGAACGAGCAGCCGAACTCGGTGTGTCAGCGACTATGCCGTACGTGACCGTTTACGACATCCACAACACGCTGATCGCTGACTGGTTCGGCTTACAGCCCGGCAAGATCACCGACTACGCATTGGTACGAGACGCAGAGGATGCTGCGTAATGAGAACCTTCCAAGCGTTATGGCCAGTCGTGGACAGCACGATTCCATACGAAGAACTGAAGGCCGAAGCCCTCGCCGACCTGCCCAAGGTCGCACGCCGTCACGGAGTCATCACCATCGGCGAACCGAAAGTATTCGTCCGCCTAGGAAATGAGATCCCTGGCGCTGGCCCTGCAGCGCTCGTGGTCGTCGTTGAGTCGCCCGTAGCCCAAGTCCCGCCAACCCGGGTCGTAGACCACAAGTATTCGAGAGCTTGCGACCGGTGTGGCGTGGAGAACGCCGTCACTTGGGGAGTTGACGAGTACTTCTGCAAGGACTGCAAACGGTTCGTCATGGCTGACGGCTGGTTGGCGGTTGCGTCATGAGAACAGAATCTCCCTCGCCTCGTCGCGCCATGGGTTCGCACCATTCCGCACGAGCGGATACAACCACCTGGCTAACCCCACCACACATCACTGAGAGCCTTGGGCAGTTTGACCTCGATCCGTGCGCTGCACCCAATTGGCCTACAGCGAAACGCCACATCATCCTCCCTGAAGATGGGCTCAAGGCGGAGTGGCATGGGCGCGTGTGGCTCAACCCTCCCTATGGGAAGGCGGCATGGACGTGGCTCGACAAGCTCGCCGTGCACGGCAGGGGAACCGCGCTGGTATTCGCCCGCAATGAGACCGCTGGATTCGTAAAGCAGGTCTGGGGCAAGGCAACGGCGGTCAAGTTCCTGCACGGTCGCTTGCACTTCCACTACCCGGATGGAACTCGCGCCCCGGCGAACAGCGGAGCCCCGAGCGTCCTCGTTGCCTACGGACTCGCGGACGCCCACGCACTCGAAGCATCAGACCTACCCGGAACATTCCTAAGGATTGGAACCTCATCATGACCTTCTGCAAGAAGTCATGCTGCTGGACTCCGTTCCAGGTGTGCGCGACCAAGAAAGAATGCGGTTGCCATACCAGTGAGCGGCCGATCTATGAGCGGCTCACATTCGAAGAAATCACTCGGGCCAACGCGGTCCTTCAGCTCAAGGGGAAACGAAAGTGCTAACCATTACTGACATGTTCTGCGGTGCCGGCGGATCATCCACCGGGCTGCTAGAGATCCCCGGCGTGACCGTGAAAACGGCGATGAACCACTGGGAACGCGCCGTAGAGACCCACAGCCTGAATCACCCGTCGACTGACCACGTGCTCGCGGATATCCAGGTGACTGACCCGCGCTACGTCGCATCGTCGGATATCCTATGGGCTTCACCGGAGTGCACCAATCACTCGGTGGCCAAGGGCAGGAAGCGGATCGCCAACCAGCCGGATCTATTCGGGGAATCCATCGCTGACGAAGCAGCTGAGAAATCTCGGGCAACCATGTGGGACGTGCCCCGGTTCGCCGAACAGCACAAGTACAAGCTGATCATCACCGAGAACGTCGTGGACGCGGCAAAGTGGGTAATGTTCGATGCCTGGCTGATGGCCATGAGCTCCCTCGGCTACAACCACCACATCGTGTACATGAACTCGATGCACGCCCAGCTTGGCGGCCTGCCAGCACCCCAGTCACGCGACCGCATGTACGTGATGTTCTGGCTCAAGGGCAACCCACGCCCGGACTTCGACAAACTACGCCCCATGGCGTACTGCCCAACCTGCGATGAAACAGTGCGGGCAATGCAGATCTTCAAGAAGCCCAACGAGCGCTGGGGTCGCTACCGGGCCCAGTACAACTACCGCTGCCCGAACTCGACCTGCCGTAACCAGATCATCGAACCTGGCTGGCTGCCGGCAGCGCACGCAATCGACTGGTCGATTCGTGGGCAGAAGATCGGCGACCGTGCACGACCGCTGGCCGATAAGACCATGGCACGCATCCGGGCAGGGCTGGAAAAGTTCGGCAATCAGCGCCTGTCGATCGATGCGGTCCGCGGTGCACCGATCCTCTCGGCTGTCGATCATGAGCCGTTCGCAACTCAGACCACGAGCTACACACGGGGTCTGTTGTCGCCGTTGATCGTGAACAACCTCAGCGGGTCAGATTCGACGCGGACGGACACCGTTGACGGTACGCTCCGGACGCTAGTTGCCGGCGGGCTGCACGAATCGTTACTGATCCCGGTCGAAGGCCGAGATGGGAAGTACGCGCAGCGAGTCCATGAGGCCATGCGCACGCAAACCACCCGCAACGAAACTGGGCTGTTGACCACGCCTGGGCATCACATGCTGATGGAGTACTACGGCAACGGCGTGACCCACCCGGTATCGCGGGCGATCCCGACGATTCCGACCGTGGACCGGTTCGCCATGGTCACCACCATGCGCGGCACTGCGGAGAACCAACTGTCGAACAGCTCCCGGCCAGCCAGCGACCCGCTAGGAACACTCACCGCCGGAGGAAACCACCACGGGCTAACTGAATGGACTACGGAGGATATCAACCAGTGCGAGTTCCGCATGTTGGAGCCACACGAAATCATGGCCGGCATGGCGTTCCCCAAGACCTACCAGATGACCGGGAACAAGCGTGAGCAGGTCAAGCAGTCCGGCAACAGTGTCACCCCGCCGGCAGCCCGCGACCTGGGCACCATCGCAGTAGAAAGCCTGATCGCGGCATGACCGCGCAACCGCATCCCCACCGTTCGCCAAGACCTCAATGCCCGGACCCGTGCTGCACGAAAGTCTGGGCGCCCGACAAGCGCACAGCCAAGCAGCTACGTGCTGAAATCATCGCCGAGAAAGACGGGGCCGCCGAACGTGTGCGCTACTACGAACACGCCGGCGGCTGGCACTGGACACGGCAACTCGATAAGCCGCAACGGCAGTATTTTTAGCGTGAAACATGATGCAAGTGCTGATAGCAATTCTTGTTATTAGCGCTTGCTATGATGGAAATCCAATAGATAGTTAGGAGCAGTAGAGGCCATGAGTGCAGTCTACGAATACCGGCCAGGACCAACCCACGTCCGCGAACGCCGAAGCCACAAAGACCACGCCGACCACATGCGCAAGAACCCCGGAGTGTGGGTCAAGGTCACCGACAAAACCACCCTCGCCGCCGCATACAACATGACATGGCAAATCAAAAACGGGGGACTCGCATCATTCCGCCCCGCCGGCGCATACGACGCATACAGCAACGGCACCGAAGTCATCGCACGCTACACCGGAGGAGTGGAACAGTGACCGACCAGCTATTCGAGACTGCGACCAAATACACCGAGCGCGACATGCTTGACCTGCTGCTCAACCGATACAACACCGAGCGACGGGGAACCATCGCGGACCGATATGTGCGCGCCGAACACGTCCGTTCCTCCCAGAACTTCTATGGCATAAGCATTGCCGACTTCATCGCAATCGATAAGTATGGCGCGAGCCAAGCTCTGATCGGCCACGAAGTCAAAGTATCCCGCTCAGACTGGCTCACCGAACTGCGCGACCTCAGTAAAGCTGAACGGATCAAACGGTTCTGTACCTACTGGTATCTCGTAGTTTCTGACGCATCCATCGTCAGAGCCGAGGAGCTGCCCGAAGGTTGGGGGCTCATGGTCAAAGCAGGAAATCGACTGCGCATCAAGCGCCGCGCCCCGAAGCTAACCCCTGAAGCCATGACGCTTGACTTCGTCGCAGGGCTCGCGGCCGCAGCGCAACGCACGGCCTACCGAGAACCATTGCACCGACCTGCAAGGACGGTCCACCTCTGGCGCGAGAAGCAGCAGGACGTCATTAGCGTCTGCCAATCCTGCGGACAACCCGCACCCTGCCGACTACACCAACGGAAGGACTAGCCGTGGCCTGGTTCAACGCAGACGACAAGATGCACTCGCACCCGAAAATGCGTGTCGCAGGGCTCGAAGCAATGGGCCTGTGGCTCGTGTCCGGCACCTACTGCACCGACTACCTCACGGACGGCGCCGTGCCCACCTGGTTCATCGAGTCCTGGCCTCGCGGGAAAGCTCTCGCGAAACGCCTTGTCGAGGTACGGCTCTGGGAAGAAAACCCAGATGGATACCAGTTTCTCTCATGGGGCGAATACCAGCGAACCAAGGAGAAAGTTCTCAAAGACAAGGCGGATGCAGCTGCACGCAAAGAGAAGCACAGGCTCAAGAAGGAGCAGGAGGAACGCGGTAAAGGTGGGGGAGAAGCCCCGTTCTAGCAATGTTCGGAACGGTGTTTAGAACGCGTTCCGAACACGTTCCAAACGCAGACAAGAACACGCTCGGAACAATGCCCAAGACCAAGACCAAGACCAAGAGTTAAGTGGTCACCTCGAACTCTCATCTTTCTTTTTGAAAATTCAATCAAGAAAGCAGCATTCGTTCAGAAACTTAACGCACGCGAACACAACGATGCTGATGCAAAATCCACCAAGGAGAAACCATGATCCTCACCCAATCCCAAGGCGAACGCCTCACCCGCATGATCGCCGCCATGCGACCAGACTTCGACAGCAACGGCATCGCACGCATCCTCCAAAAAGCCAACCAAGGCCAAGGCCTACCAGCCCACGACATGGACCACGCAATCCGAGCCGCCGCGCACTACACCACCCAGCACGCCCCAGACGGCGCCTACGCCAAGCACACCCCAGCCATGTACCCCGCCACCGGCCAACACTGGGACCAAACCGCGCCCACCGGATCCAGGCACAAAAAACACCCGGAACCGCCCTGCGAAGAACATCCTGACTTCGACGCACGAACCTGCGCCTGCTGCTGGGCCGACATCAAACTCGGGGAACGACCAGAAAACATGCTCGGCAAACGGATCCACGCAGAAGGGAAACCCAACGCGTTCGGAGCCCAAGCCGTCAAGCAAGCGCTACGGACACTCAAAAGCCCCGAGAGCGATGTCGAAGCATCCGAAACAACCCGGGGCGTAGCCCCATTCTAAATCTCTTTGCGCCAACCATTGCTATCAGCAAGCGCTAAACGCAGCACCAGCAGGCGCAGAACGTGCGCTAAAACGAACGAACACCCCTCCGGCGGGTGTTTCCCCATCCGCAGTCCTGAAAGGCTCTCAAAATGGATTCTGTACCCTCCGGCGAACTCCGGCTAGAACTTCCGAAGCTTGCGAACTGGATCAACGCCAACGACAAGCGCCATTGGGCGCCCCAGGCGAAGCTCGTGAAGGCTTGGCGCAACGGAGCGCACATCATGGCCCGACACCAGAAGCTTCCGAAAGGGCTGCAGCGGGTGCAGGTTGACGCGTACGTGTGGAAGAAAACGATGGTGCGGTACGACCCGCACAACCTCATGCCGACGTTGAAGCCTGTGATTGATGGGCTGGTCACGGACTATGGGCTTATCCCTGACGATTCCAGCGAGTACCTGGCCGGCCCATTCATCCACCACGGCGGCTATGGCACCGAAAAGCTCGTGCTGGTGATTCAACCGGTGGACGCATAATTTGCTGGTTGTGATTGCAACCAATGATTGCTAAGGTTGCAACTGTCGATAAGTAAACAAGCTCCCGCTGGTAGCAAACAAGGCGGGGGAGGGGGAACCATCATGTACAAGAAATCTTTGGTAGCCGTCACGGCCGCCATCGTCACGCTGACCGGTTGCGCGCCGGCTGAGCGGGTAGCGGACAGCGTGCCTGTCACCGACGAGGTGAAGGCTGACCTGTTCGGCACCAGCCCCGGGTTCGAACAAGACTTACGCGGCTGTCTGGAAGCGCACCCGATCCCTGCGGATCACGCACCAGACCACCCTGCAGCGGCACCACTCGCTGAGTGCGTGGCCGACGTGTACGCAGCCCACGGCGGTGCGAAATGAGTAACCTACCCGGCAACCCTAATGAGGAAGACGCGATGATGTACAGCTGCGAAGCGTCAGAGATTCAAGCGCACGAAGATCATGAGCGCCTAATCCTCGCGCAGCAGGCCACGACGCACGCCACCCTAGCCCTCGCCTACGAGCAGCGCTTGGCTACCTTGGCAACGCTGTTCAACCTCCCCGATGACAGCGCGATTCCCGGCGTGGACTACGCCGAAGCCGCCCGACAGCTATCTGAAGGACTGGGAATGAGGGCCGAGAAGTGAGGTACATGGGCGGCAAAGGCCGAATCGCGAAGAAAATCGCAGAATCTATCTCCAACCACATCCCTCATCACAGCGGAACCTACTGGGAACCGTTCATCGGCGGAGGAGCAATCGCCGCGAAACTCGGAAACCAATTCGACACCGCAAACTACAGCGACATTCACCCAGATCTCATGCTCATGTGGCAAGCACTCCACGATGGCTGGGAGCCGCCGTCGGTCGTAAGCTACGACGAATATCAGGAGCTCCGATACGCCGAGCAGCCAAGCGCACTGAGAGGCTTCGTTGGCTTCGGGGGATCATTTGGCGGCCGGTTCTTCGAGGGGTATGCGCGAGGCGGGCACAACGCCAACGGAACACCACGAAACCACCAAGCCGAATCAGCCAGAGCCCTGCTGCGAGACGCACCAAAAATGCGAGCCAAAGTAGAAACAAACTACCGGCAAGCTGACGCAATCACGATCAATCCGCAGGTCGGGGATGTCGTGTATTGCGACCCGCCATATGAGGGCACTAAGAACTACTCACGGACCGACCGCATCGACCACGCAGAGTTTTGGGAGGTTGCCGGGGGATGGGCTGCGCGTGGCGCTCATGTATTCGTCAGCGAGTACAAGGCGCCGGATGGCTGGAAGTGCATCTGGGAACAGCCGTTGCGTTCATCCGTCCGTGTCGGGTCAGAAGATCGCCACATCGCCACCGAGCGACTATTCACGATTGGAGCACGATAATGCCTAACCAGCCCCCGCTAAACCCGGACGCGCTCGCCAACCTGAGACTGCTGGCAGACCGAGCGACCGAGGAACTACGCCACGCAGTCATTGAACCGGACATTCTGCATAAGCTACTCGACCTCGCCGTCGCCCAGCCGGCAGTAACCGGTGAGCAGGTCAACCTTGCAGGCTGGACTTGTGACGGTATCCATGAGCCGGGTAGTTACGCCACCTGTGAGGACTGCCGGGGAGCTTGTGACGACCTGGCAAACTTCTACAACAACATGATGCAGCAGCCGAAAGCGGACGGTCCGTGGACGGGGCGCCCGGCGGTGAAGCCATGACCATTCAAGAAATCCTCGAAGCGCACACGGTCAAGCGTCCGTGGAGCGAAGCCAGCCGTATGCGCTGCAAGTGTGGCGAGGTCGTGATGGCTGAGACGGAAGGTCAGCTGTACGCCCTGCACCGCGCTCATGTTGCCGAGGTGCTGGACAAGCACATGCAAGAACGAGAAGCCAAGCTGCGTGATCTTATCCGTGACCTACTGGACATGGATGACTGCTGGTTCGACCACCATGGCGGATGCCAAGCCCACGGCTACCTGTCCCTGAAGCCCGGCGAGCTATGCCCACACGCAGAAGGCAAGCAACTACTCGGAATGGAGGAACCCGCCAATGGTCGTTAGAGTCACTGCGGAGAACCTGGGCAAAGCGATCAAACGGTACAAGGGCGACCCCGCATACGCGCCAGGACAAGAACGCGACGGGAAGCTGATCTGCGGGGCGAAGAAGCGCGGCAAAGACGAAGCCTGCGGATCCTCCCCAGTCCCGGGCGGTGTCCGGTGCGGCCGGCACGGTGGTAATAGCCCGAAAGCGAAGGCAGCTGCCGAAGAGAGGATCGCGGAACAAGAATTGAACCAAGCCATCGGCACCCTCGGCATCCAAGAAAAATATCCTGACGTAGACCCAGCCCAAGCCCTCCTGCAAGAGATCCGGATCAGCCACGCGCACGTCCAATGGCTCCGAACCAAAGTCGCTGAAGTCGAACCTAACGAGCTTGTATGGGGGATAACAAAGACTGAGACTGGTATCGGGGCGCAAGGCCCCGTGGATATGACCGTCCAAGAAGCCGGATTCTCAACTTGGTACACCCTCTACACGAAAGAGCGCGAACACTTCGCCAAGCTCACCACCATGGCACTCAAAGCAGGTATTGAGCAGCGGCGCATCGAACTGGAAGAGCAGAAAGCCGAACTCGTCGTGGTCGCGTTGAAGCAGATCTTCGCACAGCTAAACCTGTCCAAGCTACAAGCCGACATGCTCCCAACCATCGTCCCCAACGCCCTACGCCAACTCACCGGAGGAACGCCATGAAGCGCATCTACTACCTGCCCGACACCCCGCTCAGCACCAATCCGCCAACCCTGGACGAGTTGGGTAACGCCGTCGACCTCACTGACTACGTGACCGATAGCGGCCTGAGATACGAAGCCGGCATACGGCGTGCAGCGGAACAAATGGCCACGGCCATGGGTATCAGGCCAGACGTCGCCGGCGGCTCCCTGCGTGACCTTCTTCAAGCACTCGACGCGCACGTCTTCGAGAAGCCCCGGCCTCCGCAACGCCACATGAACACCAACATGAGATACCCCACCAGCGCACCAGCGTGGGCCAGTAAGAGGAAGTGACCCCATGACCACCACCCGCGAAGCCCGCCACCTATCTGGCGCAGACCTCGGCAAAAACATCGAATTCAAGAAAGGCGACGCCACTCTTAACGGCATCCTCGCCGAAGTGCACCCACAAGCGCAGCTGATAGACGACACCTGCATTGCTGACGCGGTGGCAGGCCGAACCACCTACACCCTGGGCCAACGATTCGTCGGCATCATCATGCTCATAGACGGCGAACCAACCGGCACCAGCCTAACCATGAGCCACCCCGTCACCATCACCGGAACCAACACCCCACCAGGCTTGAACCTCCACCGACCAGTAGCCGACCAGGAAGGATAGGATTAGTGCATGAATCTTGCTGACAAATTCTCCTGTGACATGCCGGATTTCGGCAGTACTATTCTTAACTGCGAGTTACCCAGTGCGGGCTTGCTGGAATGGATTACAGGTATAGGAACGCTGCTTTCGGCTGTCGCGGCAATTGGACTTGCTTGGTTTACTGTCGTTCAGAGTAATAAAGCTGTCGCCCGTGAAGATGAGGATAGTCGTCGGACTACGCTGGAAAAGGAAGCGGAGCTGCTAATCGCCTCAGCTCCAAAACCCCTGGAAAGCCTTTCCGATATTAATGATATTGGATCGGCTGCAGTCGCCTGGAGGAATAGCTCCGAGCGTTATAACCGCGCTGCCCAGACTTTTGGTGACGAAGGTGTGCTACTTGGTAATTTGGTTCTTCGGCTCATAACTGAGACGTCGCAACATCTCGCAAATAAGAGGGTGTTAGTGGGAGGAATTGAGAACGCTGCGGTCCAGAACGCCATAGTTCACAAGTTGACTGATGATGAGCAATTGAGCGAGAACCTGTATCTTTCCTTGCTGCTCGAAACTACTAAAGAAGATGTCGAAACGGCCGTTCTGGCATTTGCTCGATCTGCAGATTCAGAAGAACAGACGAAGGCCCGTGAAGTCCTTCAGGCAAGAGCAAAGATCATTCGCAAGGCGAATAAGGATAGGTCCAATAGGGGTAGGCAATGAGCTGTTTAGTTTGTGAGTACACCACCACACAGGGCCTGTACCTGTGCAATCATTGCGACACGCGTTTCCGTGGCATCTTGGATCGTGTGCCGGCGACGTTGCGGACCGCGCAGGCGACGTTGGCGAATCAGGGTGTGCAGCCCCGTGTCGGCTCCGCGGGAACCAGCGCCCCGGGTGCGCCGTTGAACCTGGATATGGCTGAACGCTTGGGCGAGTATGAGCGCCGGCTTGCCGAGCTGGCGCACTGGGTGAATGGCAGGGAAGAGCCGAACCGCTTGCGGATCTTCACAACCACGTTCCACGCCGCGGAGTACCTCCGCGCCATGGCCCACAACCTGCGCAAACGCGAGTTCGTCGCCGACATCTACCAAGAGCTACGCGACCTTGAACGACGCGTCATCTCAGCAGCTGACAGGCCTATCCAGAAGCGTCCACTAGGGGAGTGCGGGGCACTCAACCTCAACGCTGAGGGAACCGTCACCAAATGCCTGGGTGTAGTCGAAGGCCACGAAACAGCCACCGCCGGGCGCTGCAAAGAATGCCACCGAGAACACGACCTCACCGACCGCATCACCGAACGATTCGCCCAAGCCTGGCACGTCCGCGGCCCACTCCTGCAAATCGTGAAAGCCCTCAACGCCGCCGGCTACACACTGAAATACGGCACAGCGAAACTCTGGGTGCACCGCGGCAAACTCGCACCGAAATGTGACCTAGCAACACGCCAGGAGGGGCACACCCCAGCCGAGGTGCTCGCTGTCTTGCAAGCAGGTGCAATTGACAAGCGCAATAGTAGCAAGCAGAAGTTGCAAATCTCATGAACTGTAACTAGGGTAAGACCCAAGATCGAAGAACTGTGACCAGTGAAGATCTGCGCAGCAGGCGGAACCACTTATCGACAGTAAGAACGCCGAGAGCAGAGCCACGCAACCCCATGGCGTGAGCAGTCTGCCATGACCGGCACCACCCGCACGCACAACCAAATAGCCCCCAGGTGCACGAGCCTGGGGGAGCGACTGTAGCTCGGTGGCATGAGCCCACGGCGTGAGGGCCGTGAATCGCAGGTTCGAGTCCTGCCAGTCGCACGAGGGGTAAACACACCAATGTGTGAAGGCGCCCATGACGGCTGCGAGTAGGGAAACCTAGTCTTCAACAGCCCAAGGCCAACCTGCCCCACCAAACTTGACGGCGGCCAACAAGCCGACAACACAACAAGACGCACACAGTAGTGCCCCGCCACACCGAGTGGGTATAACGGGGCACGCGTGATGCGAAACTACAGCGGACCAGCCGCCGTCAACAAAACTAATTACAACGGGCCACCAGCGCTTGTGACACGAGGGCACGGTGACCGCCAAGATGGGCGTCATAGCTGCACGCCAGTCCGCCTGGGCATGTGGCGCTGGTGATATGAACTTCGCCAGCACTCAGCGTTTTGTAGCGGTAAGTGATTTCTTTCTGGGATTCCGGGCAAATAACAATAGGATCGAATTTCTTCACGAGTACATCCTTCGAATGAGTGGACTTGCTTACCTTAATAGTTTATCATATGCAAATTCTTGTTTATTTATAAACTAATTGAATAGGTATTAAATAAAGAAAGAAGGTGCCACCGTGTCTGCCGCTTATGACTGGGCGGAGTACGCGGCCCGAGCCTTCGAGATACCAGAGCATGATTGGGCTACCCCCGGCCAGCTGGCGAAAGCGATCGAGCCGACCACGTTGCAGACCCCGGCACTTGATCTGATCGACGAGTACCTGGTGAAGGTCGAAGCGGGGGAGATCGACCGGCTGATCATCAACCTTCCGCCCCAGGAAGGCAAGAGCACCCGCGTCACAACGATTGGGCCATTGTGGTTCCTGACCCGTAACCCTGACCGGCGTATCGCCATCGTCTCCTACGCCCAGGATCTTGCCGACGAGTTCGGGCGCAATATTCGTAACCACATCGCTTCCAATGACGGTGACGACGAAACACTCGACCTCGGGCTGCGCGTAGCCAAAGACAATGGCGCTGCACGACGCTGGAAGCTCGACGGGAAAAAGGGTGGAGTCCGCTCCGTCGGTATCCGCGGCGGCCTGACCGGTCGAGCCGTTGACGCACTGTTCATCGACGACCCCATCTCCAACTTGGAACAGGCCTACTCCAAAACCTACCGTGAGCAAGCATGGGGGTTCTGGCAGTCCGTCGGCATCACCCGACTCGCCCCCGGCGCCCCAGTCATCCTCGTTCTTACCCGCTGGCACGCTGACGACCTCGCCGGCCGACTGCTCGCCGGTGAAGACGCTGACCGCTGGACAGTGCTCAACATCCCTGCCGAAGCCGTGGAAAACGACCCACTAGACCGTAAACCCGGTGAATGGCTCGAATCCGCCCGACAGCGCACCCCGCACCAGTGGGAACAGATCAAAGTCTCCGTCGGCCCCAAAGTGTGGCAATCCCTCTACCAGGGCAACCCAACCTTGGACGACGGCGGCGTACTCCCAACAGAGTGGGCCCGCTACGAACAACCAATGTGGATCGAACACGCAGACGGACGGCACACCGTCCCCGGCATCGACCGTGACGACCACGAACTCATACAGTCCTGGGACCTTGCTTTCAAGGGCGAGAACACCAGCGACTATGTTGTGGGCCAAGTCTGGTTGCGCGTCGGCAACGTCGCCTACCTGTTAGACCAAGTGCGCCGGCGGATGAACTTCAACGAAACGTGTGAAGCCATCGAAGCCTTGACAGCGAAGTGGCCGGAAGCAACCGCCAAGCTCGTTGAGGACAAGGCCAACGGCCCCGCGGTCATGAACGCTCTGCAGAAAACAGTGATCGGGCTGATCCCAGTCGAACCAGTTGGCTCGAAATACGCTCGCGTGTCAGCTGTCAGCCCGTTGGCGTTCTCCAAGAACATCGTCCTGCCATCCACGACGCTCTGCCCCTGGGTGGAACACTTCACCCAAGAAGCCCTGTCCTTCCCCGCAGGCGCAAACGATGACCAGCTGGACACCATGTCCCAGGCAGTGAATCAGTTGCTCCTGCACCGTATCGACGGGCTGGGGGATGACATTGTGCAGCCGGATGAATATGACCAACTCGAAACCGACGGATACTATCTGTCGCCCTACTAGGAATGGTGGTGCCGTGTGGATCTGAACCTCGAAGATTGGGCGCCACTAGCCGAAGCTGACACAACCGAGCGCGTCCCAGTAGGCACCGTGTCCACGCTAGAACACAAGCTAGAAACCCTGACTGAGTCCATGGCCCAGCTGTCATTGGCACGTGAAGATGCTGGTTGGGAACGGATCCTGCAGGATGGGCAACGTGAACTCACACCGGAGGCGCGCCGCCGCAATGCTGAGCTGTGCCGTGTGTATGCGATCGCTAACCCGCTGATCAAGCGCGGCCTGGAGCTGCGTGCAGCGTACGTGTTCGGGCAAGGCGTTGGCACCACAGCCACCGGCGAACGCGTCAACGAGCTCGTGCAGACTTGGTTGGACGACCCGGAAGTACGTGAAGTGTTCGCCGGATCCGAAGCGCAGGCACGCAACGAACTAGCCTTGGGCACTGACGGCAACGTGTTCTTCGCACTGTTCACCAACCCTCTCACTGGGCGGGTGAAGCCCCGTGTGATCCCGTTCGAGGAAATCCAGGAGCAGATCACCGACCCGGAAGATTCCCTGTCTGTCCGCTACTACAAGCGGGTCTGGAACCGGCGCGACGCATCCGGCAGAGAGCAGGAGGTCACGACCTACCACCCTCGGTACGATTACCGCCCTCAGATGCGCCAACGCCGATACGGGGCCACCCCGAACAGTGTCGGCCACGACATCATCTGGGATGCACCGATCTACCACATCAAGGTCAACGCCCTCACCGGCTGGCAATACGGCATCGGCGACGCTTTCGCCGCCCTGCCGTGGGCCCGCGGGTACAAGGAATTCCTTGAAGCGTGGGCGATCATGATGAACGCCCTGTCCAAGATCGTTTGGCAGCGCGTCGGCAAGAGCGGGAAGCGTACCGCGGCGACAGGTCGTCGTGAGCTGCAGAAGATCGAGAGCATGGCGCCAGGCGGTGGCGTGAACGCTACTGACGATTCGAAGCTTGAAGCGGTGCCGAAGACCGGCGCCACCATCGACTCTGACTCAGCGAAACCATTGGCAGCCATGGTCGCCACCGCGCTGGGCATCCCAGTCACCATGCTCCTTGCGGATCCCGGCCAAACCGGTGCACGCGCTGTAGCGGAGACGTTGGACTTCCCAACCACCCTGACCATGCAAGGTCGCCAAGAGGTTTGGCGTGAAGCACGCCGGCAGATCCTCGGCTACGTCATCGACCAAGCAGTCATCGCCCCGCGAGGTGTGCTTCGTGGCCAAGGCAGAACGGTGCGAGACGGTGACCGGCTCCAAACGGTGCTCACCAAGGAAGATGACCGGACGCTCACCATCGCGTTCCCGGACATCACCAAGGTTGATCCGAAAACCATGATGGACGCTTTGGAGAAGGCCGACGGGCACATCCCACCACTACTGTTGGCTGAGATGATCATGCGCGCCCTGGGCGTGCGCGACGTTGACGAGTGGCTGGAAGAGATGACCGACGAGGAAGGCAACTTCCTCGACCCTCTCGTGGCGGCTGGGCAGGCCGCGGCTGACGCGTACCGGGCTGGACAAGAATAGGCGGTGATGTTGGTGGCTGTCACAGATGAAACCCTGCTGATAGCCGCCGACACTCGCCGGCGCCTCCAACGGATGACCGACGAACAAGCCGTAGCACTCACAATGGCCTGGGTCGAGGCGTGGGATACGCTCACACCGTTGTTCAACGATGCCTTGCTGGACTTGCTGCAGGGCGCTCCTGACCGGTTGCCTCGTGCAGTAGTCGCACGCAACCGGAAACTACAGGCAGCGCTCAGGCAAGCCCGCACGGTGCTGAACGAGCTCACTCGGGGCGCGAACGAAGTCATCGAAAACAGTTTGGCTGACGCAGTGCTGGACGCGGTGCAATCGCATGAAGCAGTCCTGCGTTCACAACTGCCGCCGGCATCAGCTGGTGTCGAATTCGAACTGGACGCGCCAGCACCAGACGCGCTCGATGCGATAGTTCTTCGCACTACTCAGCAGATCCACTCGGCAACACGGCCACTGGCCGGCTGGGTGGCCGCTGCGATGCGTAAAGAGTTGGTCCGCGGTATCGCAGTGGGGGACAACCCCCGCGAAGTCGCCCGCAAACTGATCCGCGCAACAGAAGGCCAATTCAACGGTGGACTAGCCCGGGCTACACGGATCGCACGAACCGAAATGTTGGACGCCCACCGAAACGGGTCACTCACGTCTGCGAAGCAGAACAAAGAGCTGCTGACCGGCTGGAAATGGCAATGCACCCTAGACCGGCGCACCTGCCCATCCTGCCTGTCCAAGCACGGCACCCTGTACCCAGTAGACCAGTTCGGGCCCGAAGACCACCAGAACGGCCGCTGCGCACGCATCGACATCACCAAGTCGTGGAAAGAGCTCGGGTTCAACATCGAAGAACCAGCCGACACGTTCCCCGACGCCCGAGCTTGGTACGACGGGCTGACCGACGACTCGAAACTATCGATCATGGGCCCCACCAGAATGCAGCTGCTCGCTGACGATCAAATCAAGTGGGAAGACCTCGCAACCCTCCGCCAGGCCGATGCTTGGCGAGACTCGTACATTCAGACACCGGTGAAAGACCTGCTAGGTTCCGTCGCTGGCTGACGGGTAATAATCCACCGTCCCGCACCACTTGCACACCACGGACATTGAACCACCCGTAGGTCGCAAGAACACGCGTCCTACCTTCCATTCGTGGCCTGGGCATGCGCCCGGCTCGCCCGGGGTGTCGTTCGCGTCGTCAGCACTCATGGACACCAGTTTAGGAGATCCAACAGATGACCCATATCCGAGAATCCGCGACAGCTACCCGGCGCGGCCCCGGCCGTATCCTGCTGACTCTGATCAGCCCCGGCCAAGGATCCAGCGGCGACTACACGCCGGAGGTCCTGGCGACTGCCGCCACAGAGCGTGCATTCCCGCGTGGCACCTTGGGCATGATCGACCACGACACCCCCACCGAGATGATGGAACGCCCAGAAGGATCCCTCCGGAACCTCGCCATCGTCCTGGAAGAAGACGCATACGTTGGCGAAGGCGGCGCGCTGCAGGCCGAAGCGAAAGTTGCTTCCGCGTGGCGTGACCTCGTCGACGACTTCCACGAGCACATCGGGGCCAGCATCTTCGCCAGCGCCGAAATCAGCGTGAACGAATCCGGACAGAAGATCGTGGAACGCATCATCCCCGACCCATTCAACCGTGCCGACCTCGTGACCGTGGCAGGCCGCGGTGGAAAGATCGACCAGGTACTCGAAGCCGCGAAGGTCATCGAATCCCGGTCCATCATCGCCGAAGCCACCGCCAGCGACATCCGCATGTGGCTGCAAGCCACCATCCGCGGATCCCACGACGATTACGCATGGGTCGCTGACCACGATGACACCTACGTCTACTACGAAATCGGTGACAAGTACTTCCGGCAAGCCTACGAGCTGACCGGTGTGAACGTCACCCTCTCCGGGGAACCTGTTGAGGTTCGCCGCCGGGTCGAATACGACCCCGTCATTCTCCCCGCCACTCCGGCCGGGGTAACCGAAAACAAGAAGGAGGATGCCACCATGGCAACCACCCAGATTGAGGAAGCGGAACTGACCCAGCTCCGCGAGTCCGCCGGCCGGGCCACCGCGCTGGAAGCAGAACTGCAGGCCGAAAAGGACGCACGAGCCAAGGAAGCCGCCGAGCGCGCAATCGAAGCCGCTGCGAACCGGGTCAAGGAAGCTAAGCGCATCGTCGCCGAAGCTTTCGGTGAAGACGCACCAGCGCTCTACACCCGCCTCGCAGAATCCGTCGCAACCCCGGAGGACTTCGACGCGGACGCGTTCCGCGCTGAGGTCACTGAGGCGGCAGCCAAATCCGAAGCCGACCAGGGCGCAGGCACCCCGCGAGGCATGGGCACCTATACCCCACGCGCCACCGAATCCAAGAAGATCAGCGACGACGAACTGATCGCCGCCCTGCACGGAAAGGCCTAAACCATGGCTCTGAATCAGCGCTACCCCAACGCACTGCACATCGCACTGCCAGTACCATCCGGCACCAAGTCCGGCGAACCAGTCCAGGTCGGCCGCATCTCCGGCGTCGCCCAGATCGACCGCCAGGAAGACGGCAACGCCACCGTATGGCTCGACGGCTCCTGGGACATCGAAGTCACCGGTGCCATCACCAACGTAGGCGACCCCGTCTACATCACCAGCGACCGAAAGCTCGACGCAACCGCCACCGGCAACACCCCATGGGGCGTCGCCTTGGCCACCAAGACTGCCACCGCGGCACCGTTGGAAGTCGTTCCGTTCGGCTACACCGCTCCCGCTCCGGCCGGCGCCTAAGAAAGGAAGTCACACACCATGACTATTGAACTAGCACGTGAAGGCTTCCGCGCCGCACCCACTGAGGAAGAGCGCGTCTTCGAAGCCGCCAAGCTATTCGGCGAAGGACGCAACCCTGCGAACTTCTCCCGCCAGAACACCCTGATGGAAGCGTTCACCACTTCCGACTTCCCGAAGCTGCTTGGTGCCGCTTTCGAGAAGGAAGCGATGGGTGCTCAGAAGGACGCGGTCAAGGAATACGACCTGTTCGCGTTCGAGAAGAACCTGTCTGACTTCCGCCCGAAGAAGATGGTCGACCTGTTCGGCAACGAGTACTTCGAAGACGTGAAGGAAGGCGACGAGTACAAGGGCGGCAAGCTGGCCGAGACTGACGTCGAAATCAAGACCGGCAAGACCGGTAAGAACTTCGGCCTCACCTGGGAGCTGCAGCTGTCCCGCGACTTCTCCGACCTCGCTGACTTCCCGAAGGTACTCGGCAACGCCGCGGTGAACACCGAGAACCGCAAGATCTACGAGGTACTCGTAGGATCGACCGGTTTGAAGACCGGCTTCTTCGGCACCGTGGACACCAAGCCACTCACCGCTGAGAACATGATCGCCGCCATCGAGGGCATCTCGCTGAAGGAGAACCACCGCAAGGAACTGGTTGACGTCAGCACCATCGTTCTCGTGGTAGGCCCTGGCCTGGCCATGCGTGCACGCCAGATCCTCAACGCGGAAAAGATCGTCCGAAAGGTCGACGACGGTGCCGGCAACGTCACCGAGACCGAGGAAACCAACCCGTTCCGAGGCTTGGTGCAGCTGCAGGTGTCCCGCGAGTTCATCAACCTGAACGGCGCGGCCACCAAGAACACCAGCTGGGCGCTCCTGCCGGGCAAGGCTACCGCTAACCCGGCTGTGGTCAAGACCGGCCTGATCGGTCACGAGAACGTGGATATCCGCGTGAAGCGTGACCAGGGCGAGCGCGTCGGCGGTGGCCAGGTGCCAGTGAACGACGGTTCGTTCAACGACGACACCATCTGGTTCCGTGGCCGCCACGTAACCGGTGGCGCCAAGGGCTTCACCGTAGCCGTCTACGGCTCCAAGGGCGCTTAGCCCAAACCCGTAGGGCTGAGGGGCATCACCGGATGGTGGTGCCCCTCAGCTATACCCAAAACTTTCGAAGAGGTGGTCATGGACTACGAAGCAGCAATCCGACAGGTACGCGTACTGATCGCAGACATGGGCACCCCTCCAATAATCGACGACCCAACCCTGCAAACCTATCTGGAACTGCAGGACTGGACCGAAGGCGCCCGATGGGCTGTGAAGCGCGCAGCCGCCGACGCGCTTGAAGCTATCGCAGTGTCCGAGGTGTTGGTATCGAAGAAGATCCGCACGCAAGACCTGACCAGCGACGGCCCTGCAGTGGCTGAGTCGCTCCGCAAACTCGCTGCAGGCCTACGCACCCAGGCCGACGACGACGACCCAACCTTGGGTGGAACGTTTGAAATCATCGACACCGGCCATAGCCGTCTCGAAGCTGAGGAATGGAGGGTCTTCTGATGCCATTCCCCGGAACCAAAATCATTCCAGACGGCTGGTCCGAGCATCACCGGCCAGTCGCCGCGGGCGGCATGACCGCTGATTGCGTGATCGAACGCGTCACTGACGGCCCTGCACCATTCCCTCTGCCTGAAGGCTGGACAGGACGCACTCAACTCTGGTCGGGCAAGGCCCGCATCCAAGAGCTGAAGCGAGAACAAGCCGCAGACCTTGCAGGCCAGCCCACCGAGTCACGCCAATACCTGATCCAACTCCCATACGACGGCACGCTGCCTGAACTTCATGTGGGGGAGCGCGGCGACATCGTCACCAGCGCTGGCACTGAGTACACACTCAAGCAACGCATGACCGGCTCTGAACTCTGGGCACACGACTTCATCGCATGGGAAAACCAAACCCAGCAAAACCCGGCCTAGAGTCCCTTCCGGCCGTTGGCCCAGTTGATCCACCATAAGGCGCCGGTGATCAAGCACATCACGGCACCAATTACACCAATCACGGTGAAGAACGGGGCTGCGGTACCGGCAAGGAAACCGAGTACGGCGACCACGAGGAAGAACAGCGCTGCCCGGTTCAACTTCACAGGCTTGATTGGTTTCTCAGTCATCCATCCACCTTACCCAGCGAGGGGAGGCGTCATGAGCTTTGATGCTTCAGAGTTACGCAACCTAGGCGTGGAATTCGGAACTGTTCCCAAGGTGGTTGGTCAACTGGCGAAGACCGTGGTCAAGAAAACCGCGAAGGACATCGAGGGCACAGCCAAGACCTTGGCGCCGGTGGACACCGGTTTCCTCCGCTCTGGAATCAAAACCTCCGACCTGCGCAATGTCAGCCAGGAATCACCGTCCGCGGAAGTCGTGGCATCCGCCAGCTACAGCCCGTACCTCGAATTCGGTACCAGCCGCATGGCACCTCAACCGTTCATGCGACCAGCCGCGGACAAGCATGCTGACGCGTTCGAGCAGGCGATGGCGCAGATCATCGAGAAAGCAGTGAACAGCTGATGGACGCAACCACATTCAGTGCTGAGCTCGAAGCCAAGCTGAAAGCTATCCCAGCCCTTGGCGGGCGAGCCTACGACGGGTACATCCCGGGCAAGATCCCCACCGACGGCGCAGGATACGTCCTGCCATACGTTTTGTTCTTCGCTGGAATCCCGGCAGACATCGGCGACCCAGATCTGACTGGCATGACGGACACCCTCGTGCATGACTGGGCACCGCAGACGAACTGCGTCGGACCCACGCCGGGCCACGCACGCAAATGCGCAGAAATAGTCGCCGCCGCGCTGACCAACACACGAATCGGGAACCACCGGCTGCACGTCGACACCGAGGCGTTCCGGGTCGCCGTGCCCATCAAAGACGACCAGGCAACACCAGCCCGGTTTTTCCTGCCGCTCTCGTGGCGGCTCACCACCACCTAAAGGAGGCCCACCGTGGCAACCCCTAAACAGGTCACCGAGCCAGCCACCCCCGCGGTGGTAGCCCGGATCACCGAACCCGCACAACCAGACCGCGTCTACGACCCGCGCAAGAAGGTCAAGGTATACGACACCAACACCAAGCAGGTAGTGCGCCGCCCAGTACCAGAAACCTGGCTGGACGGACGCTTCCCAAACCTTGCACCAGTCCCATCCTCGAAAGAAGGTAAGTAGCTATGGCCGCCAAGGGTCCAAAGATGCTCAACATGAACAACCGCGCCCTGTGGTGGGTACCAACCATCGCTAACAAGAACGCGCCAACGGTCGCCGAGGTCGCGGCTGGCATCCAGCTGACGTGCCTCGTGACCGTAGCGAACTACCAGTTCGGCATCACTGGCACCGCCGTGATTACCGACCCTTCGCCGTGCGACTCCATCGAAGCCGGCGCCCCAGGCATGGACACCGTTGAAGCTGGCTTCGACATGTTCCGCTTCAAGGACGCTGTCGAAGACATCGCGTGGACTACGTTCACCGATAAGGGCATCGGCGGGTACCTCGTGGAGCGTATCGGCCAGGTCGCTGACGGTGAAGACCCATCAGAGGTGCCACTGGCCACTGGTGATGAAGTCGCCGTGATGGAGGTCCTGACCTTGTCGCCACGCACTCTGTCGCCGGCGACTGCGGGTTACGAGAAGTTCAACCAGTCGTTCGCGCCGCAGTCCTTCGCGCCTCGCGCCGTGGTCGCTGCAGCGTAACCAAAGACCAGTCCGGGTAGGGGTGCTTGACTCCCGCCCTTGCCCGGACTCTAAACCTTTCTGGGGTCACCACAAACATTAGGAGTCAACCATGGCTGAGAAACGCCACAACGAGGGCACCGTATCCCGCGACCAGCTGAAAGCAGCTGTTGAAGCGTTGGGGCTGAAACCCGAAAACACTGTGTCAATCAACATGACAGCAGATCGTGTCCGCGTCATCGAATACGTACGCGACGAGAACGGCGCCCGGATCCTCAACGAAGCATTCGAAGGCTTCGACCGCCGATGCTACACCCTGCAAGTCAAGTAAAACCCATCCTTTAGGAGTCAATCATCATGTCCGAAAACATTGCACCAAACAGCGAGCTAGACCTCGACGAGTGGCTGGCCATGGGCGAACGCACCGTCCATAACGTCAACCTGTACAACCGCTTCGACCTGATCGCCGAAATCGACGCACTCGAAGCGCAGAAAGTCCCAGTCGAAGAGGTGCCCGAGGGCGACGAAGCCCTCGGCGGGAACAGCAACCCGAACGCCGGACTCGATGCTGAAATCGACGAACTGAAAATGCGGATCCATGCATCCAAGAAGATATTTCGCGTCACCTCACTGACCGACGCTGAAATTGCCGGCATCCGGGAAACCGTCCTCACCGAGTGCTCCAAGGAAATCGACAAGCAGGCTGAGCTCGGCAAGAACGAAGCGCGCAAGACCGCGGCCCGCATGGAAGTAAAAATCCCTGCCGACGTGAACGCCCTCGTGCGCGTCAACGTCAACGAGTTCACCCGGAAATTCATTGAGCGTGAATCTCGGCTCCGCATCATCGCAGCATCCACCACACTCATGAACAAGGGGCAACTGGTCAGTCTAGACCTAGAGCAGGCCCGCACACTCTACGAGAAGCTCGGGGAAGCACAAATGCGGTTGCTTTCCGATGCGAACGCACGCGCCACCCAGGACATCCCCGAGGTGACCGTCCCAAAATCGTAGAAGCCCTCGGAACCCCGCGCTGGGCCCACCTGCTCGACCTGGTGGAAACAGCGCGGGACTGCCGCATCCCCGTCACCGTGCTCCTGGGCGTACGGGAAGACGACGGGACGTACTGCGACCAAGACAAAATCATGCAGATCGCATACACGAAATACCTGAAAACGATCTGCTCCGGCTGCGGCCTACCCGCGCACATCACCCGCGGGGACGACAACGTCGGACGGTTCGAAGTGCACGACGACACCATGTGCCACGGCTGCGAAGCGTTGGAAACGTTTACGTCCAACAAGAACCGCACCACATGGCCGGGCCAGAAACTCCACCTGAAAGACACCCATCTTGACGGATAACTAAATAAAGGCGGTGCCCAGCGGTGGACAAAAAGCTGAGAGTTCTTGTTAGCGCCGAAATCGGTGCGTTCATCAAGGACATGGACCGGGTTTCCGCAAAAGCCAAGGAAACCGCCAAAAAGACCGAAGACGCGGGCACACAGTCCCAGTCCGGCATAGGCCGCCTGGCAGACGTAGCTAAGCAGCACGAAAAAGCGTGGGGCCAAGTCGCCAACACCATGGTCGGCGCTGGCACCGCCATCACCGGTGGGCTTGTCCTGTCCGCCAAGGCAGCCATGGACTGGCAGTCTCAGTTCGCTGGTGTCCGCAAGACCATCGACGACACCGAAGAAGGCTACGCAGAGCTCTCCGACGGGCTACGCGACCTCGCCAAGGAACTGCCGTCCACGCACGCTGAGATCGCAGGCGTGGCCGAGGCCGCCGGTCAGCTGGGCGTGGCCCGCGACGACGTTCTAGGCTTCACCGCCACCATGATCGACCTCGGCGAAACCACCAACCTGACCGCGGAAGACGCGGCCACGAACATCGCCCAAATCTCGAACGTCATGGGCACCATGGAACGCGAAGGCTCGCAAGGCGTGGAACGCTTCGGCTCCGCACTGGTCGCACTGGGTAACGATGGGGCATCCACTGAAGCTGAGATCCTGTCCATGGCCCAACGCATCGCTGGTGCCGCCGCATCGCTGGGCGCTTCCGAAGCTGACGTGCTGGCCCTGTCCAACACCCTGGCATCCATGGGTGTCCGCTCAGAGCTCGGTGGCGGTGTCGCCACCCGCGTCCTGCTGAAGATGCGCACAGCAGTCGACGAAAGCGGAGAATCCCTCGAAGCGTTCGCCGGCGTAGCAGGCACCTCAGCCGAGGAATTCGCTTCCAAGTTCAGCAGCTCCCCAATGGAAGCCCTGCAGGACGTCGCCGAAGGCATCGCACGCACCAACGCCGCTGGCGGAAACCTGACAGCCACGCTAAAGGACATGGGCATCAAGGGCACCGAGGAAATGCAGGTCATGCTCGCCCTCGCCAACTCCGGCGACTTGCTTACCGAGTCCTTGGAGCTCGGAGCCCAGGCGTGGGAAGAAAACTCGGCTCTGGCCGACGAAGCCGCGCAACGCTACGCCACCGCCGAATCCAAGGTCAAAGTCGCCTGGAACAACATCAAGGACGCAGGAATCGACGCGGGAGCCGCCCTGCTACCTGTCATTGCCGGACTGGCAGAAGGCATCGCCGATCTCGTTGGATGGTACACGGACCTGCCAGAACCAGCACAGACTGCGCTAACCATACTCACTGGATTCATCGGTGTTGGCGCGCTGGTTGCGGGCGCGTTCATGAAGATCGCACCAAACATCGTCTCCACTGTCACTGGACTTAGGGACCTCCGTGCTGCCACACAGCGCGCAGAAGGCCCGATGACTCAGCTTGAAACCCGAACCCGCAAACTCGGCAACACTGCCAAGACCGCGGCGACCGGGCTGATGGCGCTAGCCACCGTGGGACCGATCATCGGATCAATGGTTTCCTCCGGCGACCTAGCAAACCTCGACAACCTAAACGCCATGCTTCTCGGAACAGGCGATGCCGGCGCCCAACTAGACGAAATATTCACCGGCAAAGGCAACTTCTTCAACGGGCTGGACGTTGACGGCATCGGCGACGCGTTCAAAATCATCGGCGACCCGTCAATCAGTGACAACATCGACCAGACGCTATCGAAGATTTTGACACTCGGTTCCCGCGGATCCAGCAACATGGAATTCGTTACTAAGAATTTCGAACAGCTGGATTCCGTCCTTACCGGAATGGTGAAGTCTGGCAACACGGAACAGGCAGCGGATACCTACGAGGCTCTGGCCGCGAAGGCTGAAGAAGCTGGCGTGCCGGTGGAGAAGCTTGCTGAGATATTCCCTCAGTACGCGTCTGCACTGAGGCT
Source organism: Glutamicibacter sp. AGC84 (assembly GCF_053543575.1). Taxonomy (NCBI): domain Bacteria; kingdom Bacillati; phylum Actinomycetota; class Actinomycetes; order Micrococcales; family Micrococcaceae; genus Glutamicibacter; species Glutamicibacter sp. AGC84. The sequence continues at coordinate 165,003 of NZ_JBLVOC010000006.1, forward strand.
GGCTGACGCAGAGTCCAAGAACGCGGCCAAGGGTGCCGACGGGACAGCTACGGCCTACGAGAACGCGGCTAAGGCCGCGCAGGAAGCGGCTGATGCTGTTGATGAATGGTACGACTCGCTGGTCAACTCTGGCATGGTCATCATTGGTGAGAACGAAGCGATCCGGCGACTGCAGGAATCAATCAACTCGGCAACGAAGACCATCAAAGAAAACGGTGAGGTCGTCGACAAGAACGGCGAAGCATTCGACCGAACCTCAGACAAGTACCTTGCCAGCTCGTCGGCCCTCGACGGTATCGCATCCAGTACGCTCGCGGTCATTGACCCCATGCGTGAAGCCGGTGCGACCACCGCTGAAATGTCCGAAGAGATCGCGCACGGCCGGGAGAACTTCATCAAGCAGGCAACTGCGATGGGCTACAGCAAGGAAGCAGCTGCAGCCTACGCAGACCAGCTGGGCCTGATACCTGGCAGCGTGTACGTGCAGTTCAACTCCAACACTGATTCGTTGGCGGGGAAGATCACTGAGATTCACGAGTTGGTGCAGTCCACTCCGGACGGCAACGTAACCATCACGGAGAACTCGCCTGAAGTACGGGCGGCACTGGAAACCCTCGGATACATCCTCACCGAACTGCCCGATGGGCGTATCGAAGTCTCCGAAACCGGCACCGACGAAACCGGCAAAAAGATCGACGAGACCGCAGCCAAGAAGCGCGTCGCGAAGATCAACGCGCAAGCAATCACCGGCGCAGCAGAAGAAGCACTGAAGAACGCGGCACGCACACGCTTCGCCACCATCGCAGTAAGCACCCGATTCACTGACTCGGGCGCATCAGCGGTACATCGTGGCGGTACAGGCGGGCTGACCGGCAACTACCGGGGCGGGCAAATCAGTTTGCCTGGCTACGAGGACGGCGGGAAACTCCCACGTACCGGTCTCGGCCGGGACATGATCCTTGGGGTGAATTCTGATGGTCGACCCATTGCGAACGTGGACGACGAAGAGTGGATCATCCGCGCAACGTCAGCCAACAAGTACAACCGTGTGCTTGGCGCGATCAACGCCGACGACCCATCGGTACAGCACCTCGCCAGCTTCGCCGGCGGGGGACGGCCGGGTGGGCACGCGGCATCAGTTGGAGGTAGCGGTGGAACGACAGTGACGCTGAACATTCCGGTCTATGAGGCCACGGATGCCAACGCGGTACGGCGTGAAGTCGCCGACGAGTTGAAGTTCTACTTCGAGAACCAATTTCGCAGTTAGGCGGTGAGTATGAACCTCGTAAAGCTTGGCGTGCAAACGCTCACGGGTGATACCCACGCCCATGAATGGAAAGTTAACTCTTTGGATGGCTGGTGGGATACACCTGACATCAAGGAAAACAGGGAGGACGTGCCATACGGACACGGCGGGTACGTCCTCCCTGAGTTCTACCGGGAACGCTTGATCACCATCACAGGACGTGTGCGCTCGAAAACCCATTCACACCAGCACGAAGCAATCAACGCCCTGAAAGGCTGCCTCATGCCGGGCCAAACCAAAACCCTTCAAGTCCTTGGCCATGGGCCTGACCAGTGGGCGAACGTCGTGCTGGCGCGCCAGATCAAAGCGGTCCCAGTTACGGATGTGCACACCTCATTCCAGATCAGTTTGCGTTCGCCGGACCCTCGGATTTTCGGTATGGCGCGTTCTGAACCTGCAGCTGCTGGCGTAGCGACGATGGTGGAGAACCGTGGCTCGGCTCCGGCATGGCCGAAGATCGTTGTGCCTGGGGCTGTGTCTTCCGGCGGGTACACGATTACAGGCCCTGGAGGTGAGCAATACACGGTGACCGCGTCGCCGTCGTCCTCGCAGACCCATTACGTAGATATGTGGGACGGGATGTTGCGGGTGAATTCCTCGATGGCTGCCGGCGCTGGTCTGGTTGGTGCTGCTCAGACGTTCACCATCCCTCCCGGAGGGAAAGTTCCAGTCACATTGTCCAAGGGCGGACGGATCGAACTGTATGACACCTACATGTAAGGAGTACTCGTGGCTTGGCGTGTTTGGAGTGTTGATACCCGTTCAGGGCAGAAGCAGTCGGTGATCCCGGTGACCGGGTTTACGTGGATGAACGCTTTGAACCAGGGCTCCGGGGGTTCAGCGACCGTGCTGCTGAATGATCAGCGGATGGCTGGCCTGAACTTCCGTGACTTGTTCGACCTGGTCAGGCGAACGCTCGTCATTGAGTGGGATGGTCACCCGGTCTATGCGGGGGTGATCTGGGACTGGACGTATGACTATGATTCGAAGCGACTGAGTATCAACCATTCGGATATCTGGTCAATTCTGTCTCGTCGTTTCCTCTTCACCGCGAACTTCTCAACCTATGCAGAGAACAAACTCACTCTGGCTTCACAGAGCCTGTGGGATCTGGCTCGTGGGGTCGTGGAACAGGGGCTGTCCGGCACAGGAAATAGCCTGCCGATCTTCATGCAGGGAACTACAGGCGGTTCTCATACTCGCACTTGGTACGGGTACGAGATACCGGTAGTTCTTGAAGAGCTGGAAGCGATCATGGAGACCGAAGGCGGACCGGATGTTGCTTTCGTTCCGCGTTGGTCTGACGACGGGTCGAAGCTGGAATGGCTTATGTACGACGGCATCGAAGTTGGCGGGATGATTCCGGTTAACTTGTCCGCGAACCAGAAGATGCTCCACGGGGTGAAGGTAAAGCTTGATGGCAATGAGCTCTCAAACCTCGTGATTGGTACGGGGGAGGGCGCCGAGCGGCGTTTGATGACGGCTTACAAGCTGATGTCAGGAGCGGCGTACCCTCGGCTGTTCTCTGATGCCTCTTTCCCGAAAGAGAAAGTCCAAGCCACGTTGCAGGCCCGAACAAATGCTGAGTCTGACTTGCGTGGCGTACCAACTGAACAATGGTCGGCGAACATGAACGCGTCGGACGCATTCAGGGTGACGATGGTAAAGCTCGGGCGCCCTTTTGAGATCTACACCCACGGCGACCCTTTGCTACCTAACGGGCAGCGAAGGTTTCGCGTGATCCAGTACTCCGGGGATTTGTCGGAGACAGTGAAGCTCGAACTCCAGGAGGTCTGAGTGGGGAAGATCAAGAATACCTCGCGGAGCAATCTGAAGAACCTGCCGAAGCAACAACGGGGGCAACGCTACGCGACACCCTTGAACCGGGCAGCGATCGGCCGTGAAGGTCTTGAAGTTTACGACGGCGGTTGGATTCGCATCCTCAACGGTGGCCTGCAGGTCATCGGCACGGCCACGATTTCAGGAACACTGTCGGTCTCTGGGACAGCTACAATCTCGGGAATATTGAACGTCACTGGCCAGGCTAACTTCTCTGGGCAGGTCGGAATTTCTGGACCGCTGAACGTCACGGGGACGACGACCATTGGCGGCAATACGAACATCACCGGCGAATTGAACGTCACAGGGCCGACCACGCTTGATGGAATCACCGAGATAGGTGGGGACACCACAATCACCGGCGTCTTATCTGTGGAGGGCGACACGGAAATTTCCGGGAACCTAGACATCACAGGCGACACGACCATCAGTGGAACGCTCGGCATCGAGGGTATTGCAACGCTCAAGAATGATCTGAACGTTGTAGCTGGTGGCCGTGTCATCGTTGGCCAGGTTGAAATTGATCCGAGCAGTGACGGCGGGAGCATCGGGTTCGCTGGTGCCGGCATAACCAACGGCAGCGTCATGGGGTTCGCTTTCACCGGAGTCACGCAGCCGGTCACTATCGAGAGCCTTTCTGGTCCAGTAAATCTGCGTGGTGTGACTATCGAAGTGCACAACAGGCTTGTTGCACGGGGCCAAATCGATGTAGCTGGTACAGCGATCTTCCGCAGCTCGATATTTGACCTGCCGAATCTGGGCACAACAAGCAACCCGCCAAATCTTTATATCAATCCGGCCAATGGCCGGCTTGCCAGATCAACATGGACACCCTAGGGAGCAACGCGATGAGCGATAAAAACAACGAGGAGGAACTCGCCAAGCTCAGGGCAGAGGCAGTCATCAAGGACTCGATGATCCTGGAATACCAGCAGGCCTTATCTGATGCGCATTACAAGATCGCGATGCTCAACGGGCAACTGAAACTGGCGAATCTCGGCGCCATGGACTCCACGAACTAGTGGAACAAATCTACTTAGGAGACAAACGTGGCAACAGCGACATTGACCGGTAACCTCCGGACATTTGGCGGCGCAAACTTCAATCATCTCGACCCGGTCATTATCTTCCGACCCATCGGGGCGAGCTTCAACCAATCGAACATCTTCTCAGGGCCAGACGTGCGAGTGAGCACATTCGATTCTGGTGGCGGTTTCACTGTGGATTTGGAACGCACAGACACCATGCTGACCGCTGGCGCTCACTACAAAGTGCTGATTGAGTGGCGTAACCCTGGCATCACCGGATCATCGGGCCCGGGTGTAGCGCAACATGACACGGGCTGGGAAGTAACCGTAAAGGGCAGTGGCCCAATCGGTGACAATGCGACCCCACCGGATCCGAACCAGCTGATCTGGTGGGTGAGCCTCACGCCCCCACCTAACAGGGGATTCATCTGGAACTATCTAGACCCAAACAATCCCGACAGGGAAACAGGCCCCAACCCTGAGTTGGTGCTTGGCGACATCGTGACAAGGTGGTGGTGATACGTGTACGTAGTCATCGGCAATAATAGAGGGCCTCGCGGGCTGAAAGGCGACAAGGGCGACACCGGTAGCACCTACCAGCGTGTCCTGACTACCAGTGACACTATCGCAACCCTTGGTCCCGGCTCTTACACGGTGCCTTCGGTTGCTGTTGCTAACTCTCTGGGCTTGCCCGAAGCCCGCTATGGCGACCTAGCGGTCTCTGGACCGGCCGGCCAGCCCCGCTCGGCCGTGTTCCGGTCAACGGAAATCGATAAGGCTGCTAACCCATCCCGCAGTTGGGTGATGTCTACAGATAACGCGGGAAGCTTTACGGGGCGAAGCTGGCGTGAATTGACTAGCCCGACTCGCGGTGTGCCTGGCAACTACGCAACTAACGTGTGGGCTACTCGCCCGGGGTACAACGGCGTTTGGGCTATCTCGATTTCAGGAGTGGAAGCCGCGGGGAGCCACAATCCGACGCGCTTCTCACACAACCTTGAGCATGAGACCCAGCCGAACGGCGGTTCCGTGCAGCGTGCCTTCGCCACACACGAAGGTGACCAGGGTGCATATTTCCGTGGTGAGAAGTCCGCGGGTGGTGGAGAATTCACCCTGTGGAAGCGGTTGATGGATGAACGCATGAGCCCGGCACTGAACCGCCATGAACTTCTCTTTCAGGAGATGGCAGCAGCTTATGGTGGCAAAGTGTTCACGGGCGATGCCGTCCCAGTCGCATTTACGTGGGACGACTATCCTCGCGATTTCCGTGACCGCATCATGCCATTGCTTCAAGCTCGCGGTTTTCCATGCACCATCGGCTTGTCGTCCAAGATGTACGAGACAACGTCCACTGTGATTCAGCCAGGCGCGGTGGGAACAACTTGGGCTGAAATTGATGCATGGCCGGAATGGATTAGCGTTGCAAACCACTCGGCTACTCATATGGCAGCTGAGGATCGCAAGAGCATGGATGCCGAAATCGTTCTTGGGCTGAAGGACTTGCGCACCGCATTGCCTAACAAGCAGATCTACACCTGGATGCAACCTTCGGTCGCATACGACGCAGGATTCGATAACGGGAACACGTTGGAATCCTACGCGGAGACAATCGCCGGGCACATGCAGCTCGGGCATCACGCGTATGTGACCGGTACTCGGCGTACTGCTGGTATGGCGACAACTTGTGTCATGATTGGCAACCGCCCGATCCAGGGGCTTGTGCGTAACTGGCTAGATACCAAGGCTGGGATCGATATTGCTAAATCTCGTATCACGAGTGCAAGGGCGAAGAAGCACGGATTGATCATCGCAGGCCATGCAGATCGGTATGGGCTGTCCGGCATGGCAACGATGGCAGAGCTCATTAGCTTCTTGGATTGGCTCAAGGCCGAGCAGGACGCTGGCCGAGTCAAGGTGCTCAAGCTGGAAGAGTTCGCTATCGCCCAGTACGGAAGCCTATAGAGAAGCTATTAGTCGGAGGCCCTTAATCCGGGCAGGGCAATCACCATGGGTTGCCCTGCCATCCGGCCGGTACCATTCATTGCACTCTTGGCAGCGGTCAAGGCCTTCGTCCTCCAACAGCTCATCTGAGGTAGGGAGATAATCTTCCGAGTAATTGGGTAGCTCGAATCCCTCATCCATTCCGATTACCTACTTTCTCTCCAAAACTTAACCGACTCACTGAAATGCCAACCATACTCTTCACCGGTAATCTTTGCGTGCCCTGGGACTTCTCCCTCATAGAGTGCCAGCTTGCGGTTTCCGAGAGCGTTCAACCCCGTGGTTGGTGACATGCCGTGTGCTTCAGCGAATGGGGAGAAATGCTTGGCAACATGCTCGGTGTCAGAACTACTCTGCGCATAATAGACAAAATTGCGAGGTTGAAGAGTTCGGTAATGATCGACCATGTCAAACCTCTCGGGAAAAGCCGATCGCAGAAGTTCTGGGTCCCAGCCGGGCCACATAGTTTCAAAATATTTGGAAACAACCGAAGGGACGTAACTCCCAATACGAGTCTGGGGATCCTGGATGAAAGCCAAAGAACCGGGCCACGCAGCCGAAGCTCGAAGCGCAGCGTATCCGCCTCCAGAGCCCCCAACAAAAGCCACATGCGATGCGCCTGTGCGACCAAGAGCCTTGTGTATCACCCTGGAAATTGAAGGTAGCGGATCGAACCCTGGGCCTCCTAAGAACCAAGAGAGCCACATATTCTGTTCCAACCCAGACTGAATCGTCGGGTCCGCAAAAGCTATGAAAGACTTGACCCGCGGTTGCATGGAGTAGACCCGTTCAAACCTTGGATAAAAATGATTCTTGGAAGTGTTTGCTCCATGGAACACTACAAAAAGTTCTGTTGATTTACGGAGCGTAGAGTAAAAGTCGAGAGTCGACCCACTTCCTAGAGGAACCTTATGCACTGCAGTAGGCTGACCGTTCAATCTCAAAGTATTGAGACTTTTCTGTTGAACTAGGGGAACGCCGTAAAAGTCGTGTTTGGTTTCTCGAAGTCCAGTTCTGGGATTAATCGAAGTCACCAGAGCATTCTACAGTGATCCGCAAAATAACCCGATGGGCAATTTCGTTAGACTGAAATCATGAAGCGAATTTTTATTTATGGCAGTTGCGTTACACGGGATGCAGAGACCTTCTTCAACGACTTCGGGTTCGAATTATCTGGGTACGTCGCAAGACAATCCCTAATATCGGCATTCCGCAAAGCTGAAGTCTCCGAGTATGACTTCACCAAGGTGTCCTCCAACTTCCAAAGGAACATGACCAAGGGAGACGTGGAGGGAAACTTACGTTTCGAGATTGCCAAGGTAGCGCCTGACGCTATTTTCTGGGACTTATGCGACGAGCGACTTGGTGTTAAAATTGCCAGATCAGGCGGAATGGTGACGAAGTCCAGAGACCATGTTGTTGAGGGGATTCATCCGGGACCGTTCGGTCGGACGATTAGTTTTGGAACTGATGAGCATTTCGACTTGTGGGGCCGAGCGTTGTCAGAATTTTTGAAATCTTTAGACCGAATCAACTTACGGAACAAGTTGTATTTGAATGCCACCCCATGGGCGGTAGAGGATGAATACGGGCAAAACCACAATGGCCAAGCTGAAACGGCAGCCAAGTTCAACCGTGACGCCGAACGATACCTGGATTATGCGTGGCAATCCGGTGTGAACGTAGTGCCGACTGCTCAAAACGACGCGATCTCCCGTACTGATGGACATAAATGGGGGCCAGCGCCATTCCATTACGTCGAAGGAACGTATCTCTCGATGCTGACCAATCTGAGTAAAGCAATCTCGTAATTCTGGCTTAGACCGAGCTGAAGGCCTCCACATCTTGTGGGGGCCTTTTGCGTACCCAAAAATTTTAGGAGGTAACAATGCCCACCCACGTTTTCAAGCCGACACGTAACCCGCCAAGGTGGTGGGACAGGCTGCTGGTTCACCCGTTGGATACGACCGTTGCGGTAATCGCCGTGCTCTTCGGTGTGCTCGTCGTACTTTCCCTAGCTACCCCGGACTATATTCCGTCCAAGAGCATGGATCAGATGCCGTGGCCTGTCGTCATTCTCGTGTCCGGGTTCCTCGGAACGGGCGGACTCATGGCGCTCACCGGGCTCAACTGGTTTGGCGACAACGTGTCCACCGGTTGGAAGATGGAACAGTTCGGTTGGTGGCTCGCAGCTGGCGGGTTCGTCACCTACGCGATCAGCGTTTCGTGGCATTACCCTGCGTCGCAATTCGCTTGGGGTGTGCCATTATTCCTAGGTATCGGGTCTACAGTCCGCGCAATCTCAATCGTCATGATCGAACGCAGCGTGAGACGAACCTTGCGCGAAGTTGAGGAGCACACCCATGAGTGAAGGCTCAATAATAGCGATCATCGTAGCCCTACTTGGGGTTGTGGGCGGAGGTGGCTATTGGGGGTACAAGCAGTACAGCAAAGAAGCGCCAGTGAAGAAGCGAGACGCTGACATTGCTGTGGCTGAGAAGTCGCAGCAGATGGCTATGGCTATAGCAGACGACCTGCGCGAGGATTACACCCGGTTGCGGGGTGACCTGAACACTGAGCGTGAAGAGCGCACAAAACTATCGGGGCGCGTCGATTCACTAGAAACGCATATCCGGGAGCAGGACAAAACGATTCGCAGACTGCGTGATGCTGTGCGCCTATTCACCGCGGCTTGGGATGACCTGACTAGCCGTTGGGCGCATTACCGCCAGTCTGAGCATCCCCCACCACGACCGAATGTCAACATCGACTGACCGCACGCACGCGGTCATTTTTTATGCCCAGACACCGCCCGGTGTCTGGGCATCGTCGTACCCGAAAGGAGCCCACCGTGGCTAACGATCTGAACCCCATGGAAGCCATCGACAAGGACAACTACGAAGACCCGAACCCCGAGGAAGTCACGGACCCGAAGCATCCGGATTATGTGGCTCCGGCCAAGGGCATCAAGCCGCTAGGAGGCAAGTAGTCATGGCGATCTACAACGGATACACCGGCGCGAAGTCCTGCACCAAGGGGCCAGCAGAGGGCGCACTCGGCGCCATGGCCTGGTTCCTCGCCAAGTACAAGGAATTCGGCGGCCGCAACTCCGGCATCTACAACTGCCGTCCAGTGCGCGGATCCAACAGCACCACCTCGTTGCATGGTGAAGGCCGGGCGATGGACTTCGGCCTGCGCTGGTACGACAAGATCGAGATCTTCGAAGAGTTCGCCGAGCAGCTGCGCCTGAACTCCAAGGAGCTCGGTATCCAGTGCATCATCTTCAACCGCAAGATCTTCTCCGGCGGGTACAAGAACAAGGGCTGGTATAACTACACCGGCGTGAACCCGCACACCGACCACCTGCACGTGGAGATCTCCTGGTCGGCTGCTCGCCGCGACAAGGACGACACCATCGAGCTGTGGGAGCGGGAGCTGGGCGGAAAGCTGACAGGTAAGCCTGTCCCGGTCATGTCGCGTCCGAAGGTCAAGGATCAGTCGCCGACCAACGTTCCGAACGGTTCCACGAACTTCCCGGACAACTACGCCGATCTGAAGATCAACGGCAACTTCCTGTCTTGGGAGGTCGGTGCGCTGCAGATCCTGCTGGAGAACGTCGTGAACGGCCTCAACAAGCAGTGGGATGGCAAGTTCGAAAAGCTGACCATCACCGACACCATGACGCTGATGCAGCGCAACGGGTACTACCTCAAGACCCCGTTCGCCGCCCGCGGTGCCAAGAAGGGCACCCCGCTCAAGAAGGACGGCGACGACGGTTACTGGTTCTGGGTCGAGTTCCAGCGCATGCTGGCCGACGACCTGGGCCACCGCGGCAAGGTCTACTACGACACCCGCAAGTGGCGCCTCGACGGCAAGCCGTTGAAGGAAACCGGCAAGGCCATCCAGCAATGGCTCAACGACAACAACTAGGAGACACCATGGCTAAGCATGCAGCCGTCACCACCCAGTCACAGCACCCCTGGCGAGCTACGATCCGCACGATCCTCGCGGTCATCGTCGCACTCGCGGCCATGGCACCGTCGATCTATACCGCGGCCACGATGGGGAGCCCAGAAGCCGCCACCGGCGCCGCTGCGCTCGCGTTGGGTATCGCTGCGGCAATCACCCGCATCATGGCCCTGCCCGGTGTGGAGGCCTTCTTCCAACGATTCCTGCCTTGGCTGGCCGCTGGCACCAAGACCGACGAACCACCCGCAGGTAATGTCGAGGTAACCGGCTCGGCCACCCTGGACGAATAGACAGAACCGCCCCATCCTCATTGCGAGGGTGGGGCAGTTTTCTGCGTTAAGAGACAATCGAAGCATGGCTGAGTTCTCCGACCCTCGCTTCGAGCAAATGCGTACGTACATGGTCCGGGAATACCCTTACGTGCAGGTGACACACCCGGAGCTCGGCAAGATCCATGCCCGCGTGCGCGGTTGGATACCAGGTGAACTGTTTATCGAGTACCCGTCCAATGGTGCGCGCTGGGTGTACAACGGGCCGTTGGACGTGAAGTGGGTGCCAACCACTTCGGCCACTCGCATCCGGCAGAGCGACAGCCTCTGGCGAAGCACTGAAGACAATCACACATGGCACCAACGCGAAGACCAGAAGATCAGCTTCCGACCAGACCCGTGGACATCAAGCCTCCCGGCATCCGACTAGAATTCGCCTTATGGATCAATACGGAAACCTCGGACCCTACCAAGACCCTAAAATCAGGCAATGGTGGGACGAGCTAGAAGTAGAGAAGCAAGACAACTAATAGTGAGTGCCCCGATCATTTCCATCCCTAGGTGAAAATGATCAGGACCGGCGGGGAGCTGTAGCGGTTTTGTGGCGGATGGCTACCAGTAGACCCCTGTTTCAGCCTTGAAGTGACTGTACTGAGGCAAATCCGGCTACCAGTGGAAACCAAGGTTTTGCCCCGGAATTCCGCATCAATACAGGCCACAGTGTCTATACCTATTAATACGTGCCGGACTACGCACGCTAAATCCGTGCGCTAGTTCCAAGCCCGCAACCGGAAACGGTTGCGGGCTTGTCGCTTAACTACCTATCTGGGCTCTGACTTCGATAAGGTGGACTGGCACCAAAAACCCAAAGCAGAAGAGGAAGCACATGTCGGGTTCGGATATTGCAGGGCTCATCGCCGCCGGCGCGTTTGTTGTACTAGTTGTGCTGCTGGCAGTGCCGATCATGAAGTTGGGCAAGGTGTTCGACGAGCTGCGCAAATCGATCAAGGACCTGGCTGACGGAACCACTCCGCTGATCGGCGAAGTCGCCAACACCGTGGCGACCACCAACGACCAGCTCAAGAAGGTCGATGCCATCACCAGCAACGTTTCTGACACCACCGCCAATGTGTCCGCGCTGTCCTCGCTGGTAGCAGCCACCGTTGGCAAACCGCTGATCAAGGTTGCCGCGTTCACCGAAGGCGTGAAGGTCGCGATGAACACCAAGCCAAGCGGCAAGGCTCGCCGCAGCCGCTAAGCAAGCAACGCTGTTTGATCGAACACGTATCGGCGCGCTGAATAGGATACGGCCAACTGGTGGCCGCCAAGGAGACTAGAATGAAAAAGCTCTTGTGGGTTTCGATTGGAGTGGGCGTTGGCGTGCTCGCGTCCAAGAAATACGCTGAAGTTTCATCCGGGGCGGCGCTAAACCGCCAGGTCGGCAAGTACACCGACCGCGCCTCGGAATATTGGGAAGCCTTCCGCCAAGGAATGAGCTCCCGCGAAGAAGAATTACGTTCCGCCTTGGGCGTGGACGCCGCTAAGTGAAGGGATCATCCGTAACACGATGAAAACGCAGGAAATTGCCCGTCGTTGGGTCGACTTTTTCGTCTCGAAGGGCCATACGGCGGTACCTAGTGCCTCGCTGGTCTCGGCCGACCCTTCGCTGTTGTTCACGGTGGCCGGCATGGTCCCGTTCATCCCTTACCTCACCGCGCGCGAAGAGCCCCCGTACTCCCGTGCGACCTCCGTGCAGAAGTGCATCCGCACCGGCGATATCGAAGAAGTGGGCAAGACCGCGCGTCACGGCACCTTCTTCCAGATGTGCGGCAACTTCTCCTTCGGCGACTACTTCAAGAACGAAGCCATCCACTTCGCCTGGGAGCTGCTGACCAGCTCCGTCGAAGACGGAGGCTACGGCCTGGACAAGGAACGCCTGTGGGTCACCGTCTACGAAGACGGAGACGAGAAGGACCTTGAAGCCCGCCGCATCTGGGAAGAAGAGATCGGCATGCCTACCGAGCGCGTCGTAGGCACCGGCAAGGAAGACAACTACTGGAATACCGGCCAGCCCGGCCCCGGCGGTCCATGCTCCGAGATCTACTACGACCGCGGCCCCGCCTACGGTGTCGAGGGCGGCCCAGCGGTCGACGAGACCCGCTACGTGGAAATCTGGAACCTCGTGTTCATGCAGTACCGACTCTCCGCGGTACGTTCCAAGACCGACTTCGATGTGGCCGGCGAACTGCCCAAGCGCAACATCGATACCGGCCTGGGCCTGGAACGACTAGCCATGATCCTGCAGGGCGTCGAGAACATGTACGAGACCGACCAGGTCCGTCCGGTGCTCGACAAGGCCGCCGAGCTTGCCGGCGTCACCTACACCTCCACCGAGGATCCAGCCGACCCGAACCACGCCACCGACGTGCGCCTGCGCATGATCGCTGACCACATCCGCTCCTCGCTGATGCTGATCTCCGACCAGGTCACCCCGGGCAATGAAGGCCGCGGCTATGTGCTGCGCCGGCTGATCCGCCGTGCCGTGCGCGCAATGCGCCTGATGGGCGTGGACACCGAGGTGCTCCCCGAGCTGCTCCCGGTATCGCGCGACGCCATGAAGGGCGTCTACCCCGAGGTGGAGGCCGATTTCGAGCGCATTGCCCGCATCGCCTACGCCGAAGAACGCGCTTTCCGCCGCACCATCGCTTCGGGCACCACCCGCCTGGACGAGGCACTGGGCCACGCCAAGGAGGAAGGCAAGAACCTCTCGGGCGATGACGCCTTCACCCTGCACGACACCTTCGGCTTCCCGATCGACCTCACCTTGGAGATCGCCGCCGAAGCAGGCCTGTCCGTTGACGAGTCGCGTTTCCGCGAACTGATGAACGAGCAGCGCACCCGCGCCCAGAAGGACGCCAAGGCCAAGAAGGCCGGCCACGCCGACCTTTCGGTGTACACCCAGCTGGCCGAGGCCGGCAACGTGCACTTCACCGGCTATGACACCCTCGAAGGCGAATCCTCCATCCGCGGCATCATCCGCGATGGCCAGGTTGTGCCATTCGCCGAGCAGGGCCAGGAAATCGACCTGGTGCTGAACGAAACCCCGTTCTATGCCGAGTCCGGCGGCCAGGCAGGCGACAGCGGCCTGATCACCGGCGACGGCTTCGTGCTGGAAGTCACCGACGTGCAGGCCCCGATCAAGGGCCTGAACGTGCACAAGGTCATCGTGCGCGAAGGCGAATTGCCAGCCGAAGCACTGGTTCGCACCCAGGTCGACGCGGTGCGCCGCCGCTCCGGCGAGCAGGCGCACTCCGCCACCCACCTGGTGCACGCCGCGCTGCGCGAGCTGCTTGGCCCAACGGCCACCCAGGCCGGTTCCTTCAACAAGGCCGGCTACCTGCGCTTCGACTTCTCCTGGGCCGAGGCGCTCTCCGCCGCGGCACGCAGCGAAGTCGAGGAGGTAGTGAACCTGGCCATCGCCTCGAACTACCAGGTCGTCACCAATGAGATGGCACTGTCCGAGGCGAAGAAGCTGGGCGCCATGAGCCTGTTCGGGGAGAAGTACTCCAACGACGTGCGCGTGGTCGAGATGAACGGCGACTGGTCGCGCGAGCTGTGCGGCGGTACCCACGTGGACACCACCGCGCGCATCGGCCAGCTGACCTTGCTCTCGGAGGCTTCGGTCGGTTCGGGCAATCGCCGCGTCGAGGCCCTGGTCGGCATGGAAGCCTTCCGCCACGGAGCCGCCGAGCGCGCCCTGGTTTCCGAGCTCTCGGGCCTGTTCCGCGTTCCATCCAGCCAGGTGTGCGAGCGCGTCAACGACACCGTTGCCAAGCTGAAGGCCGCCGAGAAGCAGATCGCCGAGCTCAAGAGCCAGGCCATGCTGGCCCAGTCCGCAGCGCTGCTGCAGAAGGTCGCCACCATCGGCAGCACCCGACTGCTGGCCCACAACGCCGGGCAGATCGACTCGGCTGACGCCCTGCGCACCATGGCACTGGACCTGCGCGCCAAGCTGGGTTCCGAAGCCGCAGTCATCGTGCTGATCGGCGTGGCCAACGGCCGCCCGCTGGTGCTGGCTGTGACCAACGACGAGGCCCGCGCCAACGGCTTCAAGGCCGGCGCGCTGGTGCGCACCGCTACCGGCGTGCTCGGCGGCGGAGGCGGCGGCAAGGACGATATGGCACAGGGCGGTGGCCAGGACGCATCGAAGATCGATGACGCACTGGCTGCAATCCAGGCGGCACTGGCCAATGGCTAATGCCGCTCTCGGCGTCGACGTGGGCCTGGCCCGCGTCGGCGTCGCCGCATCTGATCCCTCCGGAATCCTCGCCACTCCGGTGATGACCCTGCGCCGGGATGCGAAGAAGAACTCGGATCTGCGGATGCTTCTGCGCATCATTGCCGATCGCGGCGTCACCGAGGTATTCATCGGGGAGCCGAAATCACTGGCTGGAAACGCGACCGAATCCACTAAAATGGCACGTGACTACGCGATTGCCTTGGCCCAGGAAGCTGCAAGCGCTAATATCGAGCTTGAGGTTTTCATGGTCGACGAACGCCTGAGCACCGTGAACGCGCATCGCTCGTTGCACGCCTCGGGCAAGAAGATGGAAGATCACCGCAAGGTGGTCGACCAGGTCGCGGCCACTGAGATCTTGCAGCAAGTGCTGGAAATGCGACGCAACAATGTGCGCGTACAAGCCAGCCGGATTGTGCTGCGCTAGCCCACAACCGCTAGGGCACCACAAAGACCCGAGAGATGAGAGTTGATGCGAGAAGAAGCCCGCCATGAACGGCAACGCGAAACGCATCGCGCGCTATACGAACGCTTTGCCGCCGGCACTGGCTTGCCGATCGAACAACCCTCAGAACCGGAACTGACCGGCACCGGGCATTACCGCCCATCGCTGGCGGCGGCCGAGGACAGCTGGCAGGAGCCCGCAGACCACGAAGCCCCGGACGGGGAAGGAACCGACACCAGGTTCCTCCCCGCCCAGGCAGCCGCCGCCTCCGATGCGCCAGCATTTGCCGGGCACGAGGATGCCGCCCAGGAGCACTACCCGCACGAGGCCGACGCCGCGCAGCAGGCCGCGGTGCTCAGCAGCGATCCCCACGATGACCAAACTGCCCAGGCCGCCGCCGGCAAGGCCCAGCGGCGCAAGCGCTCCAAGCGCAAGCGCAACCTGGTCATGCTGGCCACCGTGCTGATCTTCGCACTGGTGGTCGCCGGTTCGGTCTACTTCGTCAAGTCCGTGCTCAAGCAGTTCAACCCGGACGACTATCCAGGCCCAGGCGGCGCCGCGGTGGAATTCACAGTGGAAGATGGCTGGGGCTTGAAGATCATTTCGCGCAAGCTTGAGGAGCTCGATGTCGTCTCCAGCGACGGCCTGTTCACCGACGCCGTCGCGGACTCCGAAGCGCAGAGCAAGCTGATCCACCCCGGCACCTACCTGCTCAAGAAGCAGATGCCAGCGGCCGACGCGGCAGATATCCTCGTGAACCAGCGTCCGGACAAGGTCTTCTACATCGGGCTGAAGGCCAATATGCGCCTGGACGCGGCGATCAAGGAGATTGCCAAGGGCTCGGGACTGGCGGAAAAGGACCTGCAGGCGCTGGCCAAGAAGCCGCAGCAATTCGGCCTGCCTGCCTCGGTGCCGAGCCTCGAAGGCTGGCTGCACCCGGGGGAGTACCGCTTCCCGCTGAACGCCGACGCCGAAGAAGTCCTGGGCGAACTGGTCAAGGCCACCAAGGCTTCCCTGGAGCAGGCCGGCATCACCGACCTCGAAGAGGGCTACCGCACCCTGAAGGTCGCCTCGATCCTGCAGGCCGAGGCACGCACCCCGGACTACGCCACGGTCGCCGGCGCGATCGAGAACCGCCTGGACCCGGGCAACCGCGAAACCCACGGGCTGCTGCAGGTCGACTCCTCGGTGATCTACGGGCTGGACCGCTACTCGCTCCAGTTCAGCGCCCAGGAGAAGCAGGACGCGTCGAACAAGTACAACACTTATGTGCACACCGGCCTGCCGCCAACCCCCTTGGGCTCGCCGGCGAATTCCGCGATCGAGGCTGCTGCCCATCCGGAAAGCAACGGCTACTACTACTGGGTGACGGTCAACATCGAAACCGGTGAAACCAAGTTCGCCTCGACCTACGCTGAGCACCGGCAGAACCAGGCGGAATTCCGCGCCTGGTGCAACCAGAATCCAGGAGTCTGCTAGCGCGGATTCCCGTGCTTGCCAGTCGCGCTGCTGCCGCTGTGCGGGCAGCCACAAGCAGAAAGTCCATGAAGCCATGAAGCAGGCAGCCGTTCTCGGCCACCCCATCAGCCACTCCAAGTCGCCGGTGCTGCACCGCGCCGCCTACCAGCTGCTCGGCGTGCCGATCAGCTACAGCGCGATCGATCTGGAGCCGGGGGATGCTGCCGGGCACGCGGCCGCGCTGCGCGCAGGAAACTGGGCGGGCTGCTCGGTCACCATGCCGCTGAAGGATGCGTTCGTGCCGCAGATGGACGAGCTATCCGCCCGCGTGCAACGCCTTGGTGCGCTGAACACCGTGGTGGTCCGCGAAGACGGCACCCTCTACGGGGAAAACACCGACATCGACGGCCTGGTCCAGGCCCTGGCGGATTTCGGGCTCGCCCGCAGCGCGCAAGCGATGGTCCTGGGTTCGGGCAACACCGCGCTGGCCGCCATCGAGGCCGCCGCAGAAGTCGGCGCCCGGCAGCTGACGCTGGTGGTGCGCGCAGCCTCCCGTGCCACCCGCGCTGTCGAATTGGCCCGCGAGCTCGGGATGGAAACGTCCGTCCACGAGATTTCGGGCATCGGCCAGGAGCTGGCCGCCACGCTCAACGAGATTCCGCTGGTCTTCTCCACCCTGCCGCCGCACGCGGCCGATGACTGGGTGCCGGCGATCGGCGCAGGCACCGGAATCCTGCTGGATGTCGCCTACGATCCGTGGCCTTCGGCCTTGGCCCGGTCTTGGCAGGGAACCGTGATCAGCGGGCTGCACATGCTGGTGCACCAGGCGGTGGAACAAGTGCGGCTCTTCAGCGCCGGTGCATGGGAGGAATCGCGTCGCATGGACGTCACAAATGCGATGTATGACTCTTTGGGTCTGGCCCGACACCAGTAATCAGTTCGTGCCATGGCAAAATAGATGACATGTTGCGTTGGTTGACCGCGGGCGAATCGCATGGCCCGGCACTTGTTGGAATTCTCGAAGGACTACCCGCCGGAGTATCGGTGGATAGCGAAGCAGTGCGAGAGGCACTGGCGCGCCGACGCCTCGGCTATGGCCGCGGCGCGCGCATGAAGTTTGAAAAGGACCAGGTCACCTTCCTTGGCGGTGTCCGCCATGGCAAGACCCAGGGCGGCCCGGTAGCCATTGAAATCGGCAACACCGAATGGCCCAAGTGGGAACGCGTGATGAACGCGGATCCGGTGGACCTGGATGAACTGGCCTCGATGGCGCGCAATGCGCCACTGACCCGGCCGCGTCCGGGGCACGCCGATTTCACCGGCATGCAGAAGTACGGCTTCGAGGACGCCCGCCCGATCCTGGAGCGCGCCAGCGCCCGCGAGACCGCGGCCCGTGTCGCCTTGGGCACCGTGGCTTCCCGTTTCCTGAACGACTTGGGCATCCAGCTCGTTTCGCACACCACCGCCGTCGGCTCCGTGGCTGCCCCAGCCGATGCGCCGCTTCCCACGGCCACCGACGTTGCGGCGCTGGATAACGACCCGCTGCGCTGCTTCCACCAGGAAACCAGCGAGGCGATGGTCGCCGAAGTCGATGACGCGCACAAGGCAGGGGAGACCCTGGGCGGCGTCGTCGAGGTCCTGGCCTACAACCTGCCTCCGGGCATCGGCTCCTACGTGCACTGGGACCGTCGCCTGGACGCGCGCCTGGCCGCGGCCCTGATGGGCATCCAGGCAATCAAGGGCGTGGAGGTCGGCGACGGCTTCGCCACGGCCGCCCGCCGCGGCTCGGCCGCCCACGACGAGATCGTGCACGCCGAAGACGGCAGCATCAAGCGCAACTCGAACCGCGCCGGCGGCATCGAGGGCGGCATGAGCATCGGCGAGGTGCTGCGCGTGCGCGCCGGCATGAAGCCAATCGCCACCGTGCCCCGCGCCCTGCGCACCGTGGACACCGCCACCGGCGAGGACACCACCGCGCACCACCAGCGTTCGGATGTCTGTGCGGTGCCGGCAGCCGGCGTCGTGGCAGAAGCAATGGTCGCCCTGGTGCTCGCCCAGTCCCTGCTGGAGAAGTTCGGCGGCGACTCGGTGGCCGAAACCAAGCGCAATATCGAGTCCTACCTGGCGAACATCCCGGGCAACCTGGGTTCGACCGGCGTCTAGGAAGCGCGCTTCAATGATCTACCTCATTGGTCCGATGGCCAGTGGCAAGTCCACCGTGGGCAAGTCACTGGCCACGGCCCTTTCTACGAGCTTTGCGGATTCGGACGCGGCCATCGTCGCCCACCACGGAACCATCGCGCAGATCTTCGCCGAGCACGGCGAGGCGCATTTCCGCGACCTGGAAGTCCAGGCGCTGTGCCGGCTGCGCACCGGCGTGGTCGCCACCGGGGGAGGCGCAGTGCTGCGCGAAGAGAACCAGCAGCTGCTTTCGCGCGGGACGGTGATCTACCTGGAGCTGGGTGAACAGGCCGCAGCCGAGCGCATCAAGGGCGACGGGCACCGCCCGCTGCTGGCTGGTGACCAAGCCCTCAACAGCTGGATCTCCGTTTACGAAAAACGCCGCCCCATCTACGAAATGCTCGCTGACGTGCACGTTCTGGTGGATGGAAAGTCCGTTCCGCAAATTATCGACGAGCTTTTGCCGCAGCTGGAAGCGCTGTGATTAGCCTCACGAGATGCAACTTCTGGCCGAACGCACGCGTACGCTAGAAAAATCACCACCATCAGGAGGAACTAGACTGATGCCTATCGCACCGACCACTCTGAAGGTCACCGGAAGCACCCCAGGGGAGTCATACCCTGTCATGGTCGGCAACGGCCTGCTGGGCCACTTGCCCGAACTGCTTGGCCCCGCGGTCAAGAAGGTCCTGGTCATCCACCCGCGGGCCCTGCGCGCCACCGGCGACGTCGTGCGCGACGAGCTGGCGAAGTCCGGCCTGGAAGCATTGACCGCAGAGATTCCGGACGCCGAAGAGGGCAAGCACATCCAGGTCGCCTCCTTCTGCTGGGAAGTGCTGGGCAAGAACGATTTCACCCGTTCCGATGCCGTGATCTCCGTGGGCGGCGGCGCCGTCACCGACGTCGCAGGTTTTGTCGCAGCCACCTGGCTGCGCGGCGTGAAGGTCATCCATATCCCTACCTCGCTGCTGGCCATGGTCGACGCTGCCGTGGGCGGCAAGACCGGGATCAACACCGCCGAAGGCAAGAACCTGGTTGGCGCCTTCCACCCGCCAGCAGGCGTGCTCGCCGATCTGGACGCGCTGGCCACCTTGCCGAAAAACGAGCTGGTGACCGGCATGGCCGAGATCGTCAAGTGCGGATTCATCGCCGACGAGCGCATCCTGGAACTGATCGAAGAAGATCCGGCCGATGCCATCGACCCGGCCAGCGACCGCTTGCGCGAACTGGTCGAGCGCACCATCGCGGTGAAGGTCGACGTGGTATCCCGCGACCTGAAGGAAGCCGGCGACCGCGAATTCCTGAACTACGGCCACACCCTGGCCCACGCCATCGAGCTGTCCGAACGCTACCAGATGCGCCATGGTGCCGCCGTGTCCATCGGGCTGGCCTTCGCCGCCGAATTGGGCCGCTCGGTAGGGTACACCTCCGACGCGGTGGCCGATCGCCACGTCGCGATCCTCAAGTCCCTTGGCCTGCCGACCACCTACCGCAATGACCGCTGGGCTGCACTGCTCGATGGCATGAAGCGCGACAAGAAGGCCCGCGGCAGCCAGCTGCGCTTCGTCGTGCTGGAAGAAATCGGCAAGCCGCGCATCTACGAAGTCCCCGATAACTCGCTGCTCTTCGCCGCCTACCAGGAAATCGGGGAGTAACTACATGGTCGACTACACCGCATACGCCATTGACGTCGCATCGGTAAACCGCGAAGGTGTCGGCACCGCCGTAGAGGGCGTGCTGATCGACCCCCAAACGCTGAAGCCCTACATCGCCGACGAGGCCGCGGCCGACCAGCAGCTGCTGGTCGGTTCCCCTACCGACCAGGTCATGGTGCTGCTGGCGCGTGGCGAGCTGGTGAAAGCCGGCGAGCTGATCGCTGAATCGCGTTTCGTGGATCCAACCAACGCCCACCTGCGTGTGCTGGACACCGAGCTGACCCGCATGCAGGGCGACTTCGATCGCGCGATCAACCGACTGCGCAAGCTGGCCGAGGAATTCGCCGGCACCGCATACGAGCCGCTGATCCACCACCACGCTGGCCTGTCCTTCTTCGCGAAGGGCGATTTCAAGGCGGCGGCAACCCGTTTCCGCAAGGCCCTGGATCTGCGCATCGCGCTGGACGACGACGCGTACCTGGTCAACGCCGCAAGCACCTGCATGCGAATTGCCGAGGAGCGCGCCGCGCAGTAATGCGCGCCACCGTGTGAAACCCTTTGTACCGCATGGTGCGTAGGGTAAACTTGGAGATGGATTTTTGATAATGCCGGCGCTAGCTGGCGAAAATAGAGGATTGAGGAACCGTGGCGGATACAACTGACATCAAGAATGGACAGGTCATCAAGATCGATGGCCAGCTTTGGACCATCATTGACTTCCAGCACGTCAAGCCAGGCAAGGGCGGCGCATTCGTTCGCACCAAGATGCGCAACGTCATGTCCGGGAAGGTCTTGGACAAGACCTACAACGCTGGCACCAAGATCGAGCTGGCCACCGTTGACCGCCGCGACTACCAGTACCTCTACCAGGATGGCGAAGACTACGTCTTCATGAACCTGGAAGATTACGACCAGATCACCGTGTCCGGCACCACCGTTGGCGATGCAGCAGGCTTCCTGCTGGAGAACCAGGAACTGACCATCGCCATGTACGATGGCAGCCCGCTGTACCTGGAACTGCCAGCTTCGGTCATCCTGGAAATCACCTACACCGAGCCAGGCCTGCAGGGCGACCGCTCGTCGGCTGGCACCAAGCCGGCAACCCTGGAAACCGGCAAGGAAATCCAGGTTCCGCTGTTCGTTGAGCAGAACACCAAGGTCAAGGTCGACACCCGCACCGGCGACTACCTGGGTCGTGTCAACTAGTGAGAGCCCGCGCCAAAGCCCGTCGCCGAGCTCTTGAGTTCCTGTTCGAAGCCGAAGCCCGCGATGTCAATCCGCTGGCCGTAGCCATCGCACGACGGGAAAACTCGGATATCGTACTCAACGAGTACTCGCTGACGATCATCGAAGGCGTTACCGCACACCTGGACCGCATTGACGAAGTTCTCGAGAGCTACGTCAAGGACTGGACCATCGAGCGCATGCCAGCGGTTGACCGCAGCGCACTGCGCATCGGCGTGTGGGAGCTGCTTTACAATGATGACGTTCCCGATGCAGTAGCCGTGGCTGAAGCCGTGGTGAACGTCCGGGAATTGTCCACCGATGAATCGCCGGAGTTCGTCAATGGCGTTTTGGGTCGCATCCAGAGCGTCAAGGACACCCTGGTCGACTAATTCGATCCTCATCATTCCGAGCCCGGGGGG
>NZ_JBLVOC010000006.1:187118-208347 GCF_053543575.1 Glutamicibacter sp. AGC84
CCCCCCGGGCTTTTTTGCGTTAAGCCGTTGCCTGTCGCGGCTCGGCCCCGGGCAGGATCCCGGCGAAGCAGGCGGAGCGGGCCACCTGCACGGCAACCGGCTGGCCACGGGCTCGAATGCCGGGGGCTGGATGCTTTGCTGCTGTCCACGCGCTCGGTTCTGCTTTCCACGCTCGGACTGCTTGTCCTGCCGCACCATCCGGGTGTAGCTGAACGGAACTGGCGTACCTGGATCTCCCGGGCTGATCCGGCGGGCAGGAACTCGGGTCCGCCGGGACCCGAGTTCGACGGAGCGGCGCAAATCCTGGATGAGCAGTACGCGCGGCATAGCGGGCCTGCGGATCTGCCGCGCGAAAGCCTTGCCCGGGCGCGCGGGCCGATCATGCACCAGGAATCCCGGGCCCACGCCACTTCGCGGGTGTGTCGATCGCAACACATCTGCTCGCGGGGCCAGGGCCAACTGCAGGGATCTGCGTGGTTCTGCCGGTCGCACGAAGCCGCCGGCCGATCGCTGTGACCGATCCCATGCCCTATTCAGTGTCATGCATAGGTTTCCGCTAGGGAATCAGCTCCCGCTCGTGATAATTTGAGTTAGCAATATTCCTTTAAATCCCGTCCCGTGAGGCGGAGAAGGGAGAGGTGCACAGCATGAATGAAAATTCAGTGCCAGATGCTGCCCGCACGGTATTAACCGGCGACGACATCGAACGTGTGCTCACTCGCGTAGCCTTCGAGATCATCGAGGCCAACAAGGGCACCGACGACCTGGTGCTCCTGGGCATTCCCAGCCGGGGTTTCCCGCTGGCACAGCGGCTGGCAGCGCGAATCGCTGCTACCGCCCCGGGCAACCTGGACCCGGCATCCCTGGTAGGCCAGCTCGATATCACCATGTACCGTGATGATCTGCGTCACTCCACCACCCGCACCCCGTCGCCGACGCGCCTGCCAGCAGGCGGCATCGAAGGCAAGGTCGTGGTCCTGGTTGACGACGTCCTGTACTCCGGTCGCACCATCCGCGCCGCCCTGGATGCCCTGGCAGACTGGGGCCGCCCCCGCATCGTGCGGCTGGCCGTCCTGGTTGACCGCGGGCATCGGGAACTGCCGATCCGCGCCGATCATGTGGGCAAGAACCTGCCGACAGCCAAGAGCGAAAAGGTGCGCGTGCACTTGGCGGAAATCGATGGGAAAAACGAAGTCGTGATCGAGGGCGCCGCGTGAAACACCTGCTATCCACCGCGGACCTGACCCGCGAAGAAGCCATCGCCATCCTTGATATTGCCGAAGAGATGCGCGAGTCCTCGACCCGTGCCATCAAGAAGCTTCCGGCCCTGCGCGGTCGCACCGTGGTGAACCTCTTCTTCGAGGACTCCACCCGCACCCGGATTTCCTTCGAGGCCGCCGCCAAGCGATTGAGCGCGGACGTCATCAATTTCTCGGCCAAGGGCTCGAGCGTTTCCAAGGGCGAGTCCCTGAAGGATACCGCCCAGACCCTGTTGGCCATTGGTGCCGACGCAGTGGTCATCCGCCACCC
Organism: Glutamicibacter sp. AGC84; assembly: GCF_053543575.1. Classification (NCBI taxonomy): domain Bacteria; kingdom Bacillati; phylum Actinomycetota; class Actinomycetes; order Micrococcales; family Micrococcaceae; genus Glutamicibacter; species Glutamicibacter sp. AGC84. The sequence continues at coordinate 188,649 of NZ_JBLVOC010000006.1, forward strand.
GGATTCCGGCGCCCCGGCCCGGCTAGCGGCCACGGACTGGATTGGCCTGCCCATCGTCAATGCAGGCGACGGCACGCACGAGCATCCCACCCAGGCGCTGCTGGACGCATTCACCCTGCGCCGCCAGGTGGCATTGCGCGATGGCACCAGCCCGGCAGGCCGCGGCCTGGACGGACTGAAGGTCGCGATCGTCGGGGATATCCTGCATTCGCGCGTGGCCCGCTCCAACCTGTGGCTGCTGAACACCCTCGGTGCCGAAGTGACGATGGTGGCCCCTCCGACCCTGCTGCCTTTCGGCGCCGGCTCCTGGCCCTGCGCCATCAGCTACGACCTGGATGCAGTGATCGCCTCGGGCGTTGACGCGCTGATGATGCTGCGCGTGCAGGGCGAGCGCATGAACGCCGCGTACTTCCCGAACCCCCGCGAATACTCGCGCTACTGGGGACTGGACGATGCACGCCTGGCACAGTTGGACGCCTCGGGCGCCGAAACCCTGATCATGCACCCGGGCCCGATGAACCGCGGCCTGGAAATCTCCTCGGCTGCCGCGGATTCGCCACGCTCCACCGTGCTCGACCAGGTCACCAATGGCGTGGCCGTGCGCATGGCCAGCCTCTACATGCTCCTCTCCGGCGACCTGATCTGAAGGAAGAACCCATGAACTACTTGATCCAGCAGGCCTCCATCCTCGGCGGCGAACCAACCGACGTGCTCATCGTCGACGGCAAGATCGCGCAGATCGGCAGCATTGAAGCCACCGACCAGCATCAGGTGATTGACGCGAAGAATCTCGTGCTCTTGCCCGGGCTGGTCGACACCCACACCCACCTGCGCGAACCAGGCCGCGAAGATGCTGAAACCGTGGAAACCGGTTCGCAGGCAGCAGCCCTGGGCGGCTACACCGCCGTGCATGCCATGGCCAACTCCACCCCGGTAGCCGATACCGCCGGCGTCGTCGAGCAGGTCTACGAACTGGGCCGCAAGGCAGGCTGGGTGGATGTCCGCCCGGTCGGCGCGGTGACCGTCGGGTTGGCCGGCAAGCAGCTGAGCGAAATCGGCGCAATGGCCGATTCCCGTGCCCAGGTGAAGATGTTCTCCGATGACGGCATCTGCGTCTGGGATCCGCTGCTGATGCGCCGCGCCCTGGAATACGTGAAGGCCTTCGACGGGGTCGTCGCCCAGCACGCCCAGGAACCGCGCCTGACCGAAGGCGCCCAGATGAACGAGGGCGAAGTCTCCGCCATCCTGGGCATGCCCGGCTGGCCAGCGGTCGCCGAGGAATCGATCATCGCCCGCGATGTGCTCTTGGCCGAGCACGTCGGCGCCCGCCTGCACGTGTGCCATGTGTCCACGGCCGGCTCGGTGGAGATCATCCGCTGGGCCAAGGCCCGCGGCATCCAGGTCACCGCGGAGGTCACCCCGCACCACCTGCTGCTCACCGATGAGAAGGTGCGCACCTACGACCCGGTCTTCAAGGTCAACCCGCCGCTGCGCCGCGAAGAAGACGTGATGGCGTTGCGCGCGGGCGTTGCCGACGGCACCATCGACGTGATCGGCACCGACCACGCCCCGCACCCCTCCGAGGCCAAGGACTGCGAGTGGGGAGCGGCCGCCATGGGCATGACCGGACTGGAGACCGCGCTGTCCATCGTGCAGCACACGCTGGTGGACACCGGGCTGATGGGCTGGGAGGGCGTGGCCCGCATTACCTCGCAGGTGCCCGCGCAGATCGGCCGCGTTGCCGACCAGGGCCGCCCGATCGCCATCGGCGAGCCTGCCAACCTGGTGCTGGTCGATCCTGCAGCCCGCTGGATCGTCGACCCTACCGCCATGGCCACCAAGGGGCGCAACTCGCCGTTCGCCGGCATGGAGCTGCCCGGATCGGTGCGCGCCACCTTCTTCCACGGCCATGCCACCGTGCTCGATGGCCAGCTGGCTACCCCGAGGACGGCCAATGCCTGAGGGAGCCCTGACCCCGTTGATCTGGACGATTGTCGCGATCGTCGCAGGCGTGGGCCTGATCCTTTTCGGCTGGCGGAACCTCAAGGCCCGGCAGTCAGCGATTCCCGAGCCCTTCGAGGACTTCGCCGATGAGGTGGAGCACCATTTCGCGGGCATGTACGTGGTCACCACCCGGTTCGACGACTGGCTGGCGCGCATCGCGGTCCATGAGCTCGGAGTGCGCACCAACGCCACCTTGGAACTGGGACGCGAAGGGCTGCACCTGATCCGTTCCGGAGCGCGCGACGTGCACATCCCGTGGGAGCACTACGAGGACGTGAAGCGCAGCAACGGGATGATCGGCAAGGTCGTGGAGAAGAACGGCCTGATCGTCATCACCTGGAACAAGGACGGCTTCACCTTCGACACCGGATTCCGTCCCCGCTACCACGAGGACACCCCAAAGATCTATCAGTTGCTGGCGTCGCACAACGACGTAAGCCGAGCAGGAGACAAATAAGTGAATTCCCTGAGCAACCTACCAGCCGTGTTGGTACTTGAAGATGGCCGCATCTTCCGCGGGCGCAGCTATGGCGCCGTGGGCACCACCCTGGGTGAAGCAGTGTTCACCACCGGCATGACCGGCTACCAGGAAACCCTGACTGACCCGTCCTACGCGCACCAGATCATCGTGCAGACCTTCCCGCACATCGGCAACACCGGCGTGAACTCGCAAGATCCGGAATCCACCCGCATGTGGGCTGCCGGCTACGTGGTGCGCGACGCCGCCCGCCGGCCAAGCAACTGGCGCAGCGAGCGCACCCTTGATGCAGATCTGGTCGAGTACGGCATCGTGGGCATCCAGGGCGTGGACACCCGCGCGCTGACCCGCCACCTGCGCGACGCCGGCGCGATGAAGTCCGGCATCTTCTCCGGCGATGACGCCGCGAAGACCGACGCCGAGCTGGTGGCCCTGGTCAAGGCGCAGCCGTCGATGGCCGGCCGCAACATCTCCGCCGAGGTTTCGGTGGACACCGCCTACATCGTCGAGCCAGCCGACCACGGCTACGACGGCGAGGCCAAGCACACCGTGGCCGCGATCGACCTGGGCATGAAGTCGATGACCCCGCACCGCCTGGCCGAGCGCGGCCTGCGCGTGCACGTGCTGCCGTACAACGCCACCCTGGAAGATATCAAGGCCACCGGCGCTAACGGCGTGTTCTTCTCCAACGGCCCCGGCGACCCTGCTACCGCCACCGCCCAGGTGGAACTGGTCCGTTCGGTGCTCGACGCCGGCATCCCGTACTTCGGCATCTGCTTCGGCAACCAGATCCTGGGCCGCGCGCTGGGCTTCGACACCTACAAGCTGCGCTTCGGCCACCGCGGAATCAACCAGCCGGTGATGGACAAGGCCACCGGCCGCGTGGAGATCACCAGCCAGAACCACGGCTTCGCCGTCGACGCGCCCATCGAGGGCGCCGTCACCGCACCGGTCGAACGCTTCGGCAAGGTCGAGGTCTCGCACTATTCGCTGAACGACCACGTGGTCGAAGGCCTGAGCTGCCTGGACATCCCGGCCTTCTCCGTGCAGTACCACCCAGAGGCAGCATCCGGCCCCCACGATGCCGCCTACCTCTTTGACCGCTTCATGACCGCGTTGGATTCCGCCGCAGAAAAGGACAGCAAGTAATGCCTAAGCGCACCGATCTGAAATCAGTTCTCGTTATCGGTTCGGGTCCGATCGTCATCGGCCAGGCCGCTGAGTTCGACTACTCCGGCACCCAGGCACTGCGTGTGCTCAAGGAGGAGGGCCTGCGGGTCATCCTGGTCAACTCCAACCCGGCCACCATCATGACCGACCCGGAATTCGCCGACGCCACCTACGTGGAGCCGATCACCCCCGAGGTCGTCGAGAAGATCATCGCCAAGGAACGCCCGGATGCGATCCTGCCGACCCTGGGCGGGCAGACCGCGCTGAACACCGCCATCGCCCTGGACAAGTCCGGTGCCTTGGAGAAGTACGACGTCGAGCTGATCGGCGCGAACATCGAAGCCATCGAGCTGGGCGAGGACCGCGAGAAGTTCAAGGGCGTCGTGGAGCGCTGCGGCGCCGAATCGGCCCGCTCGGTCATCGTGCACACCCTGGACGAGGCCTTCGCCGCCGTCGAGGAGCTGAACTACCCGGTGGTCGTGCGCCCGTCGTTCACCATGGGCGGCCTGGGCTCGGGCATGGCCTACAACCCGGAGGACCTGCGCCGCATCGCGGGCGCCGGCCTGCAGTACTCGCCAACCACCGAGGTGCTCCTGGAGGAGTCCATCCTGGGCTGGAAGGAGTACGAGCTGGAGATGATGCGCGACAAGAACGACAACGTCGTGGTCGTCTGCTCCATCGAGAACTTCGATCCGGTCGGCGTGCACACCGGCGACTCGATCACCGTCGCCCCGGCCATGACGCTGACCGACCGCGAATACCAGAAGCTGCGCGACATCTCGATCGCGGTCATCCGCGAAGTCGGCGTGGACACCGGCGGCTGCAACATCCAGTTCGCCATCGAGCCTGACACCGGCCGCGTCGTGGTCATCGAGATGAACCCGCGCGTCTCGCGCTCCTCGGCACTGGCCTCCAAGGCCACCGGCTTCGCGATCGCGAAGATCGCCACCAAGCTGGCCGTGGGCTACACCCTGGATGAGATCCCGAACGACATCACCCAGAAGACCCCGGCTTCCTTCGAACCGGCCCTGGACTACGTGGTCGTGAAGGTCCCGCGCTTCGCCTTCGAGAAGTTCCCGGCAGCGGACAAGACCCTGACCACCACCATGAAGTCGGTCGGCGAAGCGATGGCCCTGGGCCGCAACTTCACCGAAGCGCTGCAAAAGGCGCTGCGCTCCCTGGAGCAGAAGGGCTCCGAGCTGTCCTTCGAGCCGATCCCGGAATCCGAGCACGAGGCCGTGCTGGCCTCGATCGTCAAGGGCTCGACCGAGCGCCTGTCGCTGGTCCAGCGCCTGCTGTTCTCCGGCGTATCCATCGAGAAGCTGTTCGAGACCACTGCGATCGACCCGTGGTACCTGGACCAGCTGCAGCTGATCAACGAGGTCGCGCAGCTGGTGGCGGCGAACAAGCACCTGCCGGAGCACGTGCTGCGCGAAGCCAAGCGCCACGGCTTCTCCGATGTCCAGCTCGCCCAGCTCACCGGCAAGGCCGAATCGGTCATCCGCGGCATCCGCCATGCCCTGGGCGTGCGCCCGGTCTACAAGACCGTGGACACCTGCGCCGCCGAATTCGAGGCCTTCACCCCGTACATGTACTCCTCGTACGACGAAGAGACCGAGCTGGAGCGCCACGAGAAGAAGTCGGTCATCATCCTGGGCTCGGGCCCGAACCGCATCGGCCAGGGCATCGAGTTCGACTACTCCTGCGTCCACGCGGTGATGGCGCTGCGCGCCGAGGGCTACGAGACCGTCATGGTCAACTGCAACCCCGAGACCGTCTCCACCGACTACGACATCTCCGACCGCCTCTACTTCGAGCCGCTGACCCTGGAAGATGTCCTGGAGGTCATCCACGCTGAAGAGGAAACCGGCGGCGTGCTGGGCGTGTTCGTCCAGCTTGGCGGCCAGACTCCGCTGAAGCTCGCCGCCGAGCTGAAGGCTGCCGGCGTGCCGATCCTGGGCACCTCGCCCGAGGCCATCGACCTGGCCGAGCACCGCGGCGCCTTCCAGCAGGTACTGGATAACGCCGGGCTGGTAGCGCCGAAGAACGGCACCGCGGTGTCCTTCGCCGATGCCAAGACCATCGCCGACTCCATCGGCTACCCGGTACTGGTTCGCCCTTCCTACGTGCTGGGCGGACGCGGCATGGAGATCGTGTACGACGAGGCCAACCTCGAGCGCTACATCACCAACGCGACCGAAATCACCGTGGACCACCCGGTACTGGTGGACCGCTTCCTGGAAGACGCCATCGAGATCGATGTCGACGCCCTGTTCGACGGCACCGACCTGTACGTCGGCGGCATCATGGAGCACATCGAGGAAGCCGGCATCCACTCCGGGGACTCGGCCTGCACCCTGCCTCCGATCACCCTGGGCGCCGACGTGCGCGACCGCGTTGCCGCGGCAACCCGTGCGATCGCCGAAGGCGTGGGCGTGCGTGGCCTGATCAACATCCAGTTCGCCCTGGCCAGCGACATCCTGTACGTCATCGAAGCGAATCCGCGTGCATCGCGCACCGTGCCATTCACCTCGAAGGCTACCGGCGTGCAGCTGTCCAAGGTCGCCGCGCTGATCGGCGTGGGCCGGACCCTGGCCGAGATGCGCGGCAGCTACCTGCCAGCATCCGGCGATGGCGCGCACCTGCCTGAATCGGCGGCGATCGCCGTCAAGGAAGCAGTCATGCCGTTCGCCCGCTTCCGCACCCCGGAGGGCAAGGTCGTCGACTCGCTGCTCGGCCCAGAGATGCGTTCCACCGGCGAAGTCATGGGCATCGACAAGTACTTCGACACCGCTTTCGCCAAGTCGCAGGCCGCAGCGAACAACCCGCTGCCAACCGGCGGCAAGGTCTTCGTCTCGGTCACCAACCGCGACAAGCGCTCGATCGTCCTGCCGGTCAAGCACCTTGCTGACCAGGGCTTCGAGATCATCTCCACCGGCGGCACCGCAGAAGTGCTGCGCCGCAACGGCATCCCGACCCAGGTGGTCGGCAAGCTGCACGAAGGCGGGGAGTCCATTGTCGATTTGATCGTAGCCGGCCAGATCGGCCTGATCCTGAACACCCCGTCGGGCTCGGATGCACGTGGCGATGGCTACGAGATCCGCGCCGCCGCGACGTCTGTCGGCACCCCGGTCATCACCACCGTGGCGGAGTTCAACGCTTCGGTCCAGGCGATCGATGCCCTGCGCGAGTACGAGTGGGATGTCACCAGCTTGCAGGTGCACGACGCCAACCTGAACGCAGCGCGCAATGCCTGAGCCGATCCCATTCGGTCAGCGGCTTCGTTCAGCCATGCAGGCTTCCGGCCCGCTGTGCGTGGGGATTGATCCCCACCCGGCGCTGCTGGAAGCCTGGGGGCTGGAGAATACGGCCGAGGGCGTGCGATCTTTCTCACTGACCGTCGTGGAAGCGATGGCCGGTGCGGCGGCAATCCTCAAGCCCCAAGTGGCTCTGTACGAGCGCTTCGGGTCCAAGGGATTTGCCGCATTGGAAGAAACCTTGAGTGCTGCGAAGTCCGCTGGACTGCTCACGCTGGCCGACGCCAAGCGCGGGGATATCGGTTCGACCATGGCAGCGTACGCGAGCGCATGGCTCGATGATGCTTCTCCGCTGGCTGCAGATGCTGTGACTTTGAGCCCGTACCTGGGGTATGAATCGCTGCGTCCGGCACTGGATTTGGCTGCTGGAACCGGCAGGGGAGTGTTCGTTCTCGGACTGACTTCCAACCCCGAGGGGCCATCGGTACAGCACGTAGGCGGAGAAAACTCGGTTGCTAAATCAATTATTGACCAAGTCACTGCGGATAATGCATACGCAGGAGATTTAGGACATGTCGGGCTGGTTGTCGGTGCGACCATCGGGGATGCACCGTCCAAGCTCGGAATCGATCTGGCAGCTTCCAAGGCTCCGCTGCTCACACCAGGGCTCGGCGCCCAGGGTGCCACGGCCGCGGATATTGCCAAGTCATTCGCCTCAAGCTACGGCCAGGTACTGGGCACGAGCAGCAGGGACATCCTCAAAGCGGGGCCGGATAAGGCCGCTCTCAGGGAAAAAGCCCTGCGGGTTAGGGACGAATTGCTGGCAGCTCGCTAGCAAAAAATTCGAATAAGTGACATAGGCGCGTTGTGGCTATTAGAGTTTCTAGTAGCCACAACGCGTTTAGTCTTGCAAAAGCAGCGTTAGCTCGCTATGTTTCTCAACATAAGCCTTAGTCCACTACAACTGAAGGATGGCTGAACGATGGTACTGCGAGAACTCTCTGACGAAGATCGTATCCGCGCCCGCGCCAAGGCACTCGCCGCACGCACTCGTCGTGCAGAAATCAAGGCCGAGTTCAGTGCCGGCAAAATTTCCATCACCGAGGTACTAGACTTGGTATACGAAGATGAAGCCGTGGGACGCATGCGTGTCATGGACCTTCTGGAATCGGTACCGGGCGTAGGTGAAGTACGCGCGGCAAATTTGCTGGAGCGACTTGGCATTTCCCCTTCCCGCCGTCTGCGCGGACTGGGACGCAAGCAGCGCACTGCAATCACCGAGCACTTCAAGCAAAGCCCGCCAAAAACGAAAGTGTAGTCAATGACCGCTGCGTCGGTAACTGTTCTAGCCGGCCCCACGGCAGTAGGCAAGGGCACCGTCTCTACCTACATCCGCGATAACTATCCAGATGTCTGGCTTTCGGTGTCCGCAACGACCCGCAACGCCCGGCCAGGGGAGCAGGATGGAGTCCACTACTTCTTCGTGGGCCCAGAACGCTTCCAATCCCTGGTCGAGGAAGGCCAGATGCTGGAATGGGCTGTTGTCCATGGCCAGAACAGCTACGGCACGATTCGATCGACGGTTGAAGATGCAGTGGCAGATGGCAAGAAGGTTCTGCTGGAAATCGATCTGCAAGGTGCGCGGCAGGTCAAGGAGTCGATGCCCGAGGCAAAATTCGTCTTCTTGGCACCTCCATCATGGGAGGAATTGGTGCGCCGCCTTGTGGGACGCGGCACTGAAACGGCCGAGGAACAGCAGCGCCGCCTGGAAACCGCTAAACTAGAACTTGCAGCGGAATCTGAATTCGACGTGACCATCGTCAACGACGATGTCGCACGTGCCGCCGAAGAGCTTGTAGCCCTCATGGGGCTAAAGAACGACAAATAGGGAGTCCTGTGTCCAACCCAGAGGGAATCATTAACCCATCGATCGACTCGTTGCTTGAGACCAACGACTCGAAGTACGCCATTGTGCTGAACTCGGCCAAGCGTGCACGCCAGATCAACGCGTACTACGCGCAGCTGAACGAAGGCCTGTTCGAGTACGTAGGCCCACTGGTGGAAACCAAGCTGAACGAGAAGCCGCTGACCATCGCCTTGCGCGAGCTGGACGATAACCTGCTGAAGGTAACCGCAGCCGAGGTCATCGAAGACTAATCGAAAAGTCGGCGCCCCTGAGCGGGCGCCTTCTTTTTCGTTAAGCTCCTTTTCTCCCGCACCCACCTCATTGCCGCACCGAATCCTCGAGGAAGTACTTCGTGAAGCGAATTGTCCTAGGCGTTTCCGCTGGTATCGCCGCCTACAAGTCCGTACTCCTGCTGCGCTTGCTGCGCGAAGCCGGGCACCACGTCGACGTGATCCCCACCCGGAACGTCGCCAACTTCGTGGGCAACGCCACCTGGGAGGCCCTGTCCGGAAATCCGGTCACCTCGAACGTGTTCGACGCGGTGGATTCGGTCAATCACGTGCGCCTGGGCCAGCAGGCCGATCTGGTGATGGTCGTGCCGGCCACAGCGGACGTCTTAGCCAAGGCCGCTGCGGGATTGGCTGACGACCTGCTCACCGGAACCCTGCTGGCCACGCGGGCGCCGGTAGTGATGGCTCCGGCCATGCACACCGAAATGTGGCAGCATCCGGCCACTGCCGCGAATGTGCAGACGCTGCGGGATCGCGGCGTGCGGGTGATCGAACCAGCTTCCGGGCGGCTGACCGGCAAGGACTCGGGACCGGGCCGGCTTCCGGAACCCGATGAAATTTTCGCCGCAATCCAGGACCTGCTCGCCGAACCGGTGCTGGCCGGAGCCAAGGTGCTGATCACCGCCGGCGGCACCCGTGAACCGCTGGACCCGGTGCGCTTCCTGGGTAACCGCTCCTCGGGCCGCCAGGGTGTCGCGCTGGCACAGGCTGCCAGAGATGCCGGGGCCGAGGTCACGCTGATCGCCACCCATCTGGAAGTGCCCGCGCCGCATGGCGTGCGGCTGGTGCACGCCTCCAGCGCACTGGAGCTGCGCGAGGCGGTCTTCGACTGCGCCGAGGGCCAAGATGTGCTGATCATGAATGCCGCGGTCGCCGATTTCCGCCCGGCAAGAATCGAGAACTCGAAGATCAAGAAGCGCGATGAGCATTCGGCGCCGGTCATCGAACTGGTGCGCAACCCGGACATCCTCGCCGAGCTGGTCGCCGCGCGTGGACGGAATCCGCAATTGCCGCCGTTCATTGTCGGTTTTGCCGCCGAGACCGGCGATGAGCAGGGGACCGTGCTGGAGTACGGCCAGGCCAAGCTGAACCGCAAGGGCTGCGAAATGCTCGTGGTCAACGAGGTGGGCGCATCCCTGACCTTCGGGCAGGAAACCAATAGCATCCAGGTTCTTTTCGCCGATGGCGCCGACTCGGTGCAGGCCTCGGGCAGCAAGCTCGAGGTGGCCCGCGTGGTCATCGAACAGATTTCGAATGCAACAAAAAGTCATGCAGCTGTAACAAAGTGAGTGGCGCCATACGGTGCTTGTTCACGAAACGTACCAGTTCTGCTTACCGGTCCCAGAGACCAGATAGAGTTATACGGTGACTTCAACAACCCCTGAACTTCGTCTTTTCACCTCGGAATCCGTGACCGAGGGCCACCCGGACAAGATTTGCGACCAGATTTCCGACGCCATCCTCGACGCCATGCTGGCGCAGGATCCGGACTCGAAGGTCGCCGTCGAGACCCTGACCACCACCGGGCTGGTGCACGTTGCCGGCGAGGTGACCACCAATGGCTACGTGGAGATCCCGGAGATCGTCCGCAAGACCATCCTGGACATCGGCTATGACTCCTCGGCCAACGGCTTCGACGGTGCGCGCTGCGGCGTGTCCGTGTCGATCGGCCAGCAGTCCCAGGAGATCCACGATGGCGTCTTCAACTCGCTGGAGTCGCGCGAAGGCACGGCCAAGGATCCCCGCGACATGCAGGGTGCCGGCGACCAGGGCCTGATGTTCGGCTACGCCTCGGATGAGACCGACTCGCTGATGCCGACCCCGATTTTCCTGGCGCACCGCCTGTCCGAGCGCCTGACCCAGGTCCGCAAGAACGGCCGCATGCCGCTGCTGCGCCCGGATGGCAAGACCCAGGTCACCATCGGCTACGACGGCGACAAGCCGGTCTCCGTGGACACCGTGGTCGTCTCCAGCCAGCACGCCGCCGAATACGAGCTGGCGACCCTGAAGGCCGACCTGCACGAAGAGGTTGTCACCCCGATCCTGGAGCGTTCGGGACTGGACATCTCGAACACCAAGATCATCCTGAACCCATCGGGCCCGTTCATCATCGGCGGCCCGGTCGGCGATGCCGGGCTGACCGGCCGCAAGATCATCGTGGACACCTACGGCGGCTTCGCCCGCCACGGCGGAGGCGCCTTCTCGGGCAAGGACCCTTCGAAGGTCGACCGCTCGGCTGCCTACGCGATGCGCTGGGTGGCCAAGAACGTGGTCGCCGCCGGCCTGGCACGCCGTGCCGAGGTCCAGGTGGCCTACGCGATCGGCGTGGCCCGTCCGGTGGGCCTGTACGTGGAGACCTTCGGCACCGAAACCGTTGATCCGGCCAAGATCACCAAGGCCATCAACGAGGTATTCGACCTGCGCCCGCTGGGCATCATCGAAGACCTGGACTTGAAGCGCCCGATCTACCGCAAGACCGCTGCCCACGGCCACTTCGGCCGCGAGGACAACGACTTCACCTGGGAGAAGCTGGACCGCGTCGAGGCCCTGCGCAGCTGGTTCAACGCCTAGGACCTGAGCGTGCAGCAAGACGCCCTCATCTCAGCACCCGAGCCGGCCCGCCTCAAGCGGGTTGCCCGGGTGCTGATTGATTCTTCCGTCCCGCATCTGGACCGCTTCTTCGATTACGAGATTCCTCCCTCGATGGCCCAGGATGCCGTGGCGGGGGTGCGCGTGAAGGTGCCCTTCGGGCCGCAGCTGCTCTCCGGATTCATCGTCGCGGTGCTCGAGGACCACGCCCCGGAGATGAAGCTGCGGCCGTTGGCCAAGCTGGTCAGCACCCAGGTGGCGCTGTACCCGGAAATTGTGGCCGCCGCGCAGGAGATCGCGACCCGCTATGCCGGAACCCTGTGGGATGTGGTGCGCCTTGCGGTGCCCGCCCGCGCGGCCAAGGTCGAAAAAGAGGAATTGGCCACCGTCGCGCCGTTGCTGCCCGACGCCCCGAACCAGCTCTCCCGCTACGAGCACGGCGCCCAAGCGCTTGACGCCTGGGGAAGCGGCGAAACCCTGCGCGCCGTTGCCACCTGGGTGCCGAATTTCCACGGTGCCTGGCCAGGGTTCTTGATGGATGCGGCCCGCCCGGTGCTTGAGCGCGGCAAGCGCGTGCTGCTGATCGTGCCCGACGCGCGCGACCTGCGGCTGCTGGGTGGCTATCTCGATGAGCACTTCGGCGCCGAATCCTATGCGCGGCTGCAGGCCGACGACGGGCCGACTCCGCGCTACCGCAACTTCCTGCGTGCCATCGGGGGGCATGTGCAGATTGTCATCGGCACCCGTTCGGCGGCGCTATGCCACGTGCCCGGGCTGGAACTGATGATCGTGTGGCAGGACGCGGACCAGTCGCACCGCGAACAGCGCGCACCCTACCAGCACAGCCGCGAGGTGGCGTTGCTGCGCAGCCAGCAGGCAGGCATCTCCCTGCTGATCGCATCGCCATCGCGCTCGGTCGAAGCCCAGCGCCTGGTGGCGACCGGCTGGGCCACCGAACTGAAGGTTCCCCGCGACCTGCTGCGTGCGCAAACCGCCCGCATTGTGGCCACCACCAATGATTTCGAGCTCGAGCGCGACCCGGTGCTCGCCCGGGCCCGCATCCCTTCGCTGGCCTGGCGGGAAGCTACCAAAGCGCTGGAATCCGGCCCGGTGCTGGTGCAAGTGGCGCGCACCGGGTTCATGCCGGCGCTGGCCTGCCAGGACTGCCGGACCCCGGCGCGCTGCACTGCCTGCCAAGGACCGCTGCACATCGCCGGCAAGGGCTCGCATGTGGCTTGCCGCTGGTGCGGCGAGCAGTACCACGACTACCGGTGCGTGCACTGCGCCTCACCGAGGATCCGGGCCGCCAGCATCGGCGCCGACCGCACCGCCGAAGAACTCGGGCTGGCCTTCCCCAAGGTCAGCGTTATTTCTTCCACCGGAGCAAAGCCCGTGGACAAGATTCCCGGCAAACCGGCGCTGGTGGTCGCTACGCCAGGGGTCGAACCATTTGCCGAATCCGGCTACGCCGCGGTCCTGCTGCTCGATGCCGACAAGATGATGGCCCACGATTCGCTGCGCAACCCCGAAGAAGTCATCTCCCGCTGGTTCACCGCTGCTTCCATGGCGCGTGCCGACGGGGTAGTGGTGCTCACCGGCAATCCGAGCCCCGCCGGGGCCGCGCTGGTGCGCTACGACCCGGCGAGCTTTGCCGAACGCGAATTGGCCGAGCGCCGCGAGGTGGGGTTGCCTCCGGCAGTGCGCAGCGCGGTGATTTCGGGCCTGGGCGCCGAACGACTGGTCGCGAACCTGGATCCGCAGACCCGGCAGTGCGTGCAAATCCACGGCCCGACGGTGATAGACGGGCCTCCGGCCCAGCACCGCTACGTGCTCTTCTTCTCCTACGCCGACGGGCCGGCGGTGACCAAGGCCCTGCGCCAACTGCGCGCGAGCATGTCCGCGGCCAAGGACCCGGTCGTGAATATCGCTATCGACCCGGACGACGCGCTCTAGGAGCCGTCCGCGGGATCCTCGTCCTGGCCGGCCGCCAGCAGCTGCAGGAAGCCATCGATGGCGGCGGCGGTTTCGGGAGCCTTCTCGTAGTGGATCAAGTGCCCGACGTTCTCGAGCATGACCAGTTGGGCGTTGGCGAAGCTGGCCCGCAGCGCCTCCTGCGTCTGCGCTGTGCCCAGTTCGTCTTGCAGGCCGCCGACCATCAGCGTCGGCAAGCCCAGCGCAGGGGAGTAGTCCCCGACCGTTGCGCTGACCGAGGCGCGGTACGACTGGGCCAAGGTGGCCCGCGAGTGGAAGCCGCCGAAGTAGGCGCGGTGCTGCTCGCGCACGTAGCGGCGGATTTCCGGGTCCCTGCTCTTGGTCATCACCAGGCTCATGGCATCGCTGAACAGCCTGGAACGCAGCAGCGGTTCGCCGATGCGGGCCGGAAGCTTGGCGCACACCTCGTAGTAGCCGCTGGTGAGCTTGGCCAGCAGCGCCTGGTCGGACTCCAACGCCGGCTCGGAGATCGGATTCAGCAATACCAGCGAGGCAAAGCCGCGGACGGTGGCCAGCTTGGCGGCCACGATCGAGCCGAAGGAATGCCCCAGCAGGTGCACGGAGGATTCCAGCTGCAGCTCTTCGGCCAGCTGATTGAGCACCGCAGCGTACCCCTCGACGTCATGGGGCAGATCCGCCATCGAGGTCGAAGTGCCAAAGCCTGGAAGATCGGGAACGATCACCGTGTAGTGCTCCAGGTGCGAGACGATGCGCGCCAGCCCGTGGTGGTCTCCGCGGAAACCGTGCACGGCGTAGATCACCCCGCGGGAGGGGTGCTGGGCCGGGTGGGTGTAGACCCGGATCTCGGCACCGTTCAAATGGTGGGTGGTCACTAGCTGCTGTCGTGGGGCCATGGCTTTAACCCTACCCGTCCAGCAGCGCCAGGGCGGTGCCTTCGTCGATCACCAGATCGGTGATCAGCCCGCCTTTGAGCGCACCGCGCACGGCTTGGAGCTTGCCGCGGCCGGCGACCACGCAGAAACGGGTCGGCACCTTGCGAAGGGCATCGAGGTTCGGGCCGGTGGAGCGGGCATTAAGCGAAATGTTCGAGCTGTTCCCGTCCTTGTCGAAGAACACCGTGGCCACGTCGCCGACCACGCCGATCTCGTTGAGCTCTTGGGTTTCCGCCTTGGTCAGGTAGCCGCCGCGGTAGACCTGCGAAGCCACGGCGGAGCCGGCCGAGCCCAGGGAGAACACCGCGAGACTCATCTCCTTCTGCACCTGCAGCACCCGGCGGATCGATGTTTCCTCCCACATTGCGTCGCGGGTGGAGGCCCGGTCGAAGAAGGCCGGGACCGGGAACTGCTCGGTGCGGGCGGTGAAGGCTTGGCCGAAACGCGTGAGGATGTCGCTGGCATAGCGCACGCCGCTGGTCACCGGATTAGCCGCTCCATTGAGCTGCACGATCTTCGTGTCATGGGTCGGGTGGGAGCCCAATGCCGTGGACACCGACTGCATGGTCGACCCCCAGGCAACACCCACCGTCATCGAGGAGGAAACCATGCCGCCGAGCAGGTAGGCCGCGTGCGCAGAGACTCGGGCCAGCAGCTCGGAGTCATCCATGTTGCCGTCGGTGGGTACGACGTTGAAGCTGATCCCGTAGTGCTCGGAGAGCTGGTTTCCCAGCAGCGCCGACATGTTGGCGCTGGGGGAGATGCTGATCGAAACCATGCCGGTGCGCTTGGCATGGGTGAGCAACCGGGAGACCGTGGACCGCGAGGTGCCCAGCTCCTTGGCGATCACTTCCATCTTCATATCCTGAAGGTAATACAGCTGGGCGGCGCGCAGCGCATCCTTGGCCTTGGGGGTGCTGTGCACAGATGTGCCAGTCGTTGCCCGCTTGTAGGTGCCCCCGGACGAGGATTTCATCATGATTCAGACCACTTCTGCACGTTTGTGCATTTTGTTTGACCGCTTTGCCGTTCAGTAACAAGACTAGCTTCAGACTCATTCAATATTTACATAAGGGGCACAAATCGTGATTCGGGAACAGCTAGCCAAACTGCGCGAACGTCCGCAGGCGCAGGTTCTGGTTGTTGGCGGTGGCATCAACGGCGTAGCGACCTTCCGCTACCTTGCCATGCAGGGGATTGATGTAGCCCTGATCGAGCGCGGCGATTACTGCCAGGGCGCTTCGGGTGCCAGCTCGCACATGATCCATGGCGGAATCCGCTATCTGGAGAACGGCGAGTTCCGCCTGGTTCACGAGTCGGTGCAGGAGCGCAACTCGCTGCTGGAGATCGCTCCGCACTACGTGAAGCCGCTGCAGACCACCATTCCCATCTTCTCCACCTTCTCCGGCATCCTCAGCGCACCGATGCGCTTCCTGTCCCACAAGTCGGGCAAGCCAACCGAACGCGGGGCGGCGCTGATCAAGGCCGGGTTGATCATGTACGACGTGTTCGCAGGGATCGGCGGACGCAACACCCCTTGGCATAACTTCAAGGCAGGCAAGGCTGCCCGCCAGGATCTGCCGGCACTGCGCGATGACGTCAAGTACACCGCCACCTATTTCGACGCCTCGGTGCACAACCCCGAGCGGCTGACCCTGGATGTGCTGCGTGAAGGCCTGAACGCCAACGACGAGGCCCGCGCCAGCAACTACGTTGAGCTGGCCGGCGTCGACGGCGGCACCGCGAAGCTGCGCGATATGCTCTCCGGCGAAGAATTCGACTTCGACGCCGATGTCATCATCAACGCCACTGGCGCGTGGGTGGATCTGACCAACAAGGACCTGGGCCGCGATACCAAGTGGACCGGCGGCACCAAGGGTTCGCACATCGTGCTGGATCACCCGGAACTGCTCGCCGCTACCGGAGGCCGCGAAATCTTCTTCGAGCATGAAGACGGCCGAATCGTGCTCATCTACCCGATGCTCGGCCGCGTGCTGGTCGGCACCACCGACCTCGAGCACGACATGAACGAGCCAGCGGTATGCACCGACGAGGAAGTCGACTACTTCTTCGAGCTGGTCCACCACGTCTTCCCGGGCATCAAGGCCACCAGGGAACAGATCGTCTACAAGTTCTCCGGCGTGCGCCCCCTGCCCAGCCATGACGACACCGCGCCAGGCTTCGTATCCCGCGATTACCAGGTCAAGGAAACCCGCCTGACCGACGCGACCACCATGCTCTCGCTGATCGGCGGCAAGTGGACCACCTTCCGCGCACTGAGCGAGAACCTCGGCGGCAAGGCCCTGGAATTCCTCGGCGCCCGTGAAGTGAAGTCCACCGCCGGCGTTGCCATCGGTGGCGGAAAGAACTTCCCGGCCAACGAGGGCGAACTCGCCGCTTGGTATGCCGCGCGCGAGTCCAAGGCCGGCCGCGAACGCTTGCGCGTGCTGCTCGAGCGCTACGGCACCGGAGCCGATGCCCTGCTGGAGACCCTCGGCGGCAACGAAACCATGCTGGAGCACACCAACGAGCTGTCCTGCCAGGAGTTGGCCTACATGGCGAACCAAGAGCAGGTGGGCCGGTTGATCGATGTCTTCATCCGCCGCACCAACCTGGCCTTCCGCGGCCTGGTCACGAAGGATTTGGTAATCGAGGCAGCTAATTGCCTTGCAGAGCCGATGGGTTGGGACCAGTCCCAGACCCAAGCCGAGATCGACCATTCGCTCTCGGTACTCGCAGAAGCCCACGGAGTCACCCTGGTCTAACCTGCATCCAGGCCGGCGGCAAGGCGCCGCTGGCACTCGAAACCACTAAGAGGTCAACGTTGTCCACTCACGTGTTTCTCGCCGAATTAGCCGGCACTTTCATTCTCCTGCTGATGGGCGGCGGCGTCTGCGCGAACGTCGCCCTGAAAGGCACCCTCGGCAGCGCCGCGGGCTGGGTAGCCATCAGCTTCGGCTGGGGCCTGGGCGTCTATTGCGGCGTCTGGATAGCTGGGATCTCCGGAGCCCACCTGAACCCGGCAGTCACCCTGGGCCTGCTGGTCAACCCGGACGTTGCCGAGTACGCCCCCGGCGTCGCCAAGACCATGGCCAATACGCTGCTCTACTTCGCGGCGCAGTTCATTGGCGCCTTCCTGGGTGCCGTGGGCACCTGGCTGTCCTACAAGAAGCACCTGGATGATCCGCAGAACGCGGGCACGCAGCTGGGCGTCTTCGCCACCGGACCGGCCATCCGCTCCTACGGCTGGAACCTGGTCTCGGAAATCTTCGGCACCTTCGTCCTGGTGTTCGTGATCGCCGGACTGGGGCACACTCCTCACGAGCTTGGCCCGCTGGCTGTCGGCCTGCTGGTTGTTGCCATCGGCCTGTCCCTGGGTGGAGCCACCGGCTACGCCATCAACCCGTTCCGCGACCTCGGTCCACGAATTGCCCACGCCATCCTGCCGATCAAGGGCAAGGGCTCCTCCGACTGGTCCTACTCGTGGGTTCCGTTGGCTGGTCCAGCCATCGGCGGTATTCTTGGCGGACTTGCCGCCGCGCCAATGTTCTAGAAAGAGAGCAGTGAATCATGAGTGAAAAATTCGTCATCGCCATTGACCAAGGCACGACCAGCTCCCGCGCAATTGTCTTCACGCACGCCGGTGAGGTGCATTCGGTAGGCCAGAAGGAACACGAGCAGATCTTCCCGGCTGCCGGATGGGTCGAGCACGATCCAGCCGAAATCTGGAGCAACGTGCGCGAAGTGATCGGCCAGGCCCTGTCCAAGGCCAACCTGACCCGCCACGACATCGAGGTCGTCGGCATCACCAACCAGCGTGAAACCGCGGTGGTGTGGGATAAGAACACCGGCGAAGCCGTCTACAACGCGATCGTCTGGCAGGACACCCGTACCCAGGACATCGTCGACGAACTGGCAGCCGATGGCGGCCTGGAACGCTACAAGCAGACCGTTGGCCTGCCCCTGGCGACCTACTTCTCCGGCACCAAGATCAAGTGGATCCTGGACAATGTCGAAGGTGCCCGGGAGCGTGCCGAAGCAGGCGACCTGCTCTTCGGCACCACCGACAGCTGGGTGCTGTGGAACCTGACCGGCGGCGTGGACGGCGGCGTGCACGTCACCGACGTGACCAACGCATCACGTACCCTGTTCATGGACCTCAAGACCCTGGACTGGGACGAGAAGATCCTGGCTGACTTCGGCGTGCCGCGCTCGATGATGCCGCAGATCCGCTCTTCTTCGGAGGTCTACGGCTCCGTGCACACCAACCAGCTGCTGCGCGAGGTGCCCGTTGCAGGCATCCTGGGCGACCAGCAGGCGGCGACCTTCGGCCAGGCGGCCTTCACCGCAGGTACCGCGAAGAACACCTACGGCACCGGTTGCTTCCTGATCTTCAACACCGGCACGGAGATCGTGAATTCGACCAACGGCCTGCTGACCACCATGGCCTACAAGCTGGGCGAAAACGCACCGGTGTACGCCTTGGAAGGTTCCATTGCCGTGGCCGGGTCGCTGATCCAGTGGCTGCGCGACAATATCGGCATGATCGCTACCGCTCCGGAGATCGAGGAACTGGCAGCAAAGGTGGAGGACAACGGCGGCGTGTACATCGTTCCGGCCTTCTCCGGATTGTTCGCACCATATTGGCGCTCGGATGCCCGTGGCGCGATCGTGGGCTTGACCCGCTATGCGAACAAGAACCACATCGCCCGTGCGGCCCTGGAGTCCACCGCATTCCAGACTCGCGAAGTCCTGGATGCGGTCAACGCCGACGCAGAGGTTCCGCTCACCGAACTGAAGGTCGACGGCGGCATGGTGGCCAACGAAGCCCTGATGCAGTTCCAGGCTGACATCCTCGGCGTGCCAGTGGTTCGCCCGAAGGTCACCGAGACCACCGCACTGGGTGCAGCCTACGCTGCTGGCCTGGCCGTTGGCTTCTGGAAGGACCTGGGCGAACTGGAAGACAATTGGGCCGAGGACAAGCGCTGGGAGCCAACCATGGATGAGGCTACGCGTGAGCGCAGCTTGCGCCTGTGGAAAAAGGCTGTCACCCGCACCTTCGACTGGGTCGACGAAGATACCAAGGCCTAAGCGCAACCGTGGCTTGGCCGGCTCCGAGC
>NZ_JBLVOC010000006.1:208367-226871 GCF_053543575.1 Glutamicibacter sp. AGC84
GATGGGTGGTTCGGGCGTTGCCGGTTTAACCCGCGGGGCAGCTCAATCGCCTTAATCGCCCGATGCGGCCTCAGGGGTGTCTTCCTGGCCTGGACGCGCGGTTTCCTGCGCGGCGGGTCTGCGGCGCGCGGGGGACTCGCCGGCTTGCCGGGCGTCCCAATAGGTATTGCGGCGGGGCTTTTGCTCCGGATCGACATGTGCAGGCATGACCACGTGCGGCAGCCCATCGACATCGACGACCTCGAGCTGTCCGGCATGGCGCTTGTGGTGATCGGACGTGCACATTCCCGCCCCGGACCAGACACTGGTTTCGCCGCCTTCGGACCAGGGCTTCTGGTAGTGGTCGGTTTCGACATGATCCGGCGGCGCGGTGCAGTCGGGCACGATGCAGCCGCGATCCCGGGCCATGATCGCTTCGCGGATCCGGCCTTTGTGGTAGCGCATCTTGCGCCCCATATCCAGCACTTGGCTGTTGCCGCCGAGGACCATCGGGATGATGTTCGCCCTGGCGAGCAGCTGCCGGAGTTCTCCGGGCGGGATGTCGATGCCATTTGCGGTCATGCCGTGCGCGTCCGCCAGGTTCTGCAGATCCGCGAGCCACAGGTAGACCACGAACTTCGGGATGACGACTTTTCGATCGCCGCCAGCAAATGGTGCGCGCAACAGCGCCATGAACGCGTTGAGCCGGCGACCATGCACATCGGGCTGCCCGGCGGGGGAGTCCTGCAGGTGCGGCTCGTCTTGCGCCCCGTCTTGCGGTTCGCCTTGGGCCTCTGCCTGCTTTGCGGTGCGGCCGCCGTCCGGGTTCTGGCCATCGTGAGCTTCTGGTTCCTCTTCGGCCCACGGCGGCATGGGCTGATCGCTGCGCAGCCACGACGGCGGCTCGGGTGCGGCTCCACTTCCGTTGCCAGCGTTCTGGCCTGCCGTGGACTCCTGGTCCGCTTGGGAGTCCTGGCCCTCTCGCGGGCCGCCGCTGGCGCTGGATCCCGAACCTGCCGGGCGCTGCTGCTGGGGATCGCGATCGGCCCGGCCGGCCTTGGTTCGTGGGTTGCCGGCCTGCGTGAGTACCGAATGAACCAGTTGAGCGTCGGTGGCATCGGTGCGCAGCGAGAAGAAATGCACGCCGTTTTTCACCGGGCCGATGAACATGCCGAGCTTGGGAGGCAGCTGCTTGCCGTGCAGTTCCTTGTAGGTCCTGATTGAGGTGCTGATCTGCTTCTGCGCGGCGGCGGGGCCCAGCTCCCGCAGGGAGTGGGCCGCGGCTTGGTCCAGGCTGCGGCCATCGGTGCCATGGGCCAGCAACGGCACGGGCACGCCGTCAAAGATGGTGTCCTGCGGTTCGAGCCGTTCAAGGCGCCGCGCGGCGGAAGCGATGGCCCGGCGGTTGGCAGCGCCCTGCCCGTAGAGTTCGGCCAGATGCTCGAAACGCGGCGCGCAGATGCCGCCATCGGGGGTGCGCCGGCCAATGAGCAGGTGCGCGTCGGCAATGCGCCGTTGGGCTTCGAAGTAGCTGATGCCCAGCCATGCGGCCAGCAGCTGGGCGGTGTCCTTGTAGCAGCAGCGCCCCGGGGCAAGGCCCGGTTCCCCGGCAAAGAGCCCGTCGGTGATGGCGTCGGGGTCATCCGCAGGCAAACGCAGGGCCGCGTAGCTGTCCAGTGCCAGCGCCCGGGCGCCGGTGGCCTCGGCATGCAGTGCGCCGGCGTGTTGCTCGCAATGGACTTGCTGGGCGAACCTTTCGGTGAGCTGCAGATGCGCCAGGACCAGGCGCGGGTCGCCCGCATCGCGCACCAGCTTGCCCAGCGCGGCATACAGGGCCAGGCACAGGTAGCCAAGGCGCAGCACCATGGCACCGGACAAGGCCGGTCCGAGGTGCATCGGGGCCTGGCATGCGGTGCGCAATGCGGCGATCAGGGCTGGCGCGTTCATGGCTCCATGATCGGGCGCTGGAAGCTCCTGCCCCTGCGGGCAGCTGCGGGATGTGGATAACTGCGGTGGCGCCGCGTTTGCCGCTGTGTGCAATCTTGCGCTTCATCGATGCGCGCGTGGGCAGGGGATATGCGATAGAATCGCGATATGAATCCGAAGCGCAACCTAGCCTGAGCGCGGCCCGTTGGCCGTACCCCCGAGTGGAAATTTGGGGGCTTTTGTTGTGTCTGGAACCAAGAACAAGTTTTTCCTATCGGAAATTTTTCCGCAAAGCGTGTGAGAAGAGCAGCGTGACATCATCGACGAACGAACCCAGGACCTACGACTTCAAGGACATCGAGTCCAAGTGGCTTCCGGTGTGGGACGAACTACAGGTGTTCAAGCCCGCCGATGATGGCAGCCGCGAACGCCGCTATGTGCTGGACATGTTCCCCTACCCATCGGGCGATCTGCACATGGGCCACGCCGAGGCCTTCGCCATGGGCGATGTTGTCGCGCGCTACTGGCGCTTGCGCGGCTATGACGTGATGCACCCGATCGGCTGGGACTCCTTCGGCCTGCCCGCAGAGAATGCCGCGATCAAGCGCAATGCCCACCCTGCCGAGTGGACCTACAAGAACATCGATACCCAGGCCGCGAGCTTCAAGCGCTACGCGATCTCCGCCGACTGGGATCGCCGCCTGCACACCTCGGATCCGGAGTACTACCGCTGGACCCAGTGGCTGTTCAACAAGTTCTACGAGAAGGGCCTGGCCTACCGCAAGGACCACCCGGTGAACTGGTGCCCGAAGGACCAGACCGTGCTGGCCAACGAGCAGGTCGTCAATGGCGCTTGCGAGCGTTGCGGCACTGCGGTGACCAAGAAGTCGCTGAACCAGTGGTACTTCAAGATCACCGAATACGCCGACCGCCTGCTTGAGGACATGGAGCAGCTCAAGGGCCATTGGCCTGAGCGCGTGCTGCTGATGCAGAAGAACTGGATCGGCCGTTCCGAAGGCGCCGAGGTCACCTTCGGGATCGAAGCGCACGAGGACAAGCCTGCGCTGCAGATCCCGGTCTTCACCACCCGCCCGGACACCTTGTACGGTGCTACCTTCATGGTGGTCGCCGCCGACGCGCAGCTGGCTGGCGAACTGGTCACCGATGAGCACCGCGCCGCCTTGGAGGAATACCAGGAGCAGGTCAAGGCCCTGTCCGAGATCGAGCGCCAGTCCAGCGAACGCGAGAAGACCGGCGTGTTCACCGGCCGCTACGCGATCAACCCGCTCTCCGGGGAGAAGCTGCCAATCTGGGCGGCGGACTACGTGCTGGCCGACTACGGCACCGGAGCGATCATGGCCGTGCCTGCGCACGACCAGCGCGACCTGGACTTCGCCAAGGCCTTTGACCTGCCAGTACGCGTGGTCGTCGAAACCGGTCTGGAAGACCCGAACGAAACCGGCACGGCCACCGCGGGCGAAGGCCAGCTGGTCAATTCGGGGCAGCTGTCCGGTTTGGAGAAGACCGAGGCGATCGCCAAGGCCATTGAGATCGTGGAAGCTGCCGGCACCGGCAAGCACACCATCAACTTCCGCCTGCGCGACTGGCTGCTGTCCCGCCAGCGCTTCTGGGGCACCCCGATCCCGATCATCCACTGCGCCGACTGCGGCGAGGTCCCGGTTCCCGACGACCAGCTTCCGGTGCGCCTGCCCGATAACCTGCGCGGCGAGCAGCTGGCCCCGAAGGGCACCTCCCCGCTGGCCGCCGCCGAGGAATGGGTCAACGTGGCCTGCCCGCAGTGCGGCGGCGCCGCCAAGCGCGACACCGACACCATGGACACCTTCGTGGATTCCTCCTGGTACTTCCTGCGCTTCGTTTCCCCGCAGTACACGCAGGGCCCCTTCGACCCGAAGGCCGTGCGCGACTGGATGCCGGTAGGCCAGTACGTCGGCGGGGTCGAGCATGCGATCCTGCACCTGCTGTACTCGCGCTTCTTCACCAAGGTCATCCACGACCTGGGCTTGATTGACGCGACCGAGCCGTTCTCCGCGCTGCTGAACCAGGGCCAGGTCCTGAACGGCGGCAAGGCGATGAGCAAGTCGCTGGGCAACGGCGTGGATTTGGGCGAGCAGCTGGACAAGTTCGGCGTCGACGCGGTGCGCCTGACCATGGTCTTCGCCTCCCCGCCGGAGGACGACGTGGACTGGGCCGATGTCTCGCCATCGGGCTCGCAGAAGTTCCTGGCCCGCGCCTGGCGCATTGCCCAGGACACCACCAGCGAGGCCGGCGTGGACTACGCGGCAGGGGACAAGGCGCTGCGCCAGGTCACCCACCGCACCGTGCACGAATCCGCCGCGCTGCTGGATTCGGGCAAGTTCAACGTGGTCATCGCCAAGACCATGGAGCTGGTCAACGCGACCCGCAAGACCATCGACTCCGGTGCCGGGGCAGCGGACCCGGCAGTGCGCGAGGCCGCCACGGTGACCGCCCAGCTGCTGAGCATGTTCGCCCCGTACACCGCAGAGGACATGTGGGAAGCGCTGGGCTATGCGCCCTCCGTGGTCACCAGCGCCTGGCCTGAAGTGGACGAGTCGCTGCTGGTCGATGACACCATCACCGCGGTCGTGCAGATCAAGGGCAAGGTCCGTGCCCGCCTGGAGGTTCCGGTGGACATCACCGAGGAGCAGCTGCGCGCCCAGGCCCTGGCCCACGAGTCGGTGATCCGGATGCTCGATGGCAAGGAGCCGCTGAAGGTCATCGTGCGTGCGCCGAAGCTCGTGAACGTGGTTCCCGCCCCGTAAGCTCGGCTCATGACTGAACGCCAGAAAAGCTCGCGCGCGGGCTGGCTGCCCAAGTGGCTGGCCCCGCGCGGGCTTTCGCGTACCCGCATCGGGGTCGTCTCCGATTCGGCGTCCTGCCTGCCCGGGCATTTCGGGCCGCATCCGGACTTCATCGAAGTGCCGATCCCGATCATCGTGGACAACCATGTGCACGGCGAAGACCTGCAGGCGCTGATGATGGGCCTGGCCATGGGCAAGGCGGTGAAAACCTCGCGCCCGGCGCCAGGCGAGTTCGAAAGCGCCTACCGGCAGCTGCTCGACGCCGGCTGCGAGTCGATCATCTCGATCCACATGTCCGGGGCGCTGTCGGGCACCGTGGAGGCGGCCCGCTTGGCGGCCCGCAGCTTTGACGCACCAATCACCGTGGTCGATTCGCGCACCGTGTGCCTGCCCCAGGGATTTGCCGTGGCCGATGTGCTGGCTGCCCGCGCCGCCGGCGCCCCGCTGGAGATGCTCGAGCAGATCGCCGGCACGGCCACCGCCAACACCGTGTACTTCGCGGTGCCAAGCCTTGAGCAGCTGCGCCGCGGCGGCCGGATCAGCGCGCTGTCCTCCGTGGTCGGCAGCTTGCTGAATTTCAAGCCGATCCTCGGGATCGCCGAGGGCTCGATCGTCGCCCTGGAAAAGCCCCGCTCCTTCGCGCGCGCCACTGCACGGCTGGTGGCCCTGGCCCTGCGCGACGCCCGCGACGCCAGTGGCGAGGTGCGGCTGGGGGTGATGCATTTCGGCGCCGAGGAACTGGCCGAGGAAATCGCCACCGAGCTGGCGCCGTTCAGCGCCATGCCGGTCGTGGTCGAGTCCCTTCCGGCGGTGCTGGCCGCGCATACCGGCCTGGGCGTGATCGCCGTGTGCGTCGCCCCCAGCTATCCACAGTCGGCGTCCATCCTGGATCGGCCGCCGGCACCATAGCCCAGACTGTGGCCCATGGGCCGCCACGACTTCTTCAGCAAGTACGCGCCACGTCCCGGTCGCCTGAGATTCGCGATCTCGCGCGTGGCCGTGCTGGTGCTGGTTATCGTGGTGCTCGCCTGGATTGCGATCTCCATCCTGCTCGCGCCACCGCCGGTCGCCCAGGAGCTTGAAACAGTTCCGCTGGTATCCGACCCGTCCGCTACGGCGCCGGAGGACCGCCAGTTCCCGAGCCCGGCCGCACCCGAGGTCACGGTCCACGTGGTCGGCGCGGTGAAGAAGCCCGGCGTCTACCAGCTGCCCGTGGATTCGCGGATTGCCGACGCGGTGGACGCCGCCGGCGGGCTGGCCAAGGGCGCACGTGCGCAGATGGTGAACCTGGCGGCCAAACTGGTCGACGGCCAGCAGGTGGTACTTCCAGGAGCCGAGACAGCCACGGAACCAGCCGCGGCACCGAGCCCGGCGGCGGGCGGGAAGATTTCGCTCAACAGTGCCGATTCCCAGACCCTGCAGGAGCTTCCGGGGATCGGGCCGGCATTGGCAGCCCGGATCATCGACTTCCGCACCGAGAACGGTCCGTTCAGCTCCGTGGAAGAGCTGGATGCGGTACCGGGCATCGGTCCGGCGCTGCTGGGCCAGCTGAGCGAACTGGTGATCCCGTGAACACCGATTTCCGCGGCCTGTGGCTGCTGGGCGGCGCGTGGACCGCTGCCTACTTCACCCTCCCGGCCTGGCTGCTCTGGGCACTTTCCGCGCTGATGGCTATCCTGCTGTTCCTGCTACTGCGGCCCCGGCACGACCGCGCCTACGCGGCGCCATGGTTTACCGGTCCCATTATCCTGCTCTTGGGGGTGGTGGCCGTCAGCAGCCTGGCCTTCACCGACCCCCAGTGCCAGCTGCCGGGAGCCGGCGAGCAACAGCGCCGCGCCGTGGTCCGCTTCGAGGACCCGGCTACCGCCCAGGGCCAGGGGGCTGCCGCCGGCCGGGCGGAAATCCAGCGGTACTGGGCCAACGGCCAATGGGTGCCATGCCGGGTGCCGGTCTTCCTCACCATTGATTTCGGGGTGCCGGCCACTGCGGGCGAGTTCGAGACCATCCTCGACTTGGAAGCAGCAGCTGCCGGCGCCTTCGATTGGTGGGCGCATGCCGCCAGTGAACCGCAGGTGAGCTCCTGGGTTGAGCCTACCGCCGCGGATTACCTTAAGGAACGGTTCACCCAGGGCTTGCGCGGCCTGCCGGACAATGCCCAGGCACTGCTGCCTGGCATGCTCTATGGCGATCGTTCCGGACAGGACGAAGCGTTGAGCGAGGCGATGAGATCCAGCGGGTTGAGCCACCTGACCGCGGTGAGCGGATCGAACATTGCCCTGATCGGGGCCATTGTGCTGGTGCTGTTCCGGCTGTTTTCGGTGCCACGGGCACCCAGCGCGATCCTGATGATTGGCGTGGTCGGGCTCTTCGCCTGGTTTGCCGGGCCGGATCCCAGTGTCCTGCGCGCCAGCCTGATGGGCAGCATTGCGGTCATCTCGGTGCTGCTGGGCCGTGGCCAAGGCTCTCTGGGAATACTGTGCCTGAGCGGAACAGCCTTGCTGGCCATCGATCGCTCGCTGGGTGCCGAACCGGCCTTCGCCCTGTCGATGCTGGCGACCCTGGGAATCATCATGCTCGCCCCGGCCCTGACCGAAATTCTTCTCCACATATTCCCGGCCTGGTTCGCGCAGCTGACGGCCATTTGCTGCGCGGCGCAGTTCACCTGCCTGCCGGTGGTCATCGCGTTGAATTCCGATTTCAGCCTGTACTCGCTGCCCGCGAACCTCGTGGTCGCGCCGTTGCTGCCTTTGATTACTGCGCTTGGCATGGCCTGCCTGCTGCTGTGCACGCCGTGGCCAGCGCTGGAATCGGTGCTGATCTGGGTTCCGGGGCTGCCGGCAGAAGCCATTGGCCAGGTGGCCCATTTCGTTTCCGGGCTCCCCGGTGCCGCCCGGCCGTGGCCTGAGGGCCTACCCGGAATCGTCTTGGCAGTGATGCTGTCCCTGGTGCTGTGCACCCTGCTGGTGCTGGGCCGGGAAACCGAGAGGCTCCGGGTCAGGCAGGTGTCCCTAAGCGTGCTGGGAGCGATCATGGTATTCGCCGTAGCGCTCGTTCTGCCTGCGACGCTGTTCTACCGGGAAGATATTGCCCCGCAGTGGAGCATTGCCATGTGCGATGTGGGCCAGGGCGACGCCTTCGTCATCAATCTGGGGGATTCAGAGGGCTGGCTGATCGATACCGGGCCACCGGAGAGCGGGTTGCTGCTGTGTCTGGAGCGGCTGGGCATCAGCACCTTGAGCAAGGTCTTCATCACGCACACCCACAGCGACCATTTCGGGGCCGTGGGCGAGCTGGAGAATTCGCACGTAAAGATTGGTGAACGCCTGGTCTCGACCGGGTTCGACCTTGAACTATGGCCAGGTGCACGCGCCTTGGAGCCAGGTACGCGGCAGGCTGCAGGGGAGGTGGGCTTCGAAGTCGTGGGCCCCGAGGCGCGCTTCGCGAAATACGCCGAACCCAACGATACGTCGCTGGTCATCCGGTTCAGCTTTTCCACCGGGTCCGGGACCATCGATCTCTTCACGGCCGGGGACATGGAAACCGAAGCCATGGATCGCCTGCTGCGCCTGCATCCGCAAGGGCATGCAGCGATCCTGAAAGCCTCGCACCATGGGGCACGCAACGGCGGAACCGAAATCATCGAGCAGATCCGTCCGCAGATCCTGCTGGTTTCCGCGGGGAAAGATAATTCCTATGGCCATCCGCACCCCGAGACCCTGGCGATGGCGCAGCAGGTCGGCGCGACGGTGATTCGCACCGACCAATCGGGTACCGTACTGCTCACATTTACCAGCCAGGGCGTTCTGGGTACCTCCCTGGGTACGCCGGTTCGGTAGGATCGTTATATCGACCGATGCACTAAGGAGTTCGATGGCACGCGCCCAAGCAAATCCGGGTATCTCATGGCGGGAACTGCGCCCGCAACCACTGATCCTGTTGACCGGTTCAGAGGATTACCTCGCTTCGCGCGCCTTCGAATTGCTGCGTTCCCAGGCATCCCAGCGGGACGATATCCAGCACACGCGTCTTGATGCGGCAAAGTACGAGCCTGGAGAGCTGCTCATGGCCACCAGCTCTTCGCTGTTTTCCAGCGCCAATCTGGTCGAGGTCCACGAACTGGCCCACATGAACGAGTACTTCCTCAAGGACGCCCTGGCCTACCTGAAAGACCAGGCTCCCGAGAATGTGCTCATCATGCACTACTCGGGTGGTACGCGCGGCAAGAAGCTGATTGACGCGATCAAAGCTGCCGGTGCCCTGATCGTCAATTGCCAACCGGTGAAAAAGGACTCCGAGAAGATCGACTTCGTCCAGTCCGAATTCAAAGCCGCCAAGCGCCGGATTACCAATGATGCGGTCAAAGCCCTCGTAGCGGCGGTAGGCAACTCGCTGGCAGAGCTTGGATCGAGCTGCTCCCAGCTGATTGCCGACACCACGGGGACCATTGACCAGGATACGGTCGACAGGTACTACGGCGGCCGGGTTGAAGCAACTGCGTTCAAGGTGGCCGATGCCGCAATTTCCGGCAACGCCCAGATGGCGCTTCGCACTTTGCGCCATGCGCTGGGTACTGGAACCGACCCGATTCCCATTGTGGCCACTTTGGCGATGAAGGTCCGCCAGATCGCCAAGGTCGCCGGCGTGAATGAACCCGCAGCTGAATTGGCATCCGAGTTGGGGATGGCACCGTGGCAAGTTCAGCAGGCGCAGCAGCAGGCCCGCGGCTGGAAACGCAGCGATCTTGCCCTGTGCGTCGAAGAAATAGCGAATACCGACCGCATGGTCAAGGGCGGCAGCCGTTCACCGGGCTACGCGCTGGAACACGCCATCATGTTCATTGCAGGCAAGTCTCCGGGTCGCTAGCCGCTGAGGTTCCAGGTGGGGGCGGGCACGATGCACTCGTGCGCGCTCCCACTGCTCTTTAATGAAGGCTAGCCATCGATGCGTGTCTGCCTGGAAGCTTCGACGAGCAGTTCCGGGCAAAACAAAACCCCCGCACTCGATGAGTGCGGGGGAGTTGATGAAGTCTAAGCTCGGCTTAGAGGGCGTTAACCTTCTTGGCGATAGCCGACTTGCGGTTAGCAGCGTTGTTCTTGTGCAGAACACCCTTGCTTACAGCCTTGTCGATCTTCTTGCCAGCCAGGCGCAGTGCCTCGGTTGCCTTTTCCTTGTCACCGGAGACTACTGCCTCGTTGACGTTACGGATCACGGTCTTGACCTCGGAACGGACAGCTACGTTACGCAGACGTGCCTTCTCGTTGGTCAGGATACGCTTCTTCTGGGACTTGATGTTAGCCACTTTAATAAACTCTCTCGTTTATCGTTTTATACGGTCGGTAGAGGGTTCATCCTTCAGGCCATCGACTGAGCGGTGTGGGGCACCTATGGCGACCCGAAGGGGGCGTGTTGCCCAACCTGCGCAACACACAAAGATTAACTTTATCAGAAAGGGAGCCTGACAACGAGTGCTTAGGCGCGTTCGTTTAGGGCGTTCACCACATTTGAGAAGCGTTCGCGATCCAGGATGGCGCCTTCGCGGCGGACGGCTTGCTCGCCGACTCGGATAATGCGATCGAGCTTGACCTCGCTCGGACGCCGCTCGCGGTCCCAGTCCCCGGTACCGATGTCCATGTAGTTGCGGTCGCGGTGATCCGAGTTGTTCTTGTCCTTGCTGGTGAGCATCAACCCCAGCAGCCAGCCACTATCACGGCCGACGATCAGCACCGGGCGATCCTTGCCCTGCGAATAATCCTCTTCATAGGGAACCCAAGTCCAGACAATTTCTCCCGGATCGGCGTTGCCGTCCTTCGCCGGGTTGTACTCGTAGTGAATCTTCCCACGGTAATCACCCGGGTAGCCGGCACCCGCTGGAGAATCCTGCATGGAGTTGGCACGAGAGCGGCTTCCGGCAGTGCTCGGGGACCCGCTGGCCCCGCGGTTGCTGGCCGGGCGCTTGCTTGCCGAATTTGCGCGGACCTTGCTGATTTCCTTCAGCGCGCGCATGACGATGCTAAATATCTTCTCTGGATTCAGTGCCATGGACGACAAACTATCAGTTTCAGGCTGTCGAAATATGAGAAGACGCGGAAATCATGACAGAATGGAAGCTAATCCAACTATGTCTTTTAGTCAGCTAGTGAGGTCTGTTTAGGTGTCTCCATTGGCCCGCACCGCTCCGGTGCCTGCCGCGACCGATCCGTCGCTCATCCGTAACTTCTGCATCATTGCCCATATCGACCACGGTAAGTCGACCCTGGCCGACCGGATGTTGCAACTGACCGGCGTTGTCGCTGCCCGCGACATGAAGGCACAGTACCTCGACCGCATGGACATCGAGCGCGAACGCGGCATCACCATCAAGTCCCAGGCTGTGCGCATGCCGTGGGGAGCCGAAGATGGCACCCCCTATGCACTGAACATGATCGATACCCCCGGGCACGTCGACTTCACCTACGAAGTCTCGCGTTCGCTGGCCGCCTGCGAAGGCGCGATCCTGCTAGTTGACGCCGCCCAGGGCATCGAAGCGCAGACCCTGGCCAACCTCTATTTGGCTATCGAGGGCGATCTGACGATCATCCCTGTGCTCAATAAGATCGACCTGCCCAACGCCCAGCCGGAAAAGTACGCTGCCGAGCTGGCCAACCTGATCGGTTGCGAGCCAGAAGACGTGCTGAAGGTTTCTGGCAAGACCGGTGAAGGCGTTGAAGCACTGCTCGATGAGGTCATCAAGCAGCTCCCGCCGCCTGTCGGCGATGCCAAGGCTCCGGCTCGCGCAATGATCTTCGACTCCGTATACGACACCTACCGTGGCGTGGTGACCTACGTTCGAGTTGTCGATGGCAATCTGTCTCCTCGCGAGAAGATCCAGATGATGTCCACCGGCACCACCCACGAACTGCTGGAAATCGGCGTATCCTCGCCGAACCCCGAGCCCACCAAGGGCCTGGGCGTTGGCGAAGTGGGCTACCTGATCACCGGTGTCAAGGACGTGCGCCAGTCCAAGGTCGGCGATACCGTCACCAACTTCCACAAGCCGGCCACCGAGTCCCTGGGCGGGTACGAAGAGGCCAAGCCAATGGTCTTCTCCGGCCTGTACCCGATGGACGGCACCGACTACCCGGTATTGCGTGATGCGCTGGATAAGCTGCAGCTCAACGATGCCGCGCTGACCTACGAACCGGAAACCTCCGTGGCCCTGGGCTTCGGCTTCCGTGTGGGCTTCCTGGGCCTGCTGCACCTGGAAATCACCCGCCAGCGACTGGAATCCGAATTCAATCTGGACCTGATTTCCACGGCGCCGAACGTGGTGTACGAGGTCATGGGCGAAGACAAGCAGATGATTACGGTGACCAACCCCTCGGAATTCCCGGATGGCAAGATCCTGGAAGTCCACGAGCCAATGGTTGCCGCCACCATCCTGGCGCCCAGCGAATTCATCGGCTCGGTCATGGAACTGTGCCAGACCCGCCGCGGCACCATGCGCGGCATGGACTACCTCTCCGAGGACCGTGTCGAAATGCGCTACCACCTTCCGCTGGCCGAGATCGTGTTCGACTTCTTCGACCACCTCAAGTCCAAGACCCGCGGCTATGCTTCGCTGGACTGGAAGGCCGACGGCGAGCAGGTGGCAGATCTGGTCAAGGTCGACATCCTGCTCCAGGGCGAGCAGGTGGATGCTTTCAGCGCCATTACGCACCGCGACAAGGCCTACAACTACGGGACCATGATGACCTCGAAGCTGCGTGAGCTGATTCCTCGCCAGCAGTTCGAAGTTCCAATCCAGGCCGCGATCGGTTCGCGCATCATTGCCCGTGAGAACATCCGCGCAATCCGCAAGGACGTTCTTGCCAAGTGCTACGGCGGCGATATCAGCCGCAAGCGCAAGCTGCTGGAAAAGCAGAAGGAAGGCAAGAAGCGCATGAAGATGGTCGGCCGCGTGGAGGTTCCGCAGGAAGCCTTCATTGCCGCACTGTCCACCGACGAGCCGAAAAAGAAGTAGATGCCTTCAGTACTGCCTGACGGCGATCCGGCTCCGGCCGATGGTCTGCTCCCTGCCTCATGCGCGCATGAGGCACAGGGGCGGACCATGTCCTTTTATGTGCATATTCCGTTCTGCACCGTCCGTTGCGGCTACTGCGATTTCAACACGTACACCGCCACGGAGCTGGGCTCCGGTTCCAGCCAAGCAACCTACGCTGCCACCGTCAGCAAGGAAATCAGCTTCGCCCGCGAGGTGATGGACCGTTCGGGCCAACCGCACCGCGAAATTGAAACTGTCTTCTTCGGCGGCGGAACTCCCACGCTGCTGCCCGCCGGAGACCTGGTCTCGGTGCTCGGCCGGATCCGCGACGACTTCGGCCTGAAGCCGGGTGCGGAAATCACCACGGAGGCCAACCCGGATTCGGTGACCCGCGAAAGCCTGCAGGAGCTGGCCGACGGCGGGTTCACCCGCGTGTCCTTCGGCATGCAGTCCGCGGTGCCCCACGTGCTCAAGGTGCTTGAGCGCACCCATGATCCGAAGCGCGTTCCGCAAGCCGTTGCGTGGGCGCGCGAGGCCGGCCTGGATGTCAGTGTCGATCTGATTTATGGCACTCCGGGGGAGAGCCTGGCAGACTGGCGCACCAGCATCGAAGCCGCGTTGAGCTACGAACCTGATCACATTTCGGCGTATGCGCTGATCATCGAGGAAGGCACCAAGCTGGCGGCCCAGATTCGCCGTGGCGAGGTACCGAACATCGATGATGACGACCATGCCGAAAAGTACCAGTTGGCCGACGACATGTTTGCCGCGGCCGGTTTCTCCTGGTACGAGGTCAGCAACTGGGCGAAGACCCCGGCGAATGCCTGCCAGCACAACATCGCTTACTGGCAGGGCGGCGACTGGTGGGGCGCAGGCCCCGGCGCGCATTCCCATGTTGGCGGGCTGCGCTGGTGGAATGTGAAGCATCCAGCCGCGTATCAGCAACGGATCGATGCTGGAATCTCCCCGGGCCACGGCCGCGAATACCCGGATGCCGAGGCCGTGCAGCTTGAGCGCACGATGCTGTTGACCCGGCTGGGTTCGGGCATGACGATTAGCGAGCTCGATGAAACCGGACGCAAGAAAGTCGCCGGCTTGATCGCCGACGAGCTGATTGATGCCAAGGCCGCGTTCGCCGGCACATTGGTGTTAACGCAGCGAGGCCGGCTCCTGGCCGACCTCGTGGTGCGTGAACTGCTCGATTTCTAAGACTGGGAAACCGCTGCTACTTCATCAGCCGCAGATTGAATTGGTAGCGGTAAGGGCGTCCCTTGTTGGCCTGGATGGCAGCAAGGGCGCCCGAGACCGTCATGAAGACCCAGAGGGCCACGGCGAGTACTGCGAAAAGCCAGCCGATCACCGGCAAGACCATGAGCACATTGAATACGATGGCGAGAATGGTCAGCGGGAACGTGAAATTGAACGCTTCCTTCGATTCCTGTGCAGTGAACGGGCCACGGTCCCGGAATACGGCAAAGACGATTGCCGAAGGAACGCAACCCAAGATGGCACCGAAGTGGGCCATCATTGCCCACTGGCGATCTTCTGAAGGAGTCAGCGGCAGCGCAGAGGTCCTGGAACCTTCGAAGCGGGAATTCTCCGATGGCTTCGTCTGGCGTGATGTCACTATTTTTCCTTGTCTTGCTAAGTGTGGTTCCTCTTATCATAGCGACCGCGGCTGGGCGCACGGGGAGATTCGCAGACTAATCTCCAACTATTAGTCAATCGTTAGGAAACCGTAATCTTCGGTCGTGAGAAAATCGATCAATTCTTCAATCCGGCCCAAGAGCTGCGGTTCAAGCTGCCCGTAATGCTGCACCGTGGACAAGAGCCGCTGCCATCCGATGCCGATGTCTTCCGCGGTGGAGTGCGGCCAGCCAAAGGCCCGGAGCACACCGGTTTTCCAATCGGTGCCCTTGGGGATCACCGGCCAAGCCTTGATGCCCAGTGTCGCAGGCTTGATCGCCTGCCATACATCCACGTACGGGTGGCCGAGGATCAGCACGTTTTGCGCTGCACCGGGGACCTTCATCGCCTCGGCAACGATGCGCGATTCCTTGCTTCCGGCAACCAGGTGGTCAACCAGGATTCCCAGGCGGCGCTGCGCGGAGGGGGCGAAGTCGCGGATAGCCCCGGCAAGATCGTCCACGCCATGCAGCGGTTCAACGACGATGCCTTCAACACGCAGGTCGTGGCCCCAAACTTTTTCAACCAGCTCAGCGTCGTGCTTGCCTTCTACCCAGATGCGGCTTGCCCTGGCTTCCCGGGCCTTCAGTCCGGCAACGGCACGCGAACCCGAAGCCGAGACCAGCTTCTGGGGCGGTGCGGCCTTGGCAACGGGATCAATGATCTGCACCGCTTCGCCTTCGAGGAAGAACCCGAAGCCCGCCTGGAAGGAGCGGGTCTTGCCGTGGCGGTCCTCGAGCACGATCACGCGCATGCCACCGGATTTCTCGGTACGGATGACTTCTCCTACCCATCCTGAGGTGGCATCTTCCAGAATCATGCCACGTTCAACAGGGACCTGGCGGAGTTTTTTCGGTGCCGGTGCACTCAGATCCCGTGGTCCCCAGGAGTAATTAGTCACGTACTGCCTTTCGCTGTGATCGAATACGCTCGAAATCCAATGCTAGCAACTGCTGAACGTATTAGACTTGGCACTTGACAGGTTAGAGTGCCAAAGCCGGGCACAGGGAATCCAAGGAGGTGCTGTTGTGACAGAGCCGCGACGCCTAGACGTTCTGCGTGCCATCGTGGAGGACTACGTCCAATCCCGTGAGCCAGTGGGTTCCAAAGCGCTCCTTGACCGGCACAACCTCGGTGTCAGCGCCGCGACGATCCGCAATGACATGGCTATGCTGGAAGAAGAGGGGCTCATAGTCGCTCCGCATACTTCCTCCGGACGGATCCCCACCGAAAAGGGATACCGCCGCTTCGTCGATGAGATCGGCGAGCTCAAGCCGCTGTCGCGGGCTGAACGCGACGCCATCAACAAGATCCTGGACAGCTCCACGGACCTGGACGAGATGCTCAAGAGCACCGTTCGCCTCCTGGCGCGGTTGACCAACCAGGTAGCAATGATCCAGGTGCCGCACTACGACACCGCTTCGTTGAAGAACCTCGATCTGGTCGGACTGGGCTCGGCCCAGGTGCTGATGGTGATGATCGCTTCCAATGGCACGGTGGATCAGCGCATGATGCCGGTCCAGCGTTCCTACAGCGATGATGAGCTGGATGACTTGAAGCTGTGGCTGCTCAACAATTTCGGGGGAGTGAAGCTTGCCGAACTTGCCGGCCGGCTCACCCGCATCGAGCGCAGTTCGACGCAGCAGGCCGACCCCCTGGTGGACCAGGTGATCGGTGCGCTGGAAGAAATGGCCCAGGCGGCCAACGCGCAACGCATCATCATGGCAGGCACCGCGAACCTCGCCCGCGTGGAAGGGGACTTCCCGCTGAGCATAACCCCGGTGCTCGAGGCGCTCGAGGAGCAGGTAGTGCTGCTCAAGCTCTTCTCCGAGCTGGAAGCCGATTCGCGCGGCGTGGCCGTGGCCATCGGCACCGAGCACCACTACGGGCAGCTGTCGGAAGCCGCCGTGGTCGCCACCACCTACGGCACCGATGTGCGCAACAAGCTCGGGGTCCTGGGCCCCACCCGGATGAACTATCCAACCTCCATGGCCTCGGTTCGTGCGGTGGCACGGTACCTGTCGAAGATTTTGGCTAACTAGCCTCGCTGGGCACCGCCCGGCACTACCGAATTTCAAGATTCTCAGGAAAGGACACGGCGAATAACGTGAGCTCGCATTACGAGACCCTAGGCGTCGCCAAGGACGCGACCCCGCAGGAAATCAAGAGTGCCTACCGCAAGTTGGCGCGTAAGCTGCACCCGGATGTAAACCCTAGCGATGACGCTGCAGAACAGTTCAAGCTGGTCACCCGAGCCTACGAAGTCCTTTCCGACCAGACCAAGCGCTCCAACTACGACGCCACCGGCGATGAGAACGGCAACGGCCACCCGGGCTTCGGCGGTGGCGGCCAGGGCTTTGGCGGCTTCGGCGACATCTTCGAGCAGTTCTTCGGTGGCGGCCAGGCCCAGGGCCCGGCATCACGCACCCAGCCGGGCCGCGACGCGCTGATCACCATCACCATCGACCTGGAAGACGCGGTCAAGGGCACGGTCTACCCGCTGGAGATGGAAACCGCTGTCACCTGCAAGACGTGCAACGGTTCGTGCACGCGCGAAGGCACCAGCCCGGTCACCTGCGACATCTGCCATGGCGCAGGCCAGGTGCAGCGTCCAGTGCGTTCATTCCTGGGCCAGATGATGACCGTGGAAACCTGTGCGGCCTGCCGCGGTTTCGGCACCACCATCCCGGACCCCTGCCTGGAGTGCAACGGCGAAGGCCGGGTGCGCGAGCACGTGTCCAAGTCGCTGAACGTTCCTGCAGGTGTCGACTCCGGCACCCGCATCCAGCTGCGCGGACAGGGCGAAGCCGGCCCGGGTGGCGGGCCTAACGGCAACCTGTTCGTCGAGATCGACGTGCGCCGCCATAAGGTCTTCGAGCGCGCCGGCACCGACCTGCACGCCAAGATGAGCCTGCCAATGACCGCCGCCGCACTGGGTTGCGAGCTGAAGCTGGAAACCTTCGACGGCGGCCAGTCCATCAATGTGGAGCCAGGCGCCCAGGATGGCGACACCGTCACCCTGCCGGGCTTCGGTGTGCCGCGCCTGCGCGGAGGCAAGCGCGGGGACATCATCGTGCACCTGCAGGTGGAGACGCCGACCAAGCTCGACGCTGCCCAGCGCGATCTGCTCGAGCAACTGGCCAAGCTGCGTGGCGAAGAACTCTCGGCCGGCCGTGTGGAGCACAGCGGCGGCATGTTCTCCCGCCTGCGCGACAAGCTGAACCAGCGCTAAGCATGAGCAACCACAGCTTCGTCATCGACGCCCAGCAGGGCCGGGACGCAACGGTCGGGGACATTCTTGAACTGGATGGCTCCGAAGCGCACCACGCGGTCACCGTTAAACGGGTCTCCGCGGGCGAGCACCTGGACCTGCTGGATGGCAAGGGGCTGCGCCTGACTGTGGAGGTCATCGGCACCGCCAAGGACCTGCTGAGCGTGAAGGTCCTGCGCCGTGCCGAGGAAGCGGTCAGCGATCACCCGGTCACCCTGGTCCAGGCGCTGTCCAAGGGGGATCGCGACCTGCAAGCTGTCGAGTCCGGCGTGGAACTGGGCGTGCTGTCGGTACGCCCCTGGCAGGCCGACCGCTCGATCGTGCGCTGGAACGCGGCCAAGGTCGACAAGGCCATGGCCAAGTGGCGCGCCCAGGTGCGCTCGGCGCAGAAGCAGTCGCGCCGCGCCTATGAGCCAGAGGTGCTGGACCCGCTGGGTTCCAAGGAACTGGCCAAGGCCATCGCGGCCGATACCGCAAATGGCGCGCTGGTTCTGGTTCTGCACGAGCAGGCCGCGGACTCGGTGGCCCGGCATGTGCAGTCGTGGCTCGCCGATGCGCGGACCGGCCAGGAGATCATCATGATCGTCGGGCCAGAAGGAGGCATCTCCGAAACGGAGCTGCAGTCCTTCGTCGATGCCGGCGCCCAACCAGCCCTGCTGGGCCAGCATGTGCTGCGTGCCTCGACCGCGGGCCCCGCGGCCCTGGTCTTGATCCGCCATTTGATCGGCGAAATCTAGGTTCCAGAATTCCGGTTAGCAGGTGAATTGCTCCGCAGATCCCGG
>NZ_JBLVOC010000006.1:226891-262763 GCF_053543575.1 Glutamicibacter sp. AGC84
GGGATCTGCGGAGCAATTTCGTCTCCGGCCGGTGCAACGGGTTCGAGCCGAGAAAAGGCCTCGGACCGGGGAACGCGAAGTCGCTGCGGGCCGGATACGCGGATGCGGCAGCCGATCGGATCACGACGCTGTCCAAGGCAACGGCACTGGAAATCCTGCCAGCAGGCCAAGAATGCTCAGCCGCCACCAGTTCAGGAGCTGGCCCGGACAATGGGCGCCCAGGTTCATGTCCAGGGCTTCCGGCGGGGGCTGCAGCGCTGGATGCTGCGTTACTCGACGCGGAAGTCGCTGGTGACCTTGCCGACCAGATGGTCCGATTCGGTCTCAACGCCCCAGAAAGTCAGGCGGTATGAGCCGGCACGCAGATCGGTGGTCAGGGTGAATGAACCGTCGGCATTGATCTGCCCGGGGTTGACCTGCTTCTGAGCGGTCATCACCGTGAGCTTGCCGTCGGCGTCCTTGCGCTGCAAGGAGTAGAAGGTGCCGATGTCGAACTGGGTGGTTCGGCCGTTAATCTTGATCGAGCCATCCGCCAAGGTCTTGTTGAACTGCGGATCGATGATCCAGATCGGTGCAATGAACGCCGCATCGCGCTCGTAGACATCCTTGAGCCGGAAACCGTCGAAGACTGTGGCATTTGCCTGGCCGTCAACCAGGATGCGGACCGTTGCGGGAAGCTCGCCCACGACCAGTCCAGCGCTGGCGGCAGCTGCCGTAGCGGTGAAGACCAATTGCTGGATGGCGCGCTCCGACAGGCCCTGGTCGAGATTGGCGCTGAAGACCTTGGCCGGCAGATCCAAGGTGATGACATTCGCATTATTGATTGAAACCCCGATTTCATCGGTGGGCTTCAAATGGGTATAGCGTTTCGGCTTCATCGGGTCGGCTGAGAGCAGCGTCCAGATCGCATCGCCGATGGGTTCCTGATGGCGGGTGTCCTCGATGTACTCGCGGTACAGGAACACGCCGGTATCGGTGTTTTCCAGCCAGTAGATGGGCAGGCTAGCCGCGATGCCGACATCCTCGCCAGCGTCGGTGGCGTTCGGCAGGTTCAGCGATTCAGCCACGGCGGTCGATGGCATCTCATAGGAGCTCTCGCGATTCGTCAGACCGCATCCTGCGGCGACGACGAGAGCGGCAG
Organism: Glutamicibacter sp. AGC84; assembly: GCF_053543575.1. Taxonomy (NCBI): domain Bacteria; kingdom Bacillati; phylum Actinomycetota; class Actinomycetes; order Micrococcales; family Micrococcaceae; genus Glutamicibacter; species Glutamicibacter sp. AGC84. The sequence goes on from NZ_JBLVOC010000006.1 coordinate 228,033, forward strand.
TGATTCCCAAAACGCCGAATCGGCGTGGAATCTTCCGCAAGATCCTTGATTGCACTGCGTACCAATCCGTGGTGATTTTAGCTGTTGCGGCTCCTGGCCGTATTGGAACCGCTCTCAAGCTTGCCATATCAGAAGCGGCTAACTGCAGAAAAATGGCCCAACTTACTAATCCGTAACCAAATCTATATGTTCGCCACTTGCCCCGATTAGCATCATTCAAGACTACTTTCAGGTTCTACTGCTTACGCTGAGACCTGAATTTTCTCCGGATTGGCCTGCGACTCGATAGAATGGCAAGCAGGACAAATCACGATTACCACCAAGCTCGCAAAGGGGCGCCGCGCACTGCATGCAGGTTGAACAGAATAAGGCGACAGCGGAGAACGGATCCGCATCGCTCACCATCAGTTTCGATACAGCTGAGCTCATGATTGCCACCCTCGGTCCCAATGACGAGCTCTTGCGTATTCTCTCCGGCGCCTACCCGCAGGTGAGCTTCCGCCCCAACGGCCAATCCCTGGCTCTGGTAGGTGAACCGCAGCAAGTCCGCAAGGCCCAGCGCGTCACGGAAGAAGCCCGTTCGCTGGCCACTCGCGGCTCGCGCATGAGCGCCGAAACGATCGAGCAGATCATCAAGATGCTCAGCGCCGGCAATCCGGATGCACCCACCGACGTCCTGGGCCTGAAGATCCTCTCGGGGCGCGGACGTTCCATCCGCCCCAAGACCGTGAACCAGAAGAGCTATGTCGACGCCATAGAGGATTCGACAATTACTTTCGGCATTGGCCCAGCCGGTACCGGCAAGACCTTCCTGGCCATGGCCATGGCCGTCGCCGCCTTGCAGGACAAGCAGGTCAACCGCATCATCCTGACCCGGCCTGCCGTTGAGGCAGGGGAGAAGCTGGGCTTCCTGCCGGGCTCGTTGACCGAGAAGATCGACCCGTACCTGCGCCCGCTCTACGATGCCTTGCACGACATGATCAATCCGGAAACCATTCCGCAATTGCTCGAGGCCGGAACCATTGAGGTCGCTCCGCTGGCCTATATGCGTGGACGCACCCTCAATGACGCCTTCGTGATCCTGGATGAAGCGCAGAACACCACCAGTGAACAGATGAAGATGTTCCTGACCCGCCTGGGATTCGGTTCCAAGATGGTAGTGACGGGGGATGTCACCCAGGTGGATCTGCCCAACAATGCGACCTCCGGGTTGCGCATGGCCAGCGATGTCCTTGACGGCATCGACGACATCAGCATCTGCCGACTCGACTCTTCGGATGTGGTTCGCCACCGTCTGATTGCCGACATCGTTACTGCTTACGACCGTTGGGATGACACCCGACGCAAAGACCACAACCGGGGACGCCGCAGCAAATGAGCATTGAAGTAAATAACGAAACCGAATACGACGTCGATCTCAAGGATGTCAACGCCTTGGCAGAATCGGTGATGCGGGCAATGTTCCTGCATCCGGAAACCGAAGTATCGATCGTTTTCATCGACGAGGATGCCATGAGCGCCCTGCACGTCGAGTGGATGGACCTCGAAGGCCCCACCGATGTGATGAGCTTCCCGATGGATGAGCTGCGCCCAGGAACTGCCGGTGCGCCGGGGGAGAGCGGCATCCTTGGCGACATCGTCATCTGCCCTGCCGTCGCCGAAGCGCAGGCCAAGGCCGGGGGCCACAGCACCCACGATGAAATCCTGTTGCTGACCACCCACGGCCTGCTGCACCTCATGGGTTTCGACCACATGGAGCCAGCAGAAAAGGAAGAGATGTTTGCGCTGCAGCGCCAGCTGCTAGAGAGCTACACCGGCCGCCCCGCGCCAAAGGAAACGGTGGAATAACCCCGTGGAAATAATTTTGCTGATTCTCGCCCTTGTTTTCATGGCCTTCTCGGCCGTGCTGACTGCCGCAGACTCAGCCTTCTACGCATTATCCCGGCACGCTGCTGAACGCCTGCGCGCCGAGTCCAATTCCAAATCGCTGTCCGCAATTCTGGATGAAACAGAAACCCACGCCCAGGCAGTGAAGTTCTGGCGGATCTGGTTCGAGACCGCTTCCGCTGTCGCTGTAGCCCTGCTCGTTTCGCAGTGGATCGAGAATGTGTGGCTGATCGGCATGATCTCCACTATTGCGATGGCCGCCTTGGGATTCGTCCTGGTCAGCGTGTCGCCACGTCGCTACGGGCGTTCCAACGCCCAGAACGTCGTGCAGTCCACCGCCACCCTGGTCCGCTTCCTGCGCCTGGTGCTCGGACCCATCACCACGTGGTTGGCATCCATCGCCAAGGCGCTGAGCCCCGGCGGCGTGGATGGCGACGGCTACCTGGGCAAGGAACGACTGCGTGATCTGGTGGATCGCGCCTCCGAAGGCGAGGACCTGGATGAGGAATCGGCCGAACTGATCTCCTCGGTGATCGACTTGGAGGAGACCAGCGTTCGTTCGGTGATGGTGCCGCGCACCGACATGGTGGTGCTGGATGCGGATCATTCCTTCCACAGCGCCATGGACCTGTTCATCGCCTCGGGCTTCTCCCGCATCCCGCTGATCGGCGAGGACACCGATGATATCCAGGGCATCATCTACCTCAAGGACCTGATCCGCGAGATCCACGGTCTGCAGCAGGCCCGGACCCTGGCCGAATTGGCGCGAAAGGTCCGCTTTGTTCCCGAATCGAAGTCGGCAGCAGAGCTGATGCAGGAACTGCAGCAGGAATCCATCCACCTGGCCATCGTCATCGACGAGTACGGCGGCACCGCGGGCCTGGTGACCCTGGAAGACCTGCTTGAGGAAATCGTTGGCGAAATCGATGACGAGTATGATCGTTCGAGGGCCGAATTGATCCAGAACCCTGACGGGTCGATTTTCGCCGTGGCGGCGGCATCCATTGACGATATTGCCGACCACTTCGACATGCACATCGAGGAAGAGGACGTCGACACCGTCGGCGGCCTGCTCTCCAAGGCCTTGGAATCGGTGCCGGTACTCGGTTCCACCGCTGAAGTGCACGGCCTGCGCCTGACCGTGGTGGCCCTCGCGGGCCGCCGCAACCGTATCGGCAAAATCCATGTAGAGCGTCTGGAAACAGATGCATCCGACCATATTGAGAACGACGAGGATTCCTCACATGAGTGAAAACCACAACCTGCTTGCATCCAGCGGATGGCCTGAGGGCTTCCGCTCCGGCTTCACCTCTTTCGTAGGCCGCCCGAATGCCGGCAAGTCGACCCTGACCAATGCGCTGGTGGGCCAGAAGGTGGCCATCACCTCGGCCAAGCCGCAGACTACCCGCCACACTATCCGCGGTATCGTGCACCGCGAGGATGCGCAGTTGATCCTGGTCGATACCCCGGGCCTGCACCGTCCGCGCACCTTGCTCGGCCAGCGCCTGAATGACCTGGTCGCCGACACCCTCTCCGAGGTGGACGCGATCGGCTTCTGCATCCCGGCCAATGAGAAGATCGGCCCGGGCGACCGCTACATCGCCACGCAGCTGGCTCAGCTGCAGCGCAAGCCGATCATCGCCCTGGTCACCAAAGCTGACCTGGTGGACCGCGAACAGCTCGCGCAGCAGCTGGTTGCGGTGGCCGAAATGGGTACCCAGAACTTCGGCGAGAACGGCTTCGCCGCAATCGTTCCGGTCTCGGCTGTCAAGGAATTCCAGGTCGACGAGGTGGCCAACGTGCTGGCAGAGCACCTGCCAGTGGGCCCGCCGCTGTACCCGGACGGCGAGCTGACCGACGAGCCGGAAGCCAAGATGGTTTCCGAGCTGATTCGCGAAGCCGCCCTTGAAGGCGTGCGCGACGAACTGCCGCACTCGCTGGCCGTCGTCGTCGAAGAGATGGTTCCCCGCGAAGGACGCAGCGAAAGCAATCCGCTGATCGACATCCACGTCTCGCTCTTCGTTGAGCGCTCCAGCCAGAAGGCCATCATCATTGGCCGTGGCGGTTCGCGCCTGCGCGAGGTCGGCACCAACGCCCGCCAGGGCATCGAGAAGCTGCTGGGCACCAAGGTCTACCTGGACCTGCATGTGAAGGTTGCCAAGGATTGGCAGCGCGACCCGAAGCAGCTTGGACGTCTCGGCTTCTAGGCTGCGCACCTCAGCGCTGGAAAATGCGTAGCTCGTCCCTCAAGACCAGACCGGTTTTGGGGGACGAGCTGGTTAACCGGCTGCTTGGCCCGCACTCTGGATCTCCCGGGCCAGCCTTTCCGCGGGAGAAGCACCGGTACGCAGCCCATGGATTCCAGCGCCGATGCTGATCGCCTCCATCCATGGACCTCCCTGGTGCTTAGCTCCATGAGCCCCATTGTTCGCCTGCTTGGGCATCCTGTCCGCCGCCTTGCGCAAGGCGAACGTCCACTATGTGACACGCAAGTGACATAAGTTTCACTTGCCTCCAAAGCGCGGTGCTATGCTCATTTCGTGCATTTCGAGCTTCTACTACTACTTAGCCGCTGCGAGGATCCAAAGGACCGCTAGTGGTCTACAGGCCGACCCCTCGTCGCGGAGTAGCTCTTGTCTGGCCCCACAAACTAAGCACTAATTTTGTCTAGGGGACCCACAGAAATGCAGAACATGCAGAAATCTTCGAACATGCCAATCCACAAGTATGTTCCATTCCAGGATCAGATCGAGGTCAATCTGCCCGATCGCACCTGGCCCGACAAGTACATCACCAAGGCCCCGCGCTGGTGCGCGGTCGACCTGCGAGATGGCAACCAGGCGCTGATCGATCCGATGAGCCCGGAGCGCAAGCACAAGATGTTCGACCTGCTGGTCGAAATGGGCTTCAAGGAAATCGAGGTCGGCTTCCCGTCGGCTTCGCAGACCGACTTCGACTTTGTCCGCCAGCTGATCGAGCGCGGCATTCCCGATGACGTGACCATCCAGGTGCTCACTCAGTCCCGCGAGCACCTGATCGAGCGCACCTACGAAGCGCTGGAAGGCGCCAAGCAGGCCATTGTCCACCTGTACAACTCCACCTCGATCCTGCAGCGCGAAGTCGTCTTCCGCCAGGACGAAGACGGCATCGTGGACATCGCCGTCCAGGGCGCCCGGTTGTGCAAGAAGTACGAAGAGCAGCTGACCGGCACCAAGATCACCTACGAGTACTCGCCAGAGTCCTACACCGGGACCGAGCTGGCCTTCGCCAAGCGCATTTCCGAGGCCGTAGCCGAGGTGCTGGAAGCGACCCCGGAAAACAAGATGATCCTGAACCTGCCGGCCACGGTGGAAATGGCTACCCCGAACGTGTACGCCGACTCCATCGAGTGGATGCACCGCAACCTGGCCAACCGCGACTCGATCATTCTCTCGCTGCACCCGCACAACGACCGCGGCACCGGAGTGGCCGCGGCAGAACTGGGCTACCTGGCCGGCGCCGACCGCATCGAAGGCTGCCTGTTCGGCAACGGCGAACGCACCGGCAACGTCGACCTGGTGACCTTGGGCATGAACATGTTCGGCCAGGGCATCGACCCGCAGATCGATTTCTCGGACATGGACCACATCCGCCGCACCGTCGAGTACTGCAACCAGCTGCCAGTGGCTGAACGCAGCCCGTACGGCGGAGATCTGGTCTTCACTGCCTTCTCCGGTTCGCACCAGGACGCAATCAAGAAGGGCCTGGAAGCGATGGAAGCCAAGGCTTCGGCTGAAGGCAAGGACATCAACGACCTGGTCTGGGCTGTTCCTTACCTGCCGATCGACCCGAAGGACATCGGCCGTTCCTACGAGGCCGTGATCCGCGTGAACTCGCAGTCCGGCAAGGGCGGGGTTGCTTACCTGCTGAAGAACGACTACAACTTGGACCTGCCGCGCCGCGCGCAGATCGAGTTCTCCGGCGTCATCCAGCGCAAGACCGATACCGAGGGCGGCGAGATCTCCTCGCAGCGCATCTGGGACGTTTTCCAGGATGAGTACCTGCCGGTCAGCGAAGATTCGGGCATGAACCCCTGGGGCTACTACCAGATCGCTTCGGCGACCGCGGCTTCGGCGGAGGACGGAAGCTTCCGTCTGGATACCAAGCTGATCATCGACGGCGTGGCCCATGAGCGCAGCGCCCAGGGCAACGGTCCGGTCTCCGCGCTGGTCAAGCTGCTCAACGATGACGGCGTGGATCTGCGCGTGCTGGACTACTCCGAGCACGCCATGAGCGAAGGCGGCAACGCCCGTGCAGCTGCATTCGTCGAATGCGCCGTGGGAGATCGCATCCTGTGGGGCATTGGCCTGGACACCAATACCAACATTGCAGCACTGAAGGCCGTAGTTTCGGCTGTCAACCGCGCGATCCGCGACAGCAAGTAGGTCTGCGGCACCACCTTGTTGCCAGCTCGACGCCACGGCCAGCCTCACCACGCTGGCCGTGGCGTTTTGCCTTCCCGGTACTGCCAGGGCGGCTGGCAAGCAAGCGCCGACAAGGGAAGGGAAAAGCTTTGCCCCGTTTCATGGATGAAATCCGCGCGGTCATTGCGGGCGATCCGGCAGCACAAGGACTATTGGCCACAGCAACTACTTCAACGGGCTTGCACGCGATCTGGATGCATCGGGTTACTCACCAGCTGTGGCAGCGCAAGACAACCAGGGGTCTGTCGAAAATCATCAGGCTCATTGCCCGATCATTGACGCAAATCGACATCCATCCCTCTGCTGTTATTGGCAGTCCCGTTCTCATCGATCACGGCACTGGTGTCGTTATCGGGCCTAATACGGTAATTGGATCCAGAACATTGATTTACCAGGGGGCCACTATCGCGGCAGCCGGGTCTGCCGGTCCAGCTACAACCGTCATCGGCAGCGACTGCATGATTGGATCCGGTGCCACGGTATTGCGTGGCGTGCAAGTAGGTAGCCGGTGCAATATAGGAGCGAATGCCGTGGTCGCAACTGACCTGCCTGATAACTGCGTCGCTGTCGGTGTTCCCGCTCAATTCAAGTCAAGAGACGCCTTGAACCCCTTTTCCTCGGGCCCGGTAGATGCCGGATTGCTCCTGCAGCTACCGCGCCCAGGGACGAATCGACACCCATAGGAATCGTTGGATTCAGAACTTTGGGAGTTGAAGTGGGAGAATATTGTCCGTGTCCAGATCAGGTTTCGCCTCCAAGAGCTACCACACCCGTGGTTTGGTCTTGCGTACCCACAAGCTGGGAGAAGCCGATCGCATCATCACCCTGCTGACACCCAATGGGATTGTCCGTGCGGTGGCGAAAGGCGTACGCCGGACCTCGTCGAGGATGGGTGCCACGCTGGAACCGTTCATGGAAGTCGACGCGCTTCTGGTGATGGGCCGCAACCTCGATATCGTCTCCCAGGCACAACTTCGAAATCCATACGGCCAATTGCTGGTCATGGATTACCCGAGCTACACGGTGGCCAACGCCATGTCGGAGATCGCTGAAAAACTGCTGGAAACAGAAAGCGATTCAGCCCTCCAGCAGTATCAGCTCTTCCACGGTGCGATCGCCCTGTTATCCAAGCAGCGAGTCGATTCCGGAGCCGTGCTGGACTCCTACATCTTGCGGGCCCTCTCGGTTGCTGGTTGGGCGCCGTCCTTTACCGACTGCGTGCGCTGCGGCAAGCCTGGCCCGCATCAAGCGCTCCACGTCCAGCTTGGCGGGGTCGTCTGCCCAGAATGCCGCCCGTCTGGATCGTTATCGCCGCACCCCGTCACCATTGAATACCTGCAGGCGCTGCTGGAAGGGGACTGGTCCACCGTGGCAGAAGCAGGACCTCGAGCGCGCAAGCAAGCAGCAGATATCGTGGCCAACTACTTGCAGTGGCACCTTGAGCGTGCCGTGAATTCCCTACGTCTTGTGGAGAGAAATTGAAGAAGCTTCCTAAGATCACCGGCCGCCGAGGCCCCGTTGCTCCTTATGCGCATCCGGATCATCCGCAGATGCCCGCCATTCCGCAGGAACTCATCCCTGAACACGTAGCTATCGTCATGGATGGCAATGGACGTTGGGCGAACCAGCGGGGATTGCCTCGTACCGAGGGGCACCGTGCAGGCGAAGCAGCTTTGCTTGATGTGGTGGCCGGAGCCGTGGAGCTGGGCGTCAAGTACGTCTCTGTCTACGCGTTCTCAACCGAGAACTGGAAGCGCAGCCCTGAGGAAGTGCGCTTCCTGATGGGCTTCTCACGTGATGTTCTGCGCCGCCAACGCGATACGTTGAACTCATGGGGCGTCCGCATACGCTGGTCGGGTCGAGAACCCAAGCTCTGGAAATCGGTTATCTATGAACTCAAGGAAGCCGAAGAACTCACCAAAGACAACCTGGGTTGCCAGCTGACCATGTGCGTGAACTACGGCGGGCGCGCAGAACTAGGCGACGCTGTCAGCGCGATTGCCCAGGATGTTGCAGCCGGCAGGCTTCGCGCTAGCTCGGTTGGTGAAAAGACTATCGCCAAATACCTGCATGCTCCGGAACTGCCTGATGTGGATCTTTTCCTCCGAACCAGTGGCGAGCAACGCACAAGCAACTTCCTGCTGTGGCAGTCGGCATACGCAGAGATGGTCTTCCTCGACCAGCTTTGGCCGGATGTCGACCGGCGAACGCTGTTTACCGCCGTAGAAGAATATGCCAAACGCGATCGCCGTTACGGCGGAGCTATCGACAAGCCACAGGCCTAGGACGTTTTCAGCGCTGTTCCCACCAATCGCAACCAGAGACTTAGGTCTCGATATGCTGCGGATCTGGCGGGCTCAGCGGAGGTGAACACATCGTGCATTGCGCCAGGAATTTCGGACAAAGTAACGAAACTGCCTAGTTTCAACGCCCGCAAGCGCGTTTGCTGAACGTCGAGTACCGAATCGCAGTGCTGCATGTCAGGGGAGTAGCTCGTGCCGATATGGGTGCGATCCGAGGTGAGGACGAAGATCGGCTGTTGAAGTTTCAGCCCCTTCGCAACTAGGGCATGGCCATCAAATATCGTTTTCAGCCATCCCGCGGTATTCGGAAAAGCGATCCGTGGTCGCCATAGCCGATGAACGTCCCACTGGCCATGGCTATCAGTACTTAGCGATTGCCAGTAATGATCGAATTCTGGTCCGTTGAGCTTCCTGCGCGGATTCGTGCGAGTGATCGCTTCCATAAGGCCGTGAAAAGGAATGCGCAGGAACGCCGTTCCCTGAAACTCAAGCCATGGAGCATTCAGGACCAGAGCTTTAATGCCCGGGGCTTGGCGCGCAAGCCACAAGCTGAGGATCAAGCCGCCCGTCGAGTGCCCTTGGGCAACCACCGGTAATTGTGGATGCTCATTACGCAGCAGTTCCAAGCTCGCATTGAGCTCCTCATCGAAGTCCGCCAAGTCATCGACATAACCCGGCAAAGCATGTTCGGCTCTCAGACTGCGTCCATGCCTGCGCAGATCAAGTGCGTAGAAATGGTATCCATGGTGATGCCAGAAAGCTGCCAGATCGCGGTTGTAAAAATAATCGCTCCAGCCATGCACGCTCAGAACAATTCCCTGGGCTCGTCGTCCGAGCCGATTCCTGAATCCAGCCGGGCAATAGCGGACCAAGGTCGCGACGGCCGGTCCTTCTGCATCGACGCCGAAATCCAAGGTTTGGTGCTCAAAATCAGGCCCGAGGGGATCTTCAACCCATTGCCCCGGCCTAGTTGAAGACATAAAGTCTGGCCAACTGCTGCTTTCTGGAACAACGAAGTGCTTCATATCTTGAATACTACCCATCTCAAGTTGTCTGTTTCGTGTTCTTCACGGGAAAATGGTTCCATGCGCATATACCCACTGGTCTTCAAGCACGTGTTCACCAAGATGGATCCTGAGCAGGCTCACCATTTTGCATTCAACGCGATCAAGACTGCGCAACGCGCAGGGCTCACTAAGGCAGCTCGCAAGTTCTTCGCTCCGGCACCCAAGCTGAAGCGCACCGTTATGGGCATCGACTTCCCGTCCCCATTCGGATTGGCTGCTGGCTTCGACAAGGGCGCCACCGGAATCCTGGCGTTGAGCGACATCGGTTTCGGCCATGTTGAAATCGGAACCGTCACCGGACAGGCCCAGTCCGGCAACCCGCAACCGCGGCTCTTCCGCTTGGTCGAGGACCGCGCGGTAATCAACCGGATGGGCTTCAACAACGAAGGCGCCGAAACTGTCGCTGCCCGTGTCGCCAGTTCTCGCCAAGAGCTCAAGACTGGTTACGCTGGAACCCGCCCGGTCATCGGCGTGAATATCGGCAAGACCAAGGTCGTAGAGCTGGAAGACGCGGTAGGGGATTACCTCGCGTCCACCCGCCAGCTGGCGATCCACGCAGATTACCTGGTCGTCAATGTTTCGAGCCCCAACACCCCTGGTCTGCGCCTGCTCCAGAGCGTTGACTCTCTTCGTCCGCTGCTTTCGGAAGTCGGCCAGTTGGCTGACAAGGTAGCCGGCCGCCATATTCCGTTGCTGGTCAAGATTGCTCCCGATCTTAGCGATGAGGATGTCGCTGACGTTGCACGCTTGGCCATGGAACTTGAACTCGACGGCATTATTGCCACCAATACGACCATCGGTCGCGAGAACTTGACCAGCGATGCGTCCAAGGTTGAAGCGATTGGCGCCGGCGGGCTATCTGGCGCTCCGCTCAAGCAGCGGTCACTTGAAGTTCTTCGCCAGTTGCGTTCACTCGTTCCGGCCGAAATGGCTCTGATCGCCGTCGGCGGCGTGGAAGATGCCGCGGATGTGAAGGAACGCCTGGACGCAGGCGCGGACCTGGTACAGGGTTACACCGCATTCCTCTACGAGGGTCCGTTCTGGGCACGTTCGATCAATAAGGACCTGGAGCGCATGCTCTAGTTCTTTGGAGTGGAATTTCCCAAATCCTCCGGAATGGCTCCGATTCGCAAAGAATCGGAGCCATTTCGCGTTAACTGGGTCCACCTTCTGCGTACGTTCTGCCTGCAACAGCTTTGAACGCGACTTGCATCAGGGGACTAGGCAAGGTCAGCCGCGCTAGGGGAGAAAGTCGCAATAACGGATGCCGACCGGGATGAATCCTTGTATCGGGGCCAACAAGGCCGCATGCTGCGAGCACGGACAGTGATTGGCAGAAATGCGTCGCGGCAACGATATTCCAATCGCCGAATTTGCTTCATCTTGTACTTGGATCCACAAACTTTGAACATTGTTATTCAATTAAGCAATTAACTAGAAAGGGGCAAGCTCAGCGAGCTTGCCCCTTTGCGGTCTAGCGGTATCGACTAGTCGATATTTGCGCCGCGCTTGACCTGTGGCTTTGGCAGGCGCAATTTGCGGAACTGCATTCCACGCATTGCCGCGTACATGCGTACGCCCTTTTCCATGTGGCCGAACTTGGCGACCAGGCGCTTCTTCAAGAGGATGGTCGTCACAATTGCTTCGATGATGATCAGTGCGATAACAACCCAGAGGGCCGCCTGCACAAACATCTGGATCTGCAGGTTGCGCTGGAATACCAGCGAGACAACCAAGAAGGCCAGGATGATGAACATCATGAACTCGCCGAACATCCAGCGAGAGTCAATGAAGTTACGGGTGTAGCGCTTCTGCTCACCCTTGTCGCGTGGCATCAGGTAGCGTTCATCGCCAGTTTCGTTGGCTAAGCGCAAACGATTCTGCGCTTCAACACGCTGTTGACGCTGGGCTTCCTTAGCGGCCTTGCGATCGGTAGGAACCAACGGGCGCTGACGGTTCGCCTGCTGCGCATTGCGCTTGGGCGTTGGACCAGTCTTGCGGCCGTCGGTTGTTTCCGGGGCCTGCTGGGCAGACTCCACATTTACGGGGGATTGAGGTTCATCCTTCTTACGTCCAAACACCCCTCTATTCTAGCCGGAAATAGTTATCGGCGTGACATTCGATACGCGAGGAATTGCTAGGCTGAAGACATGACCGAAAATACTACCTTCGACGCTGTTGCAAGCGGCGTCGATATTGCCGCGCTAAAAAGCCACATCGAAACGAACTTCGAGAAGATCCTCGAAGAGCTCACTTCCCTGGTCGCGATCCCGAGCATCGCATGGGAATCCTTCGACCCGCAGAACCTGGAAAAATCGGCTGCGGCAGTGGCCGAATTGGCCAAGTCGGCCGGGATGGAGACCGTGGAAATCCTGCGCGAGCCTGCGCAGAACGGCGCTATGGGCGCACCTGCCGTGGTAGCCCAGCGCAAGGCGGCACCCGGAAAGCCAACCGTGCTGCTGTACGCACACCACGACGTCCAGCCTCCCGGCAACGAGGCGGACTGGAACACCCCGGTATTCGAAGCCACGAAGGTAGGGGACCGGCTGTTCGGCCGCGGTGCCGCTGACGACAAGGCCGGCATCATGGTCCACATCGCGGCGATGCGCGCCGTGCTTGACCTCATTGGCGATTTCGGCGTCGGCGTAACCTACTTCTTCGAGGGGGAGGAGGAAGCAGGATCCCCATCATTCCGCAACTTCCTCGAAGCCCATCAGGACAAGTTGGCAGCAGATGTGATCGTAGTTGCCGACTCGTCCAACTGGTCGGTTGGAACCCCAGCACTGACCAGCTCGCTGCGCGGCATGTGCGCAGCGGAGATCACCGTCCGCTCGTTGAACCATGCAGTTCACTCGGGCATGTTTGGCGGACCAGTTCTCGATGGCCCGATCCTCGCCGCCAAGTTGATCTCCAGCTTCCACAACGAAGACGGTTCTGTTGCCGTTGCCGGCCTGGTTGCCAACGACATCGCTGAAGTCGACTTCGACGAAGCCGAATTCCGCAGGGACTCCGGCGTTCTGGAATCCTTCCAGCTTGCCGGCACCGGCAAGATCACCGACCGCTTGTGGAATAAACCAGCACTGAGCGTGATTGGTATGGATATCCCGAGTGTCGACCACTCGTCGAATACCTTGCTGCCGGCAACGCGTTTCAAGGTATCGATGCGCCTGGCCCCAGGGCAGAATCCTGCAGATGCGCTCAAGGCCCTTGAAGCACACGTCAAAAGCGTTGATCTTCGCGGCGCCGAGGTTGAATTTGTCGCCACCGAAGCAGGCAACGCCTACAAGGCGAACCTGGACGCTTCGGCAAATGACACTGCGCGCTGGGCGCTTGAACAAGCTTGGGGCGTTGTACCAGTGAATATGGGCCTGGGTGGATCAATTCCATTCATCGCAGATTTGCTGGAAGTTTTCCCGAAGGCGCAGATCCTGGTGACCGGTGTCGAGGATCCCGATTCGCGTGCGCACTCGGCCAACGAGTCGCTGCATCTAGGCGACTTCCAGCACGCAATTGAGGCTGAAGCCCTCATGCTGGCGAGGATCAACGCCAAGGGACTATGAACCGTGTCATACGGAGAGACGCAGGGGAAGAATTCTTCAGCGTAGCGACGTAGGATAGAAGCAAGAACAGAGGTGCCGGTTCCAGTAAAAAATCTGGAGCTTGGTGCCGCATCGAGCAGTATGGGAGGAAAATCATGACTGCATCTGTTGACCAGACCAAGGGCGATCCAACCGAGGTGCCTACCCATGAGGTAGAGATTTCCGACGTGGCGGCGGACAAGGTTCGCTCGCTTCTGGAACAGGAAGGCCGGGATGATCTTCGTCTCCGCATCGCCGTGCAGCCAGGTGGCTGCTCGGGCCTTATCTACCAGCTTTACTTCGATGAGCGCATGCTCGACGGCGACGCGGTACGCAACTTCGATGGCGTTGAGGTCATCGTTGACAAGATGAGCGTCCCGTACCTCGCTGGCGCGTCCATTGATTTCGAGGACACCATCTCGAAGCAGGGCTTCACCATCGACAACCCGGCCGCATCGGGTTCCTGCGCCTGTGGAGATTCCTTCCACTAGGCCGTAGGGAACAAACGCCGCTGTTCAAACGTTGAAGAAATTTCTCGTTAGCACAGCGGCGTTTTTCGGCATTCTGACCCCAAAGAGGGTAAGCTCTACATTAAGTAGTAAAACTATGTTTCCCTTCGTGAGCCACCTCACCGTGCAACTCGTTTAAACCACGAGGTGACTTATGAAGACCACATTCTGCACCAACAAAGAGGAAGGGCCGTCTGTGAGTTCGCAAGACCGAACCGGCAGTCGCGGGTCCGCTAAAGCCAAAGTACTGGCTTTAGTCGGCACTGGCGCATTGCTGTTGACGGGATGTACAGCGGAGGCAAAACGCGGTTGGCTCCCAAACGTGGAGCGCGACACCACCAACCACACCGGGGCAATCCAGGATTTCTGGGTTAACTCGTGGATCGCTGTTATTGTCGTCGGCGTATTGACCTGGGGATTGATGCTCTGGTGCGTCATCGCCTACCGCCGCCGCAAGAACGATACGGGTTACCCGCGTCAGCTGAGCTACAACCTGCCATTGGAGATCTTCTACACGGCCATTCCTTTGGTCCTTGTTCTAGTCTTCTTTAGCTTCAACAACACCCTGGAAAAGCAAATCAACGCCCCTGTTGATTCTGAGGTCGTAGTCGATGTCCGAGCCAAGCAATGGTCGTGGGACTTCAACTACAGCTACCAGGGCACCGAGAAGTATTACGCCGGCGAACAGGCTCACCTGAACACCGATGGCTCGGAAGGCGTTCGCGAAGAACTGCCAACCTTGTACCTGCCAGCGGGCAAGTCGGTAACCCTTGAGCTGAATAGCCGCGATGTCATCCACTCCTTCTGGGTACCAGCCTTCTTGCAGAAGCTGGACATGATCCCAGGCAAGACCAACTACATCTACCTGACTCCACAGGTTGAAGGCAGCTACGACGGAAAGTGCGCCGAGCTTTGCGGCGAGTACCACTCCGAGATGCTCTTCAACGTCGAGGTTGTCAATGAGTCCGAGTTCAAGGCTCAGCTGGCAAAGATGGAAGATGGACACATTGGTGAAGAGTACGACCGTAAGCCAGATGTTGTTAACGGCGTCGTAGTAGAGCACGGGGAAGGAGAGTAATCATGACAACGTTTGAATATGCAACTGACGACGTGAAGTCGATTGCTCCAGCCGTAGTGCCGAAGTCCAAGGGTCGTCTGTTCGTCGACTACATTACTTCGACCGACCACAAGAAGATCGGGTACATGTACCTGATCAGCTCGTTCATCCTGTTCTGTGTCGGTGGCGTTATGGCGCTGCTGATTCGTGCAGAGCTGTTCGAACCAGGCATGCAGATCCTGCAGACCAAGGAACAGTACAACCAGCTGTTCACTATGCACGGCACCGTCATGCTCTTGATGTTCGCGACCCCGCTGTTCGCAGGTTTCGCCAACGTCATGATGCCCCTGCAGATCGGTTCCCCGGATGTGGCCTTCCCACGTCTGAATGCATTGGCTTTCTGGTTCTTCTCGCTGGGCTCGCTGATCGCACTGGCCGGCTACCTCACCCCACAGGGTGCAGCTAGCTTCGGTTGGTTCGCTTACGCTCCGCTGTCGAACACCACCTTCTCGCCAGGAATCGGCGGAGACCTCTGGGTCTTCGGCCTTGCACTGTCGGGCTTCGGTACCATCCTTGGCGCCGTCAACTTCATCACCACGATCATCTGCCTGCGTGCACCTGGCATGACCATGTGGCGCATGTCGATCTTCTCGTGGAACACCCTGATCACCTCGTTGCTGGTCCTGATGGCTTTCCCGCCACTGGCAGCTGCGCTGTTCGCACTGGGTGCAGACCGCCGCTTCGGTGCCCACATCTTCGATCCAGAGAATGGCGGTGCCGTACTGTGGCAGCACCTGTTCTGGTTCTTCGGGCACCCTGAGGTCTACATCATTGCTTTGCCGTTCTTCGGCATCGTCTCCGAGATCTTCCCCGTGTTCTCCCGCAAGCCGATCTTCGGCTACAAGGGCCTGGTCTTCGCGACCATCTCGATCGCTGCACTGTCGGTTTCCGTGTGGGCACACCACATGTACGTCACTGGCTCGGTAATGTTGCCGTTCTTCGGCTTCATGACCATGCTGATCGCAGTTCCAACCGGTGTGAAGTTCTTCAACTGGATCGGAACCCTGTGGCGCGGCTCGATCACCTTCGAAACCCCAATGCTCTGGAGCATGGGCTTCATGATCACCTTCCTGTTCGGCGGTCTGACCGGTATTATCCTGTCGGCTCCGTCGCTGGACTTCCACGTATCGGATACCTACTTCGTTGTGGCTCACTTCCACTACGTAGTCTTCGGTACCGTTGTGTTCGCGATGTTCGCTGGCTTCTACTTCTGGTGGCCGAAGTGGACCGGCAAGATGCTCAACGAGCGTCTTGGCAAGATTCACTTCTGGTTGCTGTTCATCGGCTTCCACGGCACCTTCCTGATCCAGCACTGGCTGGGCGTTATGGGCATGCCACGTCGCTACGCCGACTACATGCCTGAAGATGGCTTCACCACCATGAACCAGGTTTCGACCGTCTTCGCATTCATTCTGGGTGCGTCGATGATTCCATTCTTCTGGAACGTGTGGGTAACCCACCGAAACGCCAAGAAGGTCGAAGTTGATGATCCATGGGGCTTCGGCGCGTCGCTGGAATGGGCAACTTCTTGCCCTCCACCACGACACAACTTCCACTCGATCCCTCGCATCCGTTCCGAGCGTCCGGCACTGGATCTGCACCACCCGGAACTGAGTGGACGGGTAACCCCCGAAACTCCGGTTGCGAAGATCTTCGGCTCGGCTGACCAGAAGGACGTGTAACGATGAAAGTTGAATCCTGGATTTTCCTGGGTGGCGTCTTCTTCTTCACCCCAGTAGCGATTGTCTACGGTTACATGACCAACTGGAGCGAATGGGTCGGATTCCTGGCATTGCTGATGCTGGTCGGATTGTCCGCGATGGTAGGTGGCTACTTGCTATTCACCGCTAAGCGCGTTGGCAACAGGCCCGAGGACCGCGTGGATGGCGAAATCCACGAGAACGCCGGCGATATCGGAATGTTCTCCCCATGGAGCTGGTGGCCATTGGTCCTGGCTTCGGCTGCAGCGATTGGCTTCCTTGGCCTCGCTGTGGGCTGGTGGGTCTTCTTCATCGGCGCCGGTTTGGCCGTCGTTGGCGTGACCGGCTGGGTGTACGAATACAGCCGTGGCGATCACGCTCACTAGGAAGTAACCCTAACGGGACGACAAGCAATTTTGCTTGTCGTCCCGTTAGTCTTTTAATAGGGGTTCCTCGATGGCGATAGGCCGTCAGGATATTTGGATCAAGGAGAAGCAGCATGCGCCACGCACCGCAGCCACATGTCCAGGCGCACCTTGATCCGGCCAGCCGGCAAAGCAAGTACCGGCAAATCCGAGAGATTCTCAAGACCCATGCGCGCGAGGCCTGCAAACCCGGCTACAAGCTTCCGCCCGAACGCGTGCTGGCAGAGCACTTCGGCGTGGCCCGCAAGACCATCCGCCAAGCCATCGATGCCTTGGTGGATGAACAAGTGCTTAAACGCGTGGTGGGAATCGGCACGTTCGTCGTGCCCGAAAAATTGGACCTTCGTGTCCGCCTGCATTCCTACTCCGAAGATATGATGCGCCGTGGCATGGTTCCCGATGCCCATGTACTCGAATTCGCGGAGATCAAAGCCAGCGCCACCTTGGCCTCGCAGCTGATGGTGGAGGAGGGTACTGCAGTCGTCCAGTTCAAACGCCTGCTGCTGGCCGATGGCACCCCCATGAGCCTGGACGAGAACTATATGCCTGCCGATCTCGTGCCTGGCTTTGTGGATGGCGAGCCGCCGTCAAAGCTCTATCAGGCATTGCACGAGCGCTATGGCATCTTGCTCGAATGGGGTGAGGACCAGGTGGAAAGCACTGCGGCGAGCAAGCGGCAAGCCGTGCTTTTGGGCGTAGAACCAGGCTTCCCGCTCCTGCAGATCACCCGGTATGCCTACATCGGCGATCGGCTAGCCGACTACTCGGTCTCGCTCTACCGCTCAGACCGCTACAAGCTCTTCGTGCCGTTGCAGCGAGTGGGCACACGCACGCCTCGCTACACCGATACTTTCTAGGCCTAGCCTGGCCAGGCGGCCAGCTGCTTCGATTTCAACGGGCCAGTACCAGGCAAACCTGTCAACCATGCCCAGGGATGCCATATCTGCCGTTCAAAATGGTTCCGGGCATCAACTACTGAATAAGCACTCCCGCAGCCTGGTCCGCCGGTATGGAGCTATAGCAGGAGCAAGCAGGTCTCCGGCACACGGAAGAAGACCTCGGCCCAAGCTCAGAGCCGCTTCAAGGCAGCATGACATGGAATGTCGACGGAAGTTGAAAAGTGGACACTCCAGCCGCCCTGTCCAGTGGGAAACCAGCCACACTGGTGCGATAGGCCGTAGCGAAGATCCAATATATCCCTTGATCACACAGTCCTGTTTGCAGCGAGATTCTGCCATCCGGTCGATGCGTCCAGAGTTATTCCGTCATCCAATTCAAACGATTCTGAAGCAGGACTGGAGGGCATGGTGCCTGCCGGGCATTCTTTCTGGCAGGGGAGCAGCATTGGAAGAACGCCCCGGCCATCGGCTCGGCCATGCCGAGCGCCAAAACGGGAGTCGAAACTGCTGCATCCGAAGTCTTGGCGAACGTGATTGCGAAACTGAGCTCGTCCTCAGCCTGGAGGGCCTTCGCTGGAAAGACGAATGCACTGTGCAGCTCTCCGTTCCGGTTCGGCCCGGGACGATTCCGGGCAGCTGCGCCTGTCGCAACTGGCATTGGCGTGCCGCATTCGATTCCAGCCAATCCGGAATGGCTGCACTGCAGGCCGGCAGTAGCATTCAGCCCCGAACGGCATTTCTGACTGCCTTGCCGAACACGATGGCCATTTCTTCTCCGCACTGGGGAGCGCAGCTCGATACGCGGCTGGGGGAGCAGGATCGGACTTTCCACCCTGAGCACCCGGCAGTGCCAGATGCCGTTCTAAGCCACTGGAATCTCGATGGGCGTCAACCATGCGTCTTCGGAGCGCTCACCGGCGCTAGGCTCACTGGGACCCTTGGGAAAGCCGGGTTAACGAAAGGAGGGACACACCTTGCGGTGTGTCCCTCCTTTTGTGACTAACTCAGGTCGCTATTACTTGGCGATCGAGTCCTGCGTGTCACCCTCAACCTCATGGTGGCCGTGGGCTGCATGAGCAGCTTCCAGCTCCGATGGGGTTACCGGGGCGACGCGATCTTCGAAGAAGAACTTCGAGATTGCTGCACGACGCTTCTCCGAACCGGAGACGTGTCCTGCTGCGTCAGGCTGAGCCGGGATGTACTGGCGATCAACGTAGTTGGTCAGCAGGTAACGCTTGTAGACGTCGACTTCCTCGTGCTTCTCCGAGAAGCCGCCCTCAGGCGACATCTGGATGATGCCAGCTTCGCGGCCGTGCAGGACGATCTCGCGATCCTTGCGCTGCAGCGACAGGCAGATACGGCGGGTCAACCAGAAGGCGAAGATTGGGCCCAGGAAGAACAGCGTACGCAGCCAGTAGGTGACATCGTTCAGCGACACGTGGAAGTGGGTCGCGATCAAGTCCGAGGAAGCAGCAGCCCACATGACGCAGTAGAAGACTACGCCGGCAGCGCCCACTGCGGTACGGAATGGAGCATTGCGTGGACGGTCGAGCAGGTGGTGCTCGCGGTTGTCCTTGGTGATCCAGCGTTCGATCCACGGCCATGCGAACATCACTGCGAACAGTGCGCCTGCAGGAACCAGTGCTGGCAGCAGTACCGACATCACCAGGGTGTTATCGCCCCATGGGAATGGAATGATCCATTCGAAGCTGAAGTTGCCCAGGTAACCTGGCATCAAGCGCAGCGCGCCATCGACGAAACCGATGTACCAGTCCGGCTGGGTACCAGCCGAAACAGGGGATGGGTCATATGGACCGTAGTTCCATACCGGGTTGATCTGGAACAGGCCAGCAATGAAAGCCACGATGCCGAAGACGATGAAGAAGAATCCACCGGCCTTGGCTGCGTATACCGGACCAACCGGGAAGCCAACAACGTTGTCGTTGGTGCGGCCTGGGCCAGGGTACTGGGTGTGCTTGTGGGTCACGACCATGAACAGGTGCACAACGATCAGCAAGATGATGACCGCAGGAACAATCATGATGTGCAACGAGTACAGTCGCGGAATCACGGTATCGCCAGGGAACTCGCCGCCGAAGAAGAACATCGACAGGTAGGTGCCGACGATCGGCAGTGCCTTCATGACGCCATCGATAATGCGCAGGCCGTTACCGGACAGCAGATCATCTGGCAGGGAGTAGCCGGTGAAGCCGGCAGCAAGACCCATGATCAGCAGCACGCCGCCGACAACCCAGTTCAGTTCACGTGGGCGACGGAATGCGCCGGTGAAGAATACGCGCAGCATGTGCACGGACAGGGAAGCGACGAACAGCAGGGCCGACCAGTGGTGTACCTGTCGCATGAACAGGCCGCCGCGCACGTCGAAGGAGATATCCATGGTCGAGGCCATAGCCGTCGACATGCCGATACCCTTCATCGGTACGTACGAGCCGTTGTAGATGACGTGAGCCATCGACGGATCGAAGAAGAAGGTCAGGAAGGTGCCCGAGAGCAGCAGCAGTACGAAGGTGTACATTGCCACTTCGCCGAACATGAACGACCAGTGGTCCGGGAAGATCTTGCGACCGAATTCCTTGACCATGCCCGAAGCGCCGACGCGGGAATCCACGAAGTTGGCGATGCGGCCGGTAGCGGTCGATGCCTGGTATTCGTTAGTCGTCGTCATGATTAACCACGCTCCCAGTAGGACGGGCCAACTGGTTCGTGGAAGTCGCTCTGAGCTACCAGGTAGCCCTCGGAGTCCACGGTAATTGGCAGCTGTGGCAGTGCGTGGCCAGCTGGGCCGAAGATGACCTTGCATTCCTGCGTCAGGTCGAAGGTCGACTGGTGGCAAGGGCACAGCAAGTGGTGGGTGTGCTGCTCGTACAGAGCAATCGGGCAACCCACGTGGGTGCAAATCTTGGAGTATGCGACGATGCCGTCGACGTTCCAGGTTTCGCGTCCCTCGGAGATCTGCATTTCCGATGGATCCATGCGCATCAGCAGAACGACGGCCTTGGCCTTTTCGTTCAGCGGGTGCTCGGTCTCGTTGAGGCCTTCTGGGATCACGTGGAATGCGGAACCGATCTGCACATCCGAAGCCTTGATCGGGGTACCGGATGGGTCGCGGGTCAGACGGATGCCCTTGTCCCACATGGTGTGGCGCAGGGAATCAATCATCTCGTTCGCGGTGTTACCGGTGCGATCCAGGTCGCGGAACATGAAGATTGCTGGGATTGGCGCCAAGGCGATGGCACCGATCAGGGTATTGCGGATCAGCGGACGACGCTTGATGCCGGACTCTTCGAGCACGGTATCGATGATTTCGACGGCATCCTGGCGATCTTCTTCCGAGCGGATCTCGTGGCGCATTTCCATGAGCTCGTGATCCGGCATCAGGGTCTTGGCCCAGTGAACAATACCCACACCGATACCGAGCATCGCGAAAGCGGTGCCCAGTCCCAGTGCAGCGTTCTGCACACGCAGTTCAGCGAAGGTCATCTCGCCCAGGTGGCCCAGGACGAAGTAGGCCACGAAGAAGAAGAGCGTGCCGATGATGGAGATGGTAAATAGGAGCGCTACTTGACGCTCATGTCGCTTGGCTGCGCGCGGATCGCGGTCTGCGAGACGCGGACGATGGGGTGGTAAGCCCGGATCTGGGAATCGATCCTGAGCTACATCGTCAGCCTTAGCAACGGTGCCCGAGTTTTCGGGACTGCCGTGACTATGGTCGCCCATGTTTCTCTCTCATCCTTCTGTTAGGAATTTATGTACGTAGTGATGGTTACGGCCGAGGCCGCGGGTTTGCCTTAGGAAGGACGCGAGGTCAACCAAATGGTG
Organism: Glutamicibacter sp. AGC84; assembly: GCF_053543575.1. Taxonomy (NCBI): domain Bacteria; kingdom Bacillati; phylum Actinomycetota; class Actinomycetes; order Micrococcales; family Micrococcaceae; genus Glutamicibacter; species Glutamicibacter sp. AGC84. The sequence continues at coordinate 249,821 of NZ_JBLVOC010000006.1, forward strand.
AAGGCAATGATGATACCCAGACCTGCGGTCCAGGTGAACAGGCCTTCAGCAACTGGACCCAGGGAGCCCAGGGCTGCACCGCCAGCGGAACCATTTGCTTCAATGGTCTTCAGGAAGGTGATAACGTCACGCTTCTCTTCTGGGGTGATGTTCGAGTCGTTGAACACTGGCATGTTCTGTGGGCCGGTAGCCATCGCTTCGTAGATGTGCTTCTCGGATACACCGGTAAGGGTTGGTGCGAACTTGCCGCGGGTCAACGCGCCACCGGCAGCAGCCGCGTTGTGGCACATTGCGCAGTTCACACGGAAGACGGTGCCACCGTGGGCGGCGTCGCCCTGGGTGGTATCCAAGTATTCCTCATCAGGGATCGCTGGGCCTGCACCCAGGCTTGCAACATACGCTGCCAGCTGGGAGATCTGCTCGTCGTCGAACTGTACTGGCTTGACCTGGGCCTGCGGGCCCTGCATCTGCATCGGCATACGGCCGGTGCCGACCTGGAAGTCAACAGAAGCCGCGCCAACGCCGATCAGCGATGGACCGGAGTCAGAGCCTTCGGCATTCATGCCGTGGCAAGTAGCGCAGTTGGCGACGAAAAGCTTCTGACCTTCTTCTACATCGGCCTGCGATGCAGAAGTGGTCTCAGCTGCCTTCGCTTCGCTGATGTTACCGGCTGCAGTGTAGAGACTGCCGGTAATCAGCAATCCGAACAGAAGCAGGGCCACAGCGGCGAGCGGGTGGCGGCGCTTTTTCGAAAGAGCCTTCACTTGCTGGTTCCTCACTTAGTTTCTTTGGTGTGGTGTTGCCGTACTTCTTGTTGAGGCAACTAATGAATTTAAGTTGCTACTTCAAGAAGTAGATGATCGCGAACAGGGCGATCCAAACAACGTCAACGAAGTGCCAGTAGTAGGACACAACGATGGAGCCGGTTGCTTCGAAGTGACCAAACTTCTTAGCCAGCATCGCACGACCAATGATCAGCAAGAATGCAATCAGACCACCAGCGACGTGAATGCCGTGGAAGCCGGTCGTAATGTAGAAGGCCGAAGCGTAGGAGTTCGAGTCGAATGCCACGCCCTCGCTAACGAGGACAGCGTATTCGTAGGCCTGAACCGAAACGAAGATCGCGCCAAGGATGAAGGTAAGAATGAACCATTCGATCATTCCCCATTCCTTGAAGTTGAAAAGCCCACCGGAACGGCGAGGCTTGAATTCTTCGGCACGGAACACGCCTAGCTGGCACGAGAACGAGCTGGACACCAGGATGATGGTGTTAACCAGCGCGAACGGTACGTTGAGCTTGGCAGTTTCAGTCGCCCATAGTTCGGGCGCGGCAGCCCGGAGGCTGAAGTACATGGCGAAGAGGGCGGCGAAGAACATGAGCTCGCTGGAGAGCCACACCATCGTTCCCACCGACACCATGTTTGGGCGGTTCGGCGCATGTGGCGCCGTCGTATTTGGGGCATGAGTCGCAGTTGTCACACTGACATTATGTCTCTAAATGCCCCTCAGATACCAATGCAAAAGCGGGTTGGCAGAGGTTTGTTGCGCCACATCTTGGCAACATCCGCGGAAACATGCGGAAGTACAGAGAAAACTCTTTCTACAATTCGTAGAGCTTCATCCGGCGAGTCTCACGAAACAATCACTTATGCAACGAAAGTGTTTCGTATTTATCCCCAGAAACTAGGCAATTTTAGCGACCTGAGCCACATCATCTAACGACATGAATTGGGTAGCGCCCCGGTGTCTGGATAGGCTTTCCCATGTGTCAACGAGCCTTGTAAACGAAAAGTTCCCGACGTGGCCAGATCTATTGGCCACCCTGATCAACGGTGGCGATCTCAGCCGCGAACAGGCCGCTTGGGCAATGAATGAGATCATGTCCGGCGAGGCGAGCGACGTTCAGATTGCCGGGTTCCTGGTTGCACTGCGATCCAAGGGTGAAACCGTGGCCGAATTGACCGGCTTGGTGGACTCCATGGTCGCCAATGCGCGCCCCTTGACTATCGATGCACAAACTTTGGACATTGTGGGGACCGGTGGCGATCGCCAGAACACCGTCAACATCTCAACGATGGCCACCCTGGTGTGCGCTGGCGCCGGCGTGAGCATAGTTAAACACGGCAACCGCGCATCCTCTTCGTCCTCGGGTTCCGCCGACGTGCTTGAAGCATTGGGCGTCCGCCTGGAGGTACCAATCGAGCGCCTTGTAGAGGTGTACGACAAGGTTGGGATTGCGTTCTGCTTCGCCAACGTCTTCCACCCCTCGATGCGCCACGTTGCCGGAGCACGCCGTCAATTGCGCATACCAACCGCTTTCAACTTCATGGGCCCGTTGACCAATCCCGCATTGCCCAGCGCATCCGCCATCGGCTGCTCCGACATGGTCATGGCACCAATCATGGCGGGCGTTCTTGCAAGCCGTGGCGTGCGTGGCCTGGTCTTCCGCGGGGATGACGGGCTGGATGAACTAACCACCACTGCAGCTAACCGCGTCTGGGAAGTACGCGACGGCAAGGTCACCGAGTTCACGTTCGATGCCCAGGACGTGGGATTCGCCCGTGCGACGCTTAATGATCTGCGCGGTGGAGATGCGCTACATAACGCAGGGGTTGTACGAGATGTCATCTCGGGGACTCCCGGACCCGTTCGAGATGCGGTCCTCCTGAACGCGGCTGCCGGAATGGTGGCTTACAGCGATACTGCTGAAGGCAGTTTCGAAGACCGCATGCGGGCGGCGATTGGGAAAGCGGCGCATTCCATCGATTCCGGTGCGGCGAAGGCGACCTTGGAAGCCTGGTCCTCAACGACCCAGGCGATCGTAGGCGCGTAGCACCGTCAGATGCCAACAAAGCCGGTCTTTGGTTCGCGATTGTACAATCGCTGAACCGAAGGCCGGCTTTGTTCGTGAAAAGTCCTTAGTCGCCTAGGCCAAGGGAAAAAGCTGCTTCAAGATCATGTTCCGAATATGCGCGGAATGCAATGTGGGTCTGGGTGCCGCGGATGCCTGGAATCTTGGAAAGCTTATTGGCAATGACTTCGGCAAGGTCCTCGTGCTTGTTGACTCGTGCAATTGCAATCAAGTCCCAGTCGCCTGCTACGGAATAGACTTCGCTGATGCCCGAGATTGCGGAGATCTGCTTAGCGCATTCAGGGATACTGTCCGTTGCAGTCTGGATCATGACGAATGCGGTGACCATCACTGTGCCTTTCGGTTCTAACTTGTCGCCTGCCAGGCGGCGGCTGATCTGGAATCAACTCTAGTCGAAAAGCAGCGAATGAGAGGCATGGGCGCATCACTCCACTTCGCATACTACAATGATTTTAATTTGTAGATTAGGATACAAAGTTTTAGAATTGTTCCATGATTGTGTTGACCATTGACCAGCGGCGTTCCCGTTCCACCGAAGATAAGGTGGAGGCTCTAGTCAAGCAAGCTAATGCTACCGTTCCAGTGGTTCGCCCCTTCCAGCGAACCGCCGGCGATGAAGTCCAAGCAGTCTTGGATAACGCCAACGAAGCAATTCGCTTGGCAGTGATGATGGCAGCTTCAGGGGACTGGAGTGTCGGCATTGGCTTCGGGCAAGTCGAAACGCCACTGCCCGAAGAAACCCGTGCCGGCCGGGGGCCTGCCTTTGAATATGCTCGTGTCGCAGTTGAGCGGGCAAAGAACACCAATGCGCATCTAGCTGTTCATGGACCGTCGCATGAAGCCACCCGTCTGGAAGCCGAGCTCCAGCTGACTGCCTGCATAGTTTCAAAGCGACGGGCCACGGCATGGGAAGCGGGCACTCTGGCCGACGAAGGCCTGACCCAGCAGCAGATCGCCCAAGAATTAGGAATCACCCAGCAGGCTGTCTCTTCTCGTCTGTCGGCCGCGCTATGGTTTGAGGCGAACCGAATGATGGATGAAGCTGCCAAATCGCTGAACCGACAGCTGAAGATGCTAAAGGAGCAGTAAATGCTTTGGATCGCTTGGGGGAGTCTGAGCCTGGCGGCGTTTGTCTCTTGCATAGCTGCCTACCTTGGTTATGCCATGGGCAAACGAGCTCGTGTCCGCGACTGGCTAGTTGTGGGCTCTGCCCTGTTCGCCATTCTCTCGGCCCTGCTGGCAGTTGCTTCTCAAACTTCGTTGGAGCAGAAAGGGCTTTCGCCGGTGTACGCGATCGTCCTGAGTTCCATCTTTGCCATTAGTTTCGGTGGCCCGTTTACGGAACTCGTTTTCCGGCTTGCTGCGAAGAATGATGTCGAGCTCCAAAAGGAGGAGTCCGACCCGTCACCGCTTCGAGGCGGGCTGTGGATCGGACTCCTGGAGCGCACGGCCATCGTTGGAAGCCTCTGGGCCGGTTGGCCGGAAGGCATTGCCGTCGTCTTGGCGGTTAAGGGTCTTGGCCGGTTCTCTGAACTGAAAAACCATCGCGCCGCCGAACAGTTTATTCTGGGGACTTTCGCCAGCGGTCTCGTCGCTGCCGGTTCCTACGGGCTCGGCCTGCTATTTACCTAGCCGCTTAGCCACCATTGAGGTAACCAGCCGACGCCCCATCAAGAATGCGCCCAGAACCAATGTCGCGACGATGATGAAGGGGAGTGCCGCAGTGGAATCCATGGCAACGCGAAGCGCAAGGCCCGCTGCTACGGTCACCACCCAAACCAGTACGCCAACAGGGAAGAGATTGTTGATCGTGGTCCAAGGCTTGGACAGCAAGGTCACGACGACGTAGGCAACCAAGAACGGCAGGGCGGTCATCAGGATGCCGCCAATGCTCAAGGCATGTTCGTGTTCACGTCGACCGAGCAGGGCGAATAGAACAATGAGAACAACGTCGACAGCCATCCACAGCGGCCACTTACGAATAGAATCCTTCATGTACTCATCATAGGTTTACCCCGGTGTCCGTGAGCAATTCGGCGTTGGCTGGATCGTTGTCGGTTCAGACACAGAAGGTCGCCGTCGAGGCTCGCCCGAATGAGCTCACGGCCGTGGTGGCCGCAGCTATTGTTCTAGCATTAGTCCTATGAAGATCTGGCCTGGCAATGCATGGATGCAAACGCACCAGATCGCCCTCTATTTATCCGCGATCACTGCCGGTTGCGTTCTCGGCCTGGCTTTGCCTGCCGCAAGCAAGGGTCTCGAGAACTCGGTTAACCCGTTCCTTGGGTTACTGCTCTACGCTACTTTCCTGGGCATGCCGCTGACCCGTTTTCCGGAGGCCTTCCGGGACATTCGCTTCATGGGTGCACTGTGCGCGGTCAACTTTGCCGTGGTGCCGCTCGTAGCCTTCGGGCTATCGCGAATAGTGGCGGGGGACCAGGCGCTGCTCTTCGGCGTGCTGCTGGTCTTGCTAGCGCCCTGCATCGACTACGTTATCGTCTTTACCGGCCTAGCCGGGGGAGACAGCCAACGGCTGCTGGCGGCCACACCGCTCTTGTTGATCTTGCAGATGCTGCTCGTGCCGGCATACCTCTATATATTTGCTGGCCCCTCGGCGATCGGCATGATCGTGCCAGCTCCTTTCCTGGGGGCACTGCTGGGACTGATCGTGCTCCCACTACTGGCAGCAGCACTCACCCAGGCACTCGCCAAACGATTTACCTGGGCAGAGCCCATCGGGGATTGGGCCGAGTATCTAATGGTTCCGTTGATGATGGGAACGCTATTTAGCGTGGTCGGCTCACAGATCTTCACGGTGAGAGCAGGCCTGGGTCAACTAGGGCTGGCCATTATGGTTTTCGCCCTGTTCATCTGCATCATGAATGTCCTTGGATACTCCGCGGGGAAACTCTTCAAGCTGCCCACCGCTTCACGGCGGGCAGTTACTTTCAGCGGCGTCACACGCAATTCTCTGGTCGTGCTTCCCCTGGCCTTGGCTTTGCCCGCGGAGCTGGAACTAGCCTCTGCCGTAGTCGTTAGCCAGACCCTGGTAGAGCTAATTGCAATGTTGGTGATGGTTCACTACGCACCTAAACAAGGCACCACCAAGTAGTTCTAGCCTTACCCTGCTATGTCCGGATTAAACAGAATTTGCCTGGCCAAGAACACATGGAAGTGTCCGGGCCAGGCACATTGGATTGAGGAGTCAGGGCATTCAGTGATGCCCAGGCGAAAGCAGGCTGCTCCTCATAGAATCCATGATTAGTGCTCGCCACCTGGAGGGCCAATGAAAAGCATGGTCGAGAAGATACCGGCAATAAGGACGAATAGCAGGACCGTGGTCAGCGCCGGGCGGGCAACAAGCCAACGCATCGTCGCGTCGGTCCACTTGCGATCATCTGGATGATCGGTTGCTTCGGTACGCCAGGTACCTTCCAGCTTTCCCTTGCGTTCCAGCCACTTGTCGTAAGGAATGGTCAGATACGGGACGACGGCGGTCGCGGCAGCTCCAATGATCAGCGACTTCCTCCAGCGCTGATTCATGCCAATGAGCACAGCCATCGTTGCATAAGTCAGGAAGACAAAGCCGTGGATGAAGCCGGCAATGGAAACAGGCCAATCACCAACCTTGACGACGTACTTCAAAATCAATGCGATGATCAGCATCGTCCATGTGACAGCTTCAGCGCGGGCAACAAGACGGTACAGGGCGCTTGGAGACATAGGGTGTTTTCTGTCCTTGAAGGTAGATAGGGGAGTAGTCCGGGAACTCGGTCAAGTACTAGCCTATCTGGCTCCAGGGATACCGCCGACATCTTGCCTTGGAACATGGAGTTCCCGGTTGACGCAGCACCTGCTTGATTTCTAGGCAGGCCCTTGCTGCAGGAAAGGCACCGGATGCACTTGGACCCAGGTGCCCCAATGCGCCTGAATCTGGCAGGATGGCACCCATGATCCACGCAGTAGTTTTCGATTTGGACGGAGTGATCCGCAATTTTCCCGAGGCCGCCACTGCTGACGTTGAAATGGAATATGGGTTGCCATCGGGCACTTTGAACGCGGCGGCTTTCGACCCTGCTCGCCTGGAACGACTCACTACAGGTAAAATATCTCGTTTGACATGGATCAAGGAGATTGGGAAGAGCGTTGGATCCACGGAAGCCGCCAACGCATGGGGTCTCATAGAGCCCGTTGTAGATCGCGATGTGCTGCAGCTACTCGACGATCTGCAACGTGCAGGTATCACCACCGCCATTCTCACGAACGGCAGCGACACCATTGACATCGAACTTAAACGGCAAGGAATCGCCACCCACGTCGCCCGAGTATTCAATTCAGCAAAAATCGGTTATCCGAAGCCAGACCGACGAGCATTTCTGCACGTAATCAACGCCCTGCACCTGTGTGCAAACCAGATCCTCTTTACCGACGATTCCGCCGGGAAACTTGTCGGGGCGACCGATCTCGGGATCCACACACATCACTTTGCTTCCGCTACGGACTTGAGGTCGGCATTGACCAGGCGCGGTGTACTCTAACCGGATCGATCATCGTTTGGAATAACATCGAGGGGAGTGGCAAGAGGAAATCGCCCTAGTTCTCGAATACCTCCTGATAAACGTCCCAGAATTGATCCATCGAACGCGGAGCCCCAAGCAGGACGGCCTCCAGATACATGAGATGCGTTTCCCATCCCGCCAGGTAATTCGAGACGCCAACGCTGAGTTTGGAGTGGCTCAGCGCAAGTTCAGCTCCGAAGAGGCTCGACTGCAGAGTCAAACTAACCTCCGACACAGATTCCTCCGGAAACTTCCAGGACATCAAGAGTGCGGATGCTGGCTCGACCTGTTCAATCCGGCTCTCGCAGATGTAGTTTTCCGCATGCTCGATCTGCACAGTAGAACCCACGTCAAGGCTGCCAGCGATGTGAGTTCCCAGCCAGAGCGGCAATGCCTGACGATCGATCATTGCGTGCCAAAGCCTGTCGGTCGATACGCCGAAGGACCACCTGAGATCCACAGATCCCGCCGAAGCGTCAGCGAACTTTCGAATGATGGGCATGAAAGGAGCCTACTTCGATGTACTGGACATCCAGCACAAATGGCTGCAGTGAGACCCTGCGTGGGGAGTCGGAGATTTCCACTACTTTACATAATGTAGATTATCGGCTTGTTAGCAATGTCGCTGGAAGTAGCCTTATTCGTCCATTTACGCCTCGGATCTCCAAGGCCGCTTACTGCTCAGCTTGTTGACGCTGATCCTGCAAATCCAGCCGGTGCCTCGCGAAGTCCAGGGTCTGCCGAATGAACTCGCGCGATCGTTCATCATGCATCGAGTAGATGACATGGCGGCCGGACTTCCTCGTTTGCAATACACCGGCTGTCCGCAGCTTGGATAGCAATTGGCCGGCAACCGTTGGACTAACGCCGATCAGCTGCGCCAAATCGGACAGGGAAAGATCGTCCATGGACAGCGCCCAGAGCATCTGGAGCCTTGCCGGATCCGACAAGGTTTTGAGTACCGTTGCCGACATGTCCAAAAGATCGCTGGAGACGATCTCGTCTTCAGCCGTTGGGACAATGAATTCGCTGGTCATCTCACGCGCTCCCTCTCCGCATTTCGCCCGCCCTGGTCCGATTCAACTGCTTCAACCCAGCTCTGTGGGTGTGTCCATTATGGCCACGGATCAAGATAAAGCGATAGGTATGCTCAAAATTCACAAGACTAAACAGGCTCGTAGCCATCTTGGGGAGCACTCCCCTATTTAAATCATCCGTTTCGAAATAAATCGAAGACTTATTGACTAGGCACTCTAACGTCGCCTCGGCACCGCAAGGCGTCCCTGCAAGCTGGAATGGTGGCGATTGCATCACAGAAGATTGGCCGCGTCTGCGCTCAGTGGCAAAATTTAGATATGGCTAATCCGTTGCTACGCATTCCCCACGGGAATAAGTACGCTCTTCAGATCCGCGAAACTCTCAAGCTGCAAGGTATCGAAGTTGACCCGGTTCAGAGTGATCTGATCGACCTTCTAGGCCGTACTTTGCGTACGACGATGACGGCAAAGCACCCTGGCGTCTACATTTATGGCCCTCCTGGTCGAGGCAAAACCCTCATCATCAATACCTTGGTCTCGGTGCTGCCTGAAACCACGACAGCGCGCTTCCATTTCCACGAGTTCTTCCAGCGCGTGAATTCCCCGGTCAACCGTGTCCCCGGCCAGCCGCTGGGCGCGATTTTCTCGCAAGGGCTTGAGCGCGAGCTAGCTGGACTGCAGTTGCTGGTCTTCGATGAGTTCCATTGCACCGAACCTGGCGACGCGATGTTCATGGCCAAGCTCATTCGGCATTGCACGGAACACGAGATCCAGCTGGTCACTACGTCGAACTACGGGCCGGAGAAGCTGCTTGACGATGACACGTTCCATCACCTGGTTCAGCCAATTATTGACCGGATCCAACGGGACTTCACTGTATTCTCGCTGGATCATTCGGTGGACTACCGACAGCTCGCCGCCGATCCCGAGCAGGTCTTGGACGGGTATCGGAGAGGCACGCTAAATCTCTTCGAAGCACCAGGCGAACTGCCGGTCCACGATACGATGATCCAGATCGGCTACGACGAAATCGGGCCAGTCCATGTGAATGCGGATGAGATCTGGATCAGCTTCGAGCAGATCTGCCGAACCCGCCGCAACACTGCCGACTATTTGGATTTGGCAAGCCGGTATTCGCGCTGGCATGTAACCTGCATCCCAGCTAGTGCCACCATGCCAATGGATGAGGAACGCCGATTGGCGAATCTTATCGATATCTTCTACGACAAGAACGTGGAAGTTCATCTGTACGCCGCAGACAATCTGGGCAATCTTGGACACATGCTGCATGACACTGAAAAGGCCCGACTCACCTCGCGCCTGGCTCAACTTCAGCTCAACGAATACGAACGGACTAGCGCTTGCCGATGAACACCCAGTACACCGCACAGGACATCGAGAATATCGTTCGAGAAGTCCTGGAGACTGCAGATGAGAACCTCATACTGCCTATTGTCCAGCTGGGACATCCCGTTCTCCGCCAGCAGGCGGTGGCCTACGAGCAGCAGCTTCCGCAGGAACTGCTCGAAGAACTCCTTGAAGCAATGCGCCAGACCATGTACGACGCCCCTGGCGTAGGACTCGCCGCTCCTCAGGTGGGTATCCCCCTGCAGATTGCCGTGCTCGAAGATCTCTATCCCATTCCGGAAGAAGCTGCCTCGCACAGAGAGCGTGAGCCGCTGGAGTACTTCGAGATCTTCAACCCCGTATATACGGCATCAACAGAGCGCGCGGCAGTCTTCTACGAAGGTTGCCTGTCTTTCGAAGGATTCCAAGGCGTAGTGAGCCGGCCCGCCGATATCACCGCCACTTATAAGGACCGGGACGGCCAGGAAATAACTCGAAGCTTCTCCGGTTGGCAGGCCCGCATTGTCCAGCACGAAACTGATCATCTGTCGGGCACTGTCTATATCGACAAAGCACTTACCCGCTCCTTGATTAACGAATCCGAACTGTGGCGCCATGAAAGCATGGACGTTGCAACGGCACAAGAGGTTCTGAAATTCTAATGTTCTCCGGCACCACGAACGTTACTTGCCCGGTCTGCGAGCAACCCCTTGGCTTCGAGGAAACTCGGGATAGAACCCTGAGTTGCGAAGCCGGGCATCGTTTTGATGCCGCCAAACAGGGTTACTTCAACTTCCTTACTGGCAAAGGAACGAACTTCCTCGAAGACACCTCGGCCATGGTCCAAGCCCGCGATGCTTTCCAGTCAAAGGGACATTATGAGCCACTGGCGCGCGCGCTGTCCGAGCTGATCAATGATCATCACGACGGACATTCGCTTGACGTGCTGGATGCGGGCGCAGGTACCGGCTACTACCTGGGGAAGATTCTAGAGAACTCTCCTGCTGCTGAACTTGATGCTTTGGCTCTGGACATCTCCCGCTTTGCCATGCGTCGTGCCGCGAAGGTTCCAAGCACGCTCGCTGTGGTCTGGGATGTCTGGCGCAAATTGCCTACTGCCGACCGATCACGCGATGTGGTGATCAACTGCTTCGCACCGCATAACCCGGCAGAGTTCCAACGTGTACTGCGTACTGGTGGATTATGCATTGTCGTGACCGGCGAACCAGATCATCTCAACGAAGTCGTCGACCCGTTGGGCATGCTCACCGTAGGACAGGGCAAGCAAGCCGCCTTGGTGGAAAAATTTGCGGCTGAAGGCCTTAATCATCTCGGATCCAAGAATCTGACATATCGGATGAACCTGAATGCGGACGATCTCTATAACCTTGCATTCATGGGTCCGTCCGGACACCACCTCTCCCCTGAGATCCTTCATCAGCAGACGCTGGCGTTGGGTTCCCAGCCTGTAACAGCTTCCTTTGGAGTACACGCATTCGTCACGCAGGGCTAGAAGATACCCCAAAATGACTACACCTTTTATCTGCCTTCTACGGCAGAATGTAGGAAAGACCAGTTACGACTGGTCAATGTCCTAACAGAATTTAGGTGAATGCCATGACAACAGCCGAATGGATCATCAGCAACGCTTGGGTGATCTGGCTGGCACTGTTCTTGCTGCTGGCGATCATCGAGATGCTTTCTCTTGATCTCTACTTCATCATGCTCGGCGTAGGTGCCCTTGGTGGTGTAGCGGTCGCACTGCTCAGTGGACCCATGTGGTTGCAGGTCCTTGTATTCTGCGTCATTTCATTGTTGATGATCTTCCTGGTTCGACCTATTGCGGTCAAACATTTACGGAAATCACCCGAGGGCTTCCGCACCAATATCGAGCGATTAATCGGTGCGGATGCACTTATTCTCGAGCCGACCTCGCGCATGTCGGGTTCGGCCAAGATCCGTGGAGAGATCTGGACCGCCCGTGCTGAATCCAGCGTTCCGACGATGAATCCCGGCACCTATGCCGTGGTTTCACGTATCGACGGGGCAACTGCATACCTCACCGCGAAGTCCCCTGACCCTGCAAACGGCTAGCTAGCCTGACGCCCCCAAATTCATCACTACTGCACAAGGAAAGAGAGTACGAACCATGAATTCAGATGGTTTTGGCTTGACTATTGTGCTTGTCGTTCTGGCAATCTTCGTGATTGTCGTCCTGCTGCGCAGCGTGCGCATCGTGCCGCAGGCACGTGCTGGCATCGTTGAGCGCCTCGGCAAGTACAACCGAACCCTAAATCCCGGTCTGACAATCCTGATCCCCTTTGTGGATCGCTTGCTGCCGCTGCTGGACCTGCGTGAACAAGTTGTTTCCTTCCCGCCGCAGCCAGTTATTACCGAGGACAACTTGGTAGTTTCGATTGATACCGTGGTCTACTTCCAGATCACCGAGCCGCGTGCCGCGACGTATGAAATCGCTAACTACATCCAGGCCGTAGAACAGCTGACCACCACTACGCTTCGTAATGTCGTCGGTGGCCTGAATCTGGAAGAAGCCCTGACTAGCCGCGACCAGATCAACGGCCAGCTGCGTGGTGTCCTTGACGAGGCAACCGGCAAGTGGGGCATCCGTGTTTCCCGTGTCGAGCTGAAGGCTATCGATCCACCGCTGTCCATCCAGGACTCGATGGAGAAGCAGATGCGCGCCGAGCGTGACCGCCGTGCTGCCATCCTGACCGCTGAGGGCACCAAGCAGTCCTCCATCCTGACTGCCGAAGGCGCACGCCAGGCTTCCATCCTCGAAGCCGAGGGCGATGCCCAGGCCGCAATTCTGCGCGCTGACGGCGAGTCCCAGGCTATCCAGAAGGTCTTCGATGCAATTCACGCCGGCAAGCCGGACCATGAGTTGCTCGCCTACCAGTACCTGCAGACTCTGCCGAAGCTTGCCGAAGGCACTTCGAATACCCTGTGGGTGATTCCAAGCGAACTGACCGAAGCACTCAAGGGCATCGGCGGAGCGCTGGGCGGCAACGGATCGGGCAGCAAGCCTGCCACTCCGGAATCGCCATCGGCCCCAGGTAGCAACCTGTAGCAACAGCTGGTTTAGAACCGATTAGCCGTCTGCGGCGAGG
>NZ_JBLVOC010000006.1:262809-263362 GCF_053543575.1 Glutamicibacter sp. AGC84
CCTCGCCGCAGACGCGTATAATGGATGTTTTGGCACCAAGAATTATCTTCACCTCTAGTCGGAGGGAATTATTTCCGAGTGCCAAACGTTGGTACGTGTAGCGAATTCTTCAATCATCGCGGAGGGAAAACATGAGCGATCGCAGCCTACGAGGCATGCGCCTGGGTGCACAGAGCATGGAATCTGAGGCAGGTGTGGAGCCGGCTGCCCGTCAGCGTGTGGAATACCGTACCGAAGAGGGCGAGACCGTCTTCGTCGTCTTTGCTGCCGAAGCTGAAATTCCAGCAACCTGGCACACCAAAACCGGTAAGGAAGCCAAGCTCGTCCACGGCGAAGCCAAGGCCGAAGAACCGGGCAATGAAAAGCCTGTCCGTACCCACTGGGACATGCTTCTTGAGCGCCGTTCCGAAGAAGAACTGGAAAAGACTCTGGCAGACCGCCTCCAGCAGCTGCGCGCTGCTCGCGGGGAAACTGCCTAATCTCCCCCACGCACGGTTCCATGCTGCCTTAGCATGGCCGTAGGGGCTTGGTTGAGGGCTGGGTTTGATGACCG
>NZ_JBLVOC010000007.1:0-22406 GCF_053543575.1 Glutamicibacter sp. AGC84
CTACCGCTGCGCCAATCGCGCCGAAGATTCGCAAGGAATCTCGACAGAATTCAAAATTGCCTTATGAATTCACAGAGCGGTCAACGAGGTTCGAACTCGCGACCTCAACCTTGGCAAGGTTGCGCTCTACCAGCTGAGCTATGACCGCATATATTTAGTTATTAGATCCATGGTCTGGTGAACCATGATTCCGTGCGCGATACTGGGATCGAACCAGTGACCTCTTCCGTGTCAGGGAAGCGCGCTACCGCTGCGCCAATCGCGCAAAAAAGATCAAGCAACCTTCATTGCGAGGTGGGGACGGGATTCGAACCCGCGTATACGGCTTTGCAGGCCGCTGCCTCGCCTCTCGGCCACCCCACCATACTGACCGAAGTCAGAGTGACTAGTTTTACCTAGTCGGTGAATCTTTTTGCGAGCGGACAACGAGGTTCGAACTCGCGACCTCAACCTTGGCAAGGTTGCGCTCTACCAGCTGAGCTATGTCCGCAAAATGTGTTGTTTTCTGAACGTTTCCGTTCGCTCCAACGAGTAAAAACTCTATACGAGTTTTCGCATCCCCACAAATCGAAACGCTGAGATCTGGTTCACATGGCCTAAAAACCGCGGAACTACGCGGAAAATTGATTTTTCCGTCTCGACTAGGAGCGAAGCAATCCGAGTGCATGCCATGATCGTGTGCATGACGTCACCAAAACTGGCTATTCAAACAGACCTGGGCCGCATGTACAGCCGAAAAGTCGGCGGGGAAGCGATTGTCCCATCCATCACCACAGTCATCGGCATGGACAAGCTCGACCTCTCCGGCTGGGCCGGGTACATGGCGGCCAAGTCGCTTTCCGATGATCATCGGCTGGTGCAAGCGGTGGGGGACCCGCGCCAATTGCGCTCACTCGTGCGAGATGCAGCCGGTGCGGCCGAAGCTTATCGGGATTCCGCGGCCATGCGCGGGGACCGGGTGCATAACTACGCGGAGCAGCGCGCCCTGCAAGCGCTGGATCTGGAGCATGACCTGGGCGCAGCCCAAGCCGCGCTCGAAGCGAATAAGGAGTTGGGCTTCGCACGCCACTTCGACCAATGGTGGGAAGACTACAACGTCCAGCCCATTGCCGCCGAGGTGACGGTTTGGAATCACAGCGTCGGCTACGCCGGCACCATCGACCTGGTCGCCAAGATCGGCGGTCGAACCTGTCTCGTTGACTACAAGACCAAAAACACCGACCGCAACGGCTTCGTCAAGCGTCCTGACGACAAGGTGATCATGCAGCTCGCGGCCGCATGCAAAGCCGAAGAGCAAGTAGTCGATGCCGAACAAGGCACGTGGAAAGGGTGGGAGCACGGGACCGATGCCATGCTGCTCGCCGTAGCCCTGGGCGAGACCGGGGCACGCACCTTCATGGCCCCACCTCCAGCTTTGCCCGACTACTGGTCCAAGTTCTATGCCTTGCGCCGGAATTGGGAAGCCTCATTCAGGATCGCGCAGTCGCGTGCCTCACTGGCCGAAATCACGCCGCCAGCTCAATAAAGTCGCACGCCCACCGCGTAGACTGGAACGGTTAGCTTTCGGCATTGCGAAACCTAATACCAATGTCCACGGCAGGGAAGGTACCAGCGGATTATGGCGATTTTGGGAATTCGGATCATCGGAGACCCCGTTCTACGCACCCCAGCGCAGGAGGTGACCGACTTTGGCCCGGAGCTCCAGAAGCTCGTCGAAGACATGGATCAGACGATGGAAAACGTCACCGGTGCAGGACTTGCCGCACCGCAGGTCGGTGTTTCCCTGCGTGTCTTCACCTACCAAATTGGCGAAAAACGCGGACATATCGTGAATCCGGTGCTGGAGCTCAGCGAGGATTACCAGGAAGACCAGGTGGAGGGCTGCCTGTCCATCCCGGGCATTGCAGCACCAGTTCGGCGCCGGCGCTATGTCAGGGCCACCGGCTTCGATAAGTTCGGCAACCCGGTAGAACTCGAAGGCGCCGACATGCTCGCCCGCTGCTTCCAGCACGAAACCGATCACCTGGACGGCATCTTGTTCCTGGACCGGCTGGCACCAGAAGAAAAGAAAGCGGCGTGGCGCACCTTGCGGGCCAACAACTACTCGCAGACCGCTAACGCCACCGTAAAGAAACGTTCCGGAGCCCTGGGCTCCAGCTTTGGCGCAGGATTGGGGTTCTAACTCATGCGTATTTTATTCGCCGGCACACCACAGGTCGCCGTCACTTCCCTGGATTACCTGCACGAGGCCGGTTTTGAAATTGCCGCAGTGCTCACCCGTCCCGATGCCCCGTTGGGACGCAAACGCGTGCTGACCCCATCGCCGGTTGCCGCTCGCGCCGCAGAGCTTGGCCTGCCGATCATCAAGGCTGCCAAGATCACCGAAGAAACTACCGCCGAACTTGCGGCCTTGGACCTTGAAGCCGCGGCCATCGTCGCCTATGGAGGGCTAGTGCCGGAGGCGGCATTGGCAGTTCCAACCCATGGCTGGATCAACCTGCACTTCTCCTTGCTGCCGCACTGGCGGGGTGCCGCTCCGGTGCAGCATTCCATTATCAACGGCGATGACATCACCGGTGCAGTCACCTTCCAGCTGGAAACCGGACTGGACACAGGTCCGGTATTCGGACAGGTCACCGAGAGAATTGGTGAACTGGACACCGCAGGCATCATGCTCGAACGGCTCAGCCGGTCCGGCTCGAACCTGCTGGTGCAGACCTTGCAAGCTCTGGACTCCGGACAGGCCATTGCCATTCCGCAGTCCGGATCGCACACCTACGCACCGAAGATTACCGACGTGGATGCGGAGCTGGACTTCACCCGGACCGCCACGGAAATACGTCGGCGCGCCCACGGAACCACCCCGTCCCCGGGCGCCTGGGTCAAGGCCGAAGACAAGCGCTTCAAATTCGGTCCACTGCGTGAGCACCGCGAGATCACCGACCTTGCGCCAGGCGAAGTGCGCATCGAGCCAGGCAAGCAGCCGAAGGTATACATCGGCACCGCCACCTGGGCCCTGCAGCCCACCGAAATCCAGCCTCCGGGCAAGAAAATGATGAACGCCAGCGACTGGGCACGTGGAGTGCTCACCCAGGGAACGAAAGTGAGCTTCGCATGAGCGGACAGGAACCACGCGGCGGATACCGCGACAATGATCGCCGCAATGAGCAGGGCCGTACCCGCAACCGCGGCCAGGCCGGCCCGCGCAAGTATTCGGCATCCGCACCCGGCCAGCGAAAGCGCGCGGCCGACCCGGCACGCCTGGTAGCTTTCAAGACCCTGCGTGAGGTATCCGGCGCGGATGCCTATGCCAACCTGGTGCTGCCGAAGATGATCCGCGAATACCAGCTTGACCGCCGCGACGCGGGCTTCGCCACCGAACTGGCCTACGGGGCACTGCGCGGCCAGGGGTTCTACGACGCGATCCTGACCACCCTGGTTGACCGTCCGCTGGCCGAGCTGGATCCGGCCATCCTCGATGCGCTGCGCCTGGGTGCCCACCAGCTGCTGGCCATGCGTGTGCCCAAGCACGCCGCCCTGGATGAAACCGTGTCGCTGGCTCGTGCGCAGATCGGCGCCGGCCCTTCCGGCCTGATCAACGCCGTACTGCGGCGCGTTTCTGCCAAGGAAGCCGATGAGTGGACTGAGCTGCTGGGCAATGCTGCCGCTTCGGAGTCCGAGCGGCTGGCCATCGAGCACTCGCACCCGGATTGGATTGTCCGTGCCTTGCGCGGCGCGCTGATTTCCCATGGCCGCGACGCCAGCGAACTTGAAGCCCTGCTGGAAGCGGATAACCTGGCGCCGCTGGTGAACCTGGTGTCCCTGCCGGGGCTGGGCGATCTGTCCGGCGCCCTGGAATCCGGGGCGGAACCGGGCACCTTGCTGGCTGATTCGGCCACCTACAAGCACGGCGACGTCTCGCGTGTGCCAGGGGTCAAGGAAGGCACCGTGCGTGTCCAGGATGCCGGCAGCCAGGTCATGGCCCGCGCCCTGGCTACTATCGAATTGCCCGAAGCCGGCGAGGACCGCTACTGGCTGGATCTTTGCGCAGGTCCAGGCGGAAAGGCGGCGCTGCTCGCAGCGATCGCCGTGCAGCGCGACGCCCGCCTGACTGCCAACGAGCCCACTCCGCACCGCGCTCGCCTGGTCGAGAACTCGTTGGCTGCGGTGCCGCATGACTACTGGATGGTCACCGGTGACGACGGACGCAGCTTCGGCGGTCTGGACTATGCAGGGGACTACGACCGCATCATGGTCGA
Organism: Glutamicibacter sp. AGC84; assembly: GCF_053543575.1. NCBI lineage: Bacteria > Bacillati > Actinomycetota > Actinomycetes > Micrococcales > Micrococcaceae > Glutamicibacter > Glutamicibacter sp. AGC84. The sequence goes on from NZ_JBLVOC010000007.1 coordinate 4,260, forward strand.
TGCACCTTGCTCCGGCTTGGGCGCATTGCGCCGCCGCCCGGAATCGCGTTGGCGCAAAGCCCCGCGCGACATTCCGGAACTGACCAAGTTGCAAGGCGAGCTGCTCGCTGCAGCCTTCAACGCGGTCCGCGTCGGCGGCGTCATCGGCTTCGTCACCTGTTCGCCGCATCAGGCCGAAACCCGCCTGGTTGTGGAAGACTTCTTGAAGCACCACGAAAACGCGGCACTGCTGGATACCAGCGCCGCGGTTTCCTCGGTGATGTATCAGGACGCGCCATCGGCAGGCCATGCACTGGGCGATGGGAGCACCGTGCAGCTGTGGCCGCACGTGCACGGCACCGACGCCATGTTCATGGCAATCCTGACCAAAAAAGCCTAGCCAAGCCCGAGTATTCCAAGGAGTATCCATGCGTAATGCGCGGATCAACCCGTCGATCCTGTCCGCCGATTTTGCGAACCTCGCTAGCGAGCTGGACCGCATCCACACTGCCGACGCGGTCCACGTGGATGTCATGGACAACCATTTCGTTCCCAATCTGACCTTGGGCTTGCCCGTGGTTGATGCGCTGCACAAGGTCAGCAAGCTGCCGATCGATGTGCACCTGATGATTGAGAACGCGGATCGCTGGGCCCCGGAATACGCGCAGCTCGGCGTGGATTCGGTAACTTTCCACGCCGAGGCTTCGGCGGCTCCTGTCCGCTTGGCTCGTGAATTGCGTTCCGCCGGGTCCAGGGCCGCCATGGCCTTGCGCCCGGCCACGCCGATTGAGCCCTACCTGGACATGCTCGGCGAGCTGGACATGGTTCTGCTGATGACCGTGGAACCAGGTTTCGGCGGCCAGAAGTTCCTGGATCTGGTCCTTCCCAAGATCAAGCGTGCCCGGGCTGCCATTGACGGCAGCGGCAAGCCGATTGCGTTGCAGGTTGATGGCGGCATTTCACGCGACACGATCCTGCGCGCCGCCGAGGCCGGTGCGGATGTCTTCGTCGCCGGTTCCGCGGTGTACTCGGCCCAGGAGCCATCGGTGGAAATCGATGTATTACGCAATCTTGCGCTGGGCGGTCACTAGCGGCGCACAAAGTGTGTCAGAATAAACTCAGTAAACACGAATACGTGCTCCGGGGTCGGTGAAAGTCCGAACCGGCGGTGATAGTCCGCGACCCGCAACCAAAGCCACAAGCTGAGGGACCGGTTGAACTGGTGAAATTCCGGTACCGACAGTTAAAGTCTGGATGGGAGAAGCACGAATTTGATATGCCTACTGGTACTGCCGATAGCCCGCACCGGGTCTATCTCCTAAAGCAGAGCCACAGGCCCATCAAATGCACACCCCCGGAGCCGCCGCTTCGAGAAGGGTGGAATGATGGATTTCCTGCGGTGGCTCATTGAAGCTTTCAACTCACAAATTGCGATCGGCTCGTCGGCACTTTTGGTGCGCGAAGTCGTAGGCAATATCTTCGGCCTGGCCAGCGCCGTGGGCGGCATGCGCCGCAAAGTCTGGGCCTGGCCTATCGGAATCGTCGGCAACCTGTTGCTGCTGACGGTGTTCCTGGGCAGCATTTTCGATACCGGATACACTGCCAACCTCTGGGGCCAAGCCGGCCGGCAGATCATGTTCATCGCCGTCTCGGTCTTCGGCTGGTACCGCTGGAAGCAGGCCAAGAACGGCACCGGTAGCGCCGTCACCCCTGAATGGGCTTCCAACAAGGCTCGCCTGGGCCTGATCGCCGTGCTGATCCTCGGTACCCTCGCCGTGACACCAATCTTCCGCCTCCTCGGCTCCTATGAACCTGTCTGGGCTGATGCATGGACCTTCGTTGGCTCGATGCTCGCCACGTACGGCATGGCCAAGGGCTGGGTCGAATTCTGGCTGATCTGGGTCGCCGTCGACGCCGTAGGCGTGCCGCTGCTGTTCTCCGCCGGCTACTACGCCAGCGCGTTCATGTACCTGTTCTACGGGGCATTCACCCTGGTCGGCTTCTTCGTCTGGGCCAAGTCCAAGCGCGACGCGAAACCCCAGATTGAAACCGAAATGCTCGATCCAACCATCTCGCGCCAACGCTGAAAGGGGAGCCGCACCATGATTACGACCCAGCAGCTCGACGCCGCATTGCGCACCGCGCTGGAAACCGCCGGACGCGGCCACCGCGGGGCCAACCCGCTGGTTGGCGCCTGCGTCCTGGATGCCGAGGGAAATATCATCGCCACCGGTTTTCATATCGGGGCGGGGCATCCGCACGCCGAGGTCGACGCACTGCGGCGCCTGGGCAAGATGCCTCCTGCCAAGGCCCGCGAACTGACGATGGTAGTGACCCTCGAACCGTGCAACCACACCGGTCGAACAGGTCCCTGTGCCCGAGCCATCGTGGAAGCCGGCATCGGGCAGGTGTACTACGCGGTCTCGGATAACACCGCCGCCAGCGGAGGCGCCGACTACCTGCGCAGCCACGGAACCCAAGCCACCCAGCTGGAGGATTTCTCCGCGGCGAAGCAGCTGAACCACCGCTGGTTCATCGCCAAGGCTGAAGGCCGACCGTTCATCACGGTGAAAATTGCCCAGTCGCTCGACGGCCGGATCAACGCACCGGATGGCACGAGCCAATGGATCACCTCCGAGGCCTCGCGCAACCACGCGCATACCCTGCGCTCGCGCGTGGATGGCATCCTGGTCGGCACGAACACGGCGATCATCGACAATCCGCGGCTGACCGCCCGCACTCCCGAGGGGCAGCTGCACGAGCGCCAGCCCTTCCGCCTGGTCATGGGCGAACGCGATTTGCCAGCAGATCTGGCACTCGCCCAGGGAAGCGATTGGTCGCAGATCCGCAGCCACGACGTGCAAGAGGCCATCGCCCGGGCTAACGAGTTGGGCCTGGCCCATCTGCTGATTGAAGGTGGCGCCACGGTCGCCTCGGCCTTCATCGCAGCAGATCTGGCCGACGAAATCTACTGCTACCAAGCACCAGTGCTGATCGGCGCAGGCAGCTCATCGGTCAACATGCCAAGCACCACCACACTCAGTGACGCGCAGCGTTTCCGGCTGGATTCGGCCAGCAACGAATCGTTGACCCGGCTGGGCGATGATATTGCCCTGCATCTAGAACCGTTGCCCCGCGCCTAAGCGCCAGCAACCCCAAACTTTTCAAGGAGTAATCATGTTCACCGGAATTGTCACCGGCCAGGGAGTCGTAGAAGGCATCGAGACCTTCAGCGGCAAGGATCTGGCAGTACTGACCCTGCGTGCCCCGGGCCACACCGAAGACCTTGGCCTTGGCGGTTCTCTTGCCGTCAACGGGGTCTGCCTGACCGCCACCGAGCTGGAAGGCGACACGCTCAGCGTCGACGTCATGGGCGAAACCCTGCGCCGCACCACCATCGGCGCCTTGAAAACCGGCGACCAGGTCAACCTCGAACGCTGCACCCCCGCCGGAGGCCGGCTCGATGGGCATGTAGTGCAGGGCCACGTAGACACCGTCGGCGAGGTGCTGGCCCGCGAAGACCACGGCCAGTGGACCACCTTCCGCATTGGAATCGACGCTGCTTACGCACCGCTGACCGCGGAAAAGGGCTCCATTGCGCTGGACGGCATATCGCTGACCATTACCGCAGTCTCCCCGGCAACGAATTCCGGTGGGCACTGGGTCGAGGTCGGCATCATCCCGATCACCCTCGCCGAGACCACCATGGGCACCCGCCAAGTGGGCGAGAAGATCAATATCGAGGTCGATGTGCTCGCCAAGTACGTGGCACGCCTGAATGAATTCGGAGGCCAGCAGTAATGGGCACCTCGACTTTGGATTCCATCCCTACCGCGCTGGCAGCCCTGGCCGCCGGCCGAGCCGTAGTGGTCGTCGACGACGAGGACCGGGAAAACGAGGGCGACATCATCTTCGCCGCCCAGCACGCTACGGCGGAGCTGATGGCCTTCACCATCCGCTACACCTCAGGGGTGATTTGCGTGCCCTTGGGCGCCAAGCGGGCCGACGCGCTGCGCCTGGCCCCGATGGTCGGCATCAACCAGGATGCCAAAGGCACTGCCTTCACCGTCACCTGCGATGCCGCCGAGGGGATCACCACCGGTATTTCCGCTGCCGATCGTGCGCTGACCAGCCGACTGCTGGCCGACCCGGCCACCGAACCGGCTCAGCTCTCCCGCCCGGGCCACATTTTCCCGCTGCGAGCTGCGGCCGGGGGAGTGCTGGAACGCCGCGGGCACACCGAAGCGGCGGTCGACCTGTGCCAGGCCGCCGGCTTGGAACCGGTCGGCGTGATCGGCGAAATCACCAAGGACGACGGCGAAATGATGCGCCTGGATGACCTGCGCGTCTTCGCAGCTGAACACAACTTGCCGCTGATCTCCATCGACGACCTGGCCCGCTGGCGCCGAGTCAACGACGAGATCGAGCTGACCGATCCGATCAAGCTGCCCACCGCCTTCGGGGACTTCACCGCCCGCGCTGCTACCGCAGAAGGCCACGAGCACGTCGTGCTCAGCCACGCCGGTCCCGACGGCGCTAAGCCCGGCAACCTGGTGCGCATCCATTCGGAGTGCCTCACCGGGGACATCTTCGGTTCCTACCGGTGCGACTGCGGCGAACAGCTGCATGCTTCCATGGAAACCATCGCCCGCGAAGGCGGTCACGTCATCTACATCCGCGGGCACGAAGGCCGCGGCATCGGCCTGGCCAACAAGCTGCGCGCCTACGCCCTGCAGGAAGGCGGCATGGATACCCTGGACGCCAACCTGCATCTGGGCTTCCCTGCCGACGCACGCGAGTACTTCGCCGTCGCTGCCATCCTCAAGGCCATGGGCATGGACGAAATCCGATTGCTGAGCAACAACCCGGACAAGCAGGAACAGCTGAATGACGCGGGAATCAAGGTAGCAGAGCTGATCGGCCTGCAGATTGCACCGCGTGAGCAGAACTCGGCCTACCTGCGCACCAAGCAGACGCGCTTCGGCCACCACCTGGATCTTCCCGATACCGACGATGACCAGCAAGCCGACGCCTACCACGGCGCCTGAACCCCACGAATCCAGAAGAATAGAAGGAGCATCAAGATGAGCAAGCATGGCGCACCTGCCGATGTCAGCGAACAGCTGAAGGCCCTGGCCGCTCAGGAGAAGTTCTCCCAGCTCAAGGTGGCCATCGTGGCCGCGAGCTGGCACGAGGTGATCATGAACGGACTGATTGACGGCGCCGAGCGCGCCGCCAAGGATGCCGGTCTGGAATCGAGCACCACCCTGATCCGCGTGCCGGGCACCTTCGAATTGCCGGTCGCTGCCTCCACCCTTGCCGGCGACTACGATGCGGTCATCGCGCTGGGCGTGGTCATCCGTGGCGGTACTCCGCACTTTGACTATGTCTGCTTGGCCGCGACCAATGGCTTAACCAATGTGAGCGTGGACACCAAAACCCCAATCGGTTTTGGCGTGCTCACCTGCGATAACGAAGAGCAGGCCCTTGACCGCGCTGGCTTGGAAAACTCCAGCGAGGACAAAGGCTATGAAGCCTACTCGGCTGCCGTCATGACGGTAGCCGCACTGCCCTAGCATTCGGGTGGCCCTGTCACAAAGGGCCACCAGAATACAGCCCCTGCGGAGAAAACAGCTAGGATAAGTTCCGTGAAAACTTTTGACGAGCTCTTCAGCGAACTATCGCTCAAGGCACAATCCCGCCCGGAAGGCTCACGTACCGTCACCGAACTCGACTCTGGTGTCCATGGCATCGGCAAGAAGATCGTCGAGGAAGCCGCCGAAGTTTGGATGGCTGCGGAGTACGAAACCGATGAGGCCGCGGCGGAGGAGATCTCCCAGCTGCTGTACCACCTTCAGGTTCTCATGATCGCCAAGGGAATGACCTTGGCCGACGTTTACAAGCATCTATAGCCGTCGCGCGATTGCGGCCTGATCCACTACCGATCAGGTCGCAGTCAACGCACGGCGGCAGAAACAACGGCCAACGAATTAATCCTTGGCGCTTGTTTATGGCTAATCGCCGCAGCGCCATTCATGACGAAATGAGTCAATAATGCTCCGCGTAGCCCTACCCAATAAGGGTGCCCTATCCGAAATCGCTTCCACCATGTTCAAGGAAGCCGGCTACCTCCAGCGCCGCGATTCCCGCGAACTGGTCCTGGTCGATGAGGAAAACCAAGTTGAATTCTTCTACCTGCGTCCGCGCGACATCGCAGTCTATGTCGGCCGGGGAATCCTGGACGTAGGCATCACCGGTCGCGATCTGTACCTTGATGCAGATGTCGACGACGCTGTCGAAGAGCAGCTCTCGCTGGGCATCGGGAAGTCGGCTTTCCGCTTCGCTGCCCCGGTTGGCGCCTTCAACGATGCACAGCAGCTCAATGGCAAGCGCATTGCCACCAGCTATGACGTGCTGCTGCGCCACTACCTCGAAAAGTCCGGCATCCAGGCTTCGATCGTTCGCCTTGACGGTGCCATCGAGTCTTCGGTGCGGCTGGGCGTGGCCGATGCCATCGCTGACGTTGTAGAAACCGGCAATACCATCAAGGCCGCTGGCATGGAGATCTTCGGCGATCCGCTGCTGAATTCCGAAGCAGTCATGATCGGCCGTGTCGGCCACAAGCCATCCGGCTTGGATGTGCTGATCCGTCGCCTGAACGGTGTGCTCGTTGCCCGCCAGTACGTCATGCTCGACTACGACGTGCGGCGCGAGCTTGCCGACCAGGCATGCGAGCTGACCCCAGGCCTGGAATCGCCAACCGTGTCGGACCTTGCAAACTCCGATTGGGTGGCCGTGCGCGCCATGGTCAAGAAGTCGCAGACCAATAACATCATGGACGAGCTGTACGAAGTCGGCGCCCGCGCCATCTTGGTCAGCCAGATCCACGCCTGCCGCATCTAAGTAGACAAGGAACATTCGCTGATGAGCGTTGCAATTCGTGTTATTCCTTGCCTCGACGTTGACGCCGGACGTGTTGTGAAGGGCGTGAATTTTGCGGGGCTTCGCGATGCTGGCGATCCCGTTGAGCTTGCGCGTCGCTACAATGATGCAGGTGCCGACGAGTTGACCTTCTTGGATGTCACCGCATCCAGCGCGGATCGTGAAACTACTTATGAGGTCGTTCGCCATACCGCAGAAGAAGTTTTCATCCCGCTGACCGTGGGCGGAGGCGTCCGCGCTGCCGAAGACGTCGATCGCCTGCTGCGCAACGGCGCTGACAAGGCCTCGATCAATACAGCGGCGGTGAACCGTCCTGAGGTCATCAACGAGATTACCCAGCGCTTCGGCTCCCAGGTGCTCGTGCTGTCGCTCGACGCCCGACGCACAGATGATCCGACGATTGCATCGGGCTACGAGGTTACGACTCATGGTGGTCGTACCGGCACGGGCATGTGCGCCGTAGCTTGGGCCAAAGAAGCTGCTGAACGAGGCGTGGGGGAGATCCTGCTGAACTCAATCGATGCTGATGGCACCAAGGATGGTTTCGATCTGGAAATGATCCGTGCAGTTCGCGCCGAGGTCTCGGTCCCGCTGATCGCATCGGGTGGTGCAGGAAAGCCTGAGGACTTCCCTCCAGCAATTGAAGCAGGTGCCGATGCCGTTTTGGCCGCCTCGATTTTCCACTTCGGTCCGAAGGACATGATCGCCCAGGTCAAACAGGCCATCCGCGAAGCTGGCTACCCAGTTCGCTAGGCACGTAAGCCGAAGGCCCAGCACCAAATGGTGCTGGGCCTTAGCTGTACCCGGCTACTCGTTGGCAATCAGTTCCTTCTCGGTCCGCCAAACGTCAATTTCAATAGGAACGCTGGCGACGGCAGCCTGACCGGGTATAGCTTGCCACGCGCCGCCATCGACGCTGAATTCTCCGCGGTAGAGAGTGGTCACCCCGACCTTGAAAGTTCCCGTCTCTCCATACGAGTGACTCGTGGGGGTTTCATCTCTCAGCGTATGATGCGGCATCGGATCTCCAGGGAAATCAAGATTTCGAGTAGTCCCATCCCCATAGTTCCAGTTCCACTGAATCGGTATCGCTTTGATTCGTACCGAACTTTGTCCTATCTCCAAGTCGAAAGATTGAACTTCCCTAGTTGCCCAAAGATGACTATGACCATTTCGCAACGAAAATTTCGCCGGGGAACTGCTGATGTTCGAAGCGATGATTGGAAATGATCGGAATTGTTCGAGCGAGACGCTGACCGATTCCTTTTTAATTCTTTCTATTCTTTCGTCCTTGGGGTCTTCTGGGCAAACGCGGAAGGAATCCAGGATGCCGCCTTTATCATTCCCTTCCAAGACCAAGATTTGACGGATTATCGGATAGGATCCATCGTCGCAAACCTTTAGGTCTGGATTCGATCGGCATCCCATGAAGGAATCATTTGTAGGGCTGCATGAATCAAAGTCACGGAAATCATATTTCGGTTTCTCTTGCTTTTCCGTTATTGGCGGATCTTCTCTGTGGTAGCCTCCGTCTCTATCCTTCTTGGGGCAGAATGACCACTTTACATTTACATCTTTTTGACCGAGTGATTCTTTCTTTTTGCAAGGTACGAGATTTGATTGTTGCTCCGTTAGCGAAACGGAACTGAGTGGAGAAAAGAGCAGGAGTGAGGCCATTGCTAGGCGAAGATAAAGCATGAGAATTACTCTTCTGCGACGAGTAAATCTTCAACTGTCCATTTGGTGTCAAAGGACAATTGAAAAGTTGATAAAGAAGACTTTACTTCTGAATATTCCGCAACTACAGAATCAGGCACTATGTAAGTATCGAACGGTTCTGCGGAGAATCTAGCGGTGACGATGGCCCTTCCTGGTGCAGAAATGTAAGAGTCGATTACCGATGCCTTGTATTCGCCTCCGACTTGCCATTCACCGACTGATGCACTCTCGTCAGCAGAGTCGATAATCGCTTCGGCGCATAACTTGCAACTGCGAGAAGTCACGTTCTTGATCGGCCCAGTCTTCGTTGTTTCGGCAGTGTAATTGATGAGATCGAAGTAATATCTGGTGAACTCGGCTGCACCTTCCTTCGATTTCACTTTGGCTGCCTCTGGCATTTTCGGAACAGGGACGTTTTGCGCTGGACCTTTTGCCGTGGCTGGTTCATATTTTTCCGTATTGCTCGGCGACGGCGGAGCCGACGTTGAACCTGGCGCCGAAGAAGACTTAGAGGCTTCAGTCGGTGATGCAGCTGGCCCTTCAGCGTTCCCGGCGTTGCAGCCTGATAGTGCGAGTGCAACTGCTGCAACGGACGCGACAACTGCAATTTTCCGAGTGTCCATTCGAACTCTCCATGATCATTGGGAATGCCAGGTTGTGCGCCATCCTATGCCCGTGTTTCAAGAAAGTGGAGAGTTTTCGAGGAATCTGTGGAAAACTCAGGGCAGTTAGATCCCGAATCCCAATTACCTGTAACCACGTTTGATGACGGTCTGGAGTGAAACGATGCGGCTGGCGACGTTTGATTTCAGGACTCGTGGAATCGCCTAGCCTGAAATCAGGCACGTTCAATTAGCTGAGCGGTGCTTTACTCGGGGGACTCTCAAGCGCGATGGCAGAAACTTTCCATCCGGTGTCGGTGTATTCAAGTCCCATGGTGATTTCACCCAGATTTTGTTCTTCGACAATGATGGTTTCCTGATCGGGACGAAGGAGCGAACGTTCAGACAAGGTCAGCTCGCCCATCAGATAAGCAGAATTACCGTCGAACCGGACGATATAGTCCGTGTGCAGGAAGTAGTAGCCGCCGGTTTGCATGTCTTCCGGACCTGTTCGGAGGTCTTCTTGCTCGCGGAAGGTCTTCCAGCACTGTTCCGCTTTGCATGTTCCGGTAACTATCGGGGTGAAATCGGCGGAGTCCTGGTAGATGATTTCATAATTGAGCAAGTCGAAGAAGTACGTTCCGGCGTCCTGGACTCCGTAATCCGATTTTTCATACGTGATATCTGCCGACTCGGGAAGCTCCAGTTCGCTTGATGGAGGTGCCTGCGTGGTACTTGAAGCAGTCGGCAATGAAGCCGAGGACGCCGGATCGGCGGGAGCGACTGAAACGAAGAGTGCTGATACCAGGGCAACCAAGACGAACGCGGGCACGATGGCGATAGCGACACTGGGGTAATGCTCAAGGACTCTGCGCGTGTTCATGGCCAAGCTCCAGACCTGTTGGATATCGATTGCTCGAAATCCTAGGCCGGTGCGACGCGAACTTGGACGGCACACCCACGAGTGTGGATAACCAAGGGAGCCTTATAGCCCTGGCTTGAAGCCCTTGACGATTTCCAATGCGGTTTCCCCGCCTTCGAACAAGACCAGGCTCTGGTCGATGCGGCCGAACGAGTACATCATCAGCTCGGTGACCGGCCCGGTAATCGAAACAGCGTTCGGAGCCTTCTTGGCGACATGACGCTGGCCATCGGGACGCGTCAGGATAATGCCAATTGGCGCATGGCGGAACAGCAGGCGAGACATGCGGGTCAGCGACTGCCAGAGCAGTTCGGTGTACTCGGTGTCCAGAACCCGCGGAGCCCACTGGCCGCGGGCACGCCGCACATCTTCGGTGTGGATGAAGAACTCGGAGAGGTTCGCCGACTGGTTGACCTTGTCGATGGCGAACGGCGAGAAAGCGGGCGGACCCGATCGGAAGCTGCGGACCAACCCGGCATAGCCTTCAGGAGTCTGCGCCGCGATCACCATTTGGTTCTGCTTCGCCTCGAGCTTCTTGGACAGCGGTTTGAAGAACATGCCGGCAGAAAGCAGTGAGCTTTCGCGCAACACAAGGTGAGCGGCGAGATGGCGGGTCTGCCAACCGTCGCAAAGGGTGTCGGCGGTAGGTCCTGCCGCAAGCAGGGTCTCGGCCAACGCAAGTCTGGAAGCCTGAACTAAGTGCATCACCTCTGAAACTAGCACGCTCCAAGTGACTAATTGTGCAAGGTGAAAGAGGTGTCGCCAAGACGGCGTGGCGTGTCGGCGAGCGGTACGTCACAGGTCTCTGGATTCCGCGGAAAACCAGTATGCTAATGGTGATGTCTACTTCTAACGACGGCTCGAATCCGAGCCCTGAATCCCACAGCCTCGACCCGGCGATTGCCCGGCGTCTCAAGCGAGATGCCAATGGCCTGTTTGCTGCCATCGCGCAGCAGTACGACTCCGGGAAAGTGCTGATGCTCGGCTGGATGGACGATGAAGCGTTGCACCGCACGTTGACCACTGGCCGGGTCACCTTCTACTCCCGTTCCCGCCAGGAATACTGGCGCAAGGGCGACACCTCCGGCCACTTCCAGTTCGTGAAGTCCGTTGCCCTGGATTGCGATGGCGATGCGCTGCTGGTGCAGGTCGACCAGGTAGGCGCCGCCTGCCACATCGGCACCGAATCCTGCTTCACCGATCGTGAATTGCCGGCCGTCGTGGGCCACCGCCCCGAGTAGGACTTTCGAAGCACCGGCACACGCGGTTGGCTAGCGCCGGGAATGCCGCGCCCAGCTGCGCATCGCAGCACGCGCTCGAAGAATACGTAGAAGAAGAACACTGATGAAAACCCTTGGCAAGATTTCCCCGTCCCGCGAGTCCTTCCGCGCCATGGCCGCGAACCGTCGTGTCATCCCCGTGACCATCACCGTGCTGGCTGACTCGCTCACGCCCATCGGCCTCTACCGCACCCTGGCGCAGGGCCGCCCGGGCACCTTCCTGATGGAATCGGCTGCCCCGGGCGGTGTCTGGAGCCGCTATTCCTTCATTGGAGTGAACTCCCCGGCAACGCTGAGCACCCGTGGTTCAGAAGCCTACTGGCAGGGCCATGCGCCAGCTGGCCTGCCCACCGGCGGTGCGGGCGTGGAGGTCTTGCGCGACACCGTGCGCGCGCTGAAGACCGAACCCGTTCCCGGCATGCCTCCCTTGACCGGCGGCATGGTCGGCTTCATCGGCTGGGAATGCGTGCGCCACTGGGAGAAGCTGCCCAACCCGCCGGCGGATGATCTGAACCTGCCTGAGCTGAGCATGAACCTGGTAGCAGACATGGCTGCCCATGATGCGGCCGAAGGCACCGTCACGCTGATCGCCAACGCGATCAATTTCGATGGCAGCGACGAGAATGTCGACGACGCCTACGACCGTGCCGTCACCCGCCTGCAGGCGATGCTCGACCAGCTCGCGGTGCCGGTGGATTCGGCCGCGGCGGTGCTCACCGGTACCGATGTGCCGCGCGAAACCCTGATGGAAGCTGTCACCCACTCCTGGGATGAGAACGAGTACCTCAAGGCGCTGGCCAAGTCCAAGACCGCGATCGTGGACGGAGAGGTCTTCCAGATCGTCGTCTCGCGCCGCTTCGAGCTGGAGACGCAGGCCGACGCGCTGGATGTCTACCGCGTGCTGCGCGCGACTAACCCGAGCCCGTACATGTACCTGTTCAACTTCGTCAACGAGCACGGCGAACGGTTCGAGATCGTCGGCTCCTCGCCCGAAGCGCTGGTCACCGTCAACGATTCGCACGTGGTCACCCACCCGATCGCCGGTTCCCGCCCGCGAGGGGCGAACTACGAGGACGACCAGTTGCACGAGAAGTCGCTGCTCAACGACGAGAAGGAGCGCGCCGAGCACCTGATGCTGGTTGACCTTTCGCGCAACGACCTCTCGCGGGTCTGCAAGGCCGGCACCGTGGAAGTCACCCAGTTCATGGAGGTCGAGCGCTTCAGCCACATCATGCACCTGGTCTCCAATGTGGTGGGCAAGACCCGCGATGACGTGGACGCCTACGACGTGCTGGCCGCGACCTTCCCGGCCGGCACGCTCTCCGGCGCACCGAAGCCCCGCGCCCTGCAGCTGCTGGACGACTACGAACCGTACCGCCGCGGCATCTACGGCGGCGTGGTCGGCTACCTGGACTTCGCCGGCGACATGGACATGGCCATCGCCATCCGCTCCGCCCTGCTCAAGGGGGAGCGCGCCTATGTGCAAGCCGGCGGCGGCATCGTCAACGACTCGAAGTTCGCCGACGAAGCCCTGGAAACCGTGAACAAGGCAGCCGCCCCGCTGCGCGCCGTCTGGGCTGCGCAGTCGATGCGTGCGGCCCACAACATCAACACCGAATCAGGTGAAACGAAGTGAAGAAATTGACCAGCGCCCGCACCCTCGCCCTCTTCGGCATGGCCGGCGCACTGATCGGCCTCTGGTCGGCCACCCGCACATGGATCACCGTCGATGTGGCCTCCAGCTCCGTGCAGATCCCGCAGATCGTCATCGACGGCGCCACAGCGGCCGCCTCGGTCACCGCGGTCTCCGTGGTGGTGCTGGCCGGTTCGCTGGCGCTGCTGATCGCCGGGAAGATCGCCCGCTACATCATTGCGGCGATCTGCCTGCTCGCCGGTGCCACCGTGGTTGCCGCCGGCCTCGGGGCGCTGCGCGATCCGCAGGCCGTCGCCTCCACCACCGTGGCCGAAGCTACCGGACTGGCCCAGAACGTCGGCGAGTACACGCTCAGCGCGTGGCCAGCGGTCGCGGTGTTCGCCGGAGTGCTGATGGCGCTGCAGGCCGTGCTGGTGTTCGTCTTCGCCGGCCGCTGGCCCGCCAAGGCCAGCAAGTACGATCGGCAGGCGGCAAGGTCCAGCGCGGAGCCCAAGGACCAGTCCTCGCGCAACATCGCCAGCTGGGAGCAGCTCTCGGACGGCGAAGACCCGACTGCCGGCCGGAAATAACCCGAGCGGATCGTGATTCGCACCACCGGCGCGAAACGAAGGCTTCCGGAATAGGAGGTTCTCGCGCGCAGGTGGCAGAATGGAACCTGAAGACCAACGTCCCGGGCAGCAACGCCCTGCCGGGACGCAGCATCACAACATGAGGAGACATCGAACATGTCGCAGAACACCGAGCTCGATCCGGTATACACCGAAGAGATTGGCCACGGTAACTCCATCGCAGCGTGGGCCTGCGTACTGACCATGATTGCCGGTTCAATCGTGGCCGGCATCGCCTTCGCCTACTTCGCCTGGTCCATCGTCTGGGTCGGTTGCGGCATCATGGTGGTTGGCCTGCTCCTGGGCTGGATCCTGAAGGCAGCCGGTTTCGGCGTGGGCGGCGCTCGCAGCGGAGCATCGCACTAAATTGACTGTTCTTGATGAGATCATCGCGGGCGTCCGGGAAGACCTGGGCGCCCGTCGCGCAATCACCAGCCTGGAAGCGATCAAGCAGGCCGCGGCAGCGGCAGCTCCTGCGCGCGATGCTTTCGCCGCGCTCGGTGGCCATGCCGACCAGGCCGCCCGCGACACCACGCTGCGTGTCATCTCCGAGGTCAAGCGCAAGTCCCCGTCCAAGGGTGCGCTGGCAGATATCCCGGAGCCTGCCGTACTGGCCGCTGAATACGAGGCCGGTGGCGCCTCGGTGATTTCCGTGCTCACCGAAGCCCGCCGTTTCGGCGGTTCGCTCCAGGATCTCGACGCGGTACGCGCTGCCGTGCAGATTCCGGTGCTGCGCAAGGATTTCACGGTCGACGAGTACCAGATCTACGAAGCCCGCGCCCACGGCGCTGACCTCGTGTTGCTCATTGTTGCGGCGCTGAATGATGAATTGCTGGCATCTTTCCTAGAATTGACTCACCAGCTGGGAATGAACGCCCTGGTGGAGACCCACACCGAGGAGGAAATCGCCCGCGCCAGCAAGGCCGGAGCGAAGATCATCGGCGTGAACGTGCGCAACCTGAAGACGCTGGACGTCGATCCAGCCACCTTCGGCAAGCTCGCTCCGCTGCTGCCGGCCCAGGCGGTGATCGTCGCCGAGTCCGGTGTGGAATCCACCGAACAGGTCGTCCAATACGGTGCGGCCGGCGCCGACGCGGTCTTGGTCGGCGAAGCGCTGGTGAAGCATGCCGATCCGCGCGCTTCGGTCGCCGCGTTCATCAAAGCCGGTACCGGCGCCAAGCCGCAGCGCTAGCCGCGCACGGCGGCGAAGGACCCAGAACTGCTTTTCGTGCCCCGCAGGAGTTTCCGGCGGGGCACGAGACTTACCACGAATCAAGCTCCGTACGAGGAAAGAGGGAATCGATGAGCACTCCGGAAAACTCCGAGCACCGCCAGTCGATCGATGCACAGTCGCTAAGGCACGCAAGCGGCCCGTACTTTGGTGCCTACGGCGGGCGATGGATGCCCGAGTCCCTCATGGCCGCCATGGACGAGCTGAACGAGACCTTCGAAGCGGCCAAGAACGACCCCGAGTTCATCGCCCAGGTCAAGGACCTGAACAAGAACTACTCGGGGCGCCCCTCGCTGCTCACCGAAGCCAAGCGCTTTTCCGAGCAGTACTGCGGCGGGGTGCGGATCTTCCTCAAGCGCGAGGACTTGAACCACACCGGCAGCCACAAGATCAACAACGTGCTCGGCCAGGCGCTGCTGGCCAAGCGCATGGGCAAGACCCGCATCATCGCCGAGACCGGCGCCGGCCAGCACGGCGTCGCCTCGGCCACCGCCGCGGCCCTGATGGGCCTGGAATGCGTGGTCTACATGGGCGCGGAGGACACCCGCCGGCAGGCGCTGAATGTCGCGCGCATGCGCCTGCTCGGCGCCACCGTCATCCCGGTCACCGTCGGCTCCCAGACGCTGAAGGACGCGATCAACGAGGCGCTGCGCGACTGGGTGGCCAACGTGGATAACACCCACTACCTGCTGGGCACCGCCGCCGGCGGCGCCCCGTTCCCGGCCATGGTCCGCTACTTCCACGAGGTCATCGGCGACGAGGCCCGCGAGCAGATCCTGGCCCAGGCCGGCCGCCTGCCCGACGCGGTGACCGCCTGCATCGGCGGCGGATCGAACGCGATCGGCATTTTCCACGGCTTCCTCGACGATCCCGAGGTGGAGATCTACGGCTACGAGGCCGGCGGCGACGGCGTGGACACCGACCGCCACGCCGCGACCATCACCCTGGGCCGCCCGGGCGTGCTGCATGGCGCGAAGTCCTACCTGATGCAGGACGAGGACGGGCAGACCGTCGAATCGCACTCCATCTCCGCGGGCCTGGACTACCCGGGCGTCGGCCCGGAACACGCCTACCTGGCCGACATCGGCCGCGTGAAGTACGAGCCGGTCACCGACACCGAGGCGATGGACGCGTTCAAGGCGCTGTGCCGCACCGAGGGCATCCTGCCGGCGATCGAGTCCGCGCACGCCCTGGCCGGCACCATCCGCCTGGCGGCGCGCAAGATCGCCGAAGGCGCGGTCCCCGAAGAGACCATCATCATCGCGAACCTCTCGGGCCGCGGGGACAAGGACGTGGGCACCGCTGCCGCCTGGTTCAACATGATCGACGAAAAAGACGCCGAGGCCGAAATCAACGCGGCCACTGCGCAGAACTCCGGCTCGCAGAAATCCGAGGAGAAGTAGATGACCCGCGTGACCAGCGCCCAGAAGATCGCCGCAGCCCGCGCCGAGGGCCGCCCGGCCCTCATCGGCTACCTGCCTGCCGGCTTCCCCGACGTCGCCACCAGCATCGAGGCCGCCGTGGCGCTGGCCGAGAACGGCGTGGATGTCATCGAGATCGGCATCCCGTACTCCGACCCGGTGATGGACGGTTCGGTGATCCAGGAAGCGACCGTGCAGGCGCTGGCCAACGGCTTCAAGGTCCCGCAGATCTTCGACATCGTGCGCGGAATCACCGAACGCACCGACGTGGCCGTGATGGTCATGACCTACTGGAACCCGGTGCTGCGCCTGGGCGTGGACGAGTTCTCCCGGCGCTTCGCCGAAGCCGGCGGCGCCGGCCTGATCACCCCGGATCTGGTGCCCGACGAGGCCGCCGAATGGATCCAGGCCAGCGAGAAGCACGGCCTGGAGCGCGTGTTCCTCATTGCCCCTTCGTCCACCGAAGCGAGGGTGCAGCGCACCGTGGATGCGTCCTCCGGCTTCGTCTACTGCGTGTCGCTGATGGGCGTCACCGGCGCCCGTACCGAGGTGTCCTCCGCCGCGCAGGCAGTGGTCGACGCCGCCCACAACGCCGGCGCCGAGAATGCCTGCGTGGGCCTGGGCGTCTCGCGCCGCGAGCACGTGGAAGAAATCGGCGCCTACGCCGACGGCGTGATCGTCGGCACCGCGCTGGTCGCCGCCCTGCGTGACGGGGGAGTGCCGGCCGTGGGCGCCCTGGCCGCCGAACTGAGCGGACGGGCCTGATGGCTTTTGCCGCGCAGCTGGCGCTTGCCTTGCCCGCCTCCATCCCTTCGCCGCCGCCGGAATTCGCCAGGATCTCGATCGGCCCGCTGACCATCCACGCCTACGCGCTGTGCATCCTGGCCGGCATCCTGATCGCGCTGTGGCTGACCAACAAGCGCCTCGGCGCCCGCGGCGGCAACTCCGACATGCTCTGGGACATCGCCATCTGGACGATCCCCTTCGGCATCATCGGCGGCCGCCTCTACCATGTGCTGATTACCGACCCGATGTACTACTTCGGGCTCGGCGGGCAGACCGCCCACCTGGCCGAGATCCCGCAGATCTGGCTTGGCGGGCTGGGCATCATGGGTGCGGTGTCGCTCGGCGCACTCGGGGCGTGGATCGGTTGCCGGAAAGCCGGCATCCGGCTCTCGGCCTTCGTCGACGCGGCCGTGCCCGGCCTGCTGCTGGCGCAGGCGGCCGGGCGCTGGGGCAACTGGTTCAACCAGGAGCTGTTCGGCGCGCCGACCGACTTGCCGTGGGGCCTGGAGATCGATGCGGACAGCTACAACTTCCCGGCCGGGCTGCCCGCGGACACGCTCTTCCACCCGACCTTCCTGTACGAGTCGCTATGGAATGTCCTGGGCGCCTTCGTGCTGATCGCGCTGGACCGGAAGTTCAAGCTGCGCCGCGGCGCACTGTTCTGCTGCTACATGATCTGGTACGGCATCGGCCGCACCTTCACCGAATCGCTGCGCCTGGACCCGGCCGAAATCATCGCCATCGGGCCGCTGGCCCTGCGCGTGCACCAGTGGCTGGCGATCGGCATCGCCATCGCCGGCATCCTCGCGCTGATCGTGGTCCTGGGCAAGCTGCGCAAGCAGCAGGTCGATCCGTTCTACCTGCCAGGCAGGGCCCCGGCGCAACCGGTCGAAGCAGATCGCGCCAAGCCCGCCGCGCACTCACCGGCGGAGTCCAGCTCCGATCCGGGCAGCGACGCCACAGAGCGGCAGCAATAATTCCATAGCACCATTCCGGTGGGGGG
>NZ_JBLVOC010000007.1:22426-30676 GCF_053543575.1 Glutamicibacter sp. AGC84
CCCCCCACCGGTGGTTTAAGCCGCGCCAGCAGCTGCCCGGATCCGCTTTCATGACGCGCCCTGGCCCCAATATGGCGAAATGTCCGGAAAATCTGGGCAGTTTTCCGTCCCTCGGGCGCAACATGCCCGAAACATTGGGCGGCTATCAAAACCGGCTGGCAAAACCGGTTTTCGCGATCCCCGCCCGCAAAAAACTGCTTTTTCCGCGCCGGTAGCGGCAGAAGTTTTTAACATTCCTGAAACACAAGCACGCGCATGCGAGAAACAAAACCTGCGTAACGTGTGATCCACGCGCCACGCTGGTCGATCGACCCCTGGAAAGGCCAGCTGGTGCAGCACCACAACGAGGTGGGAAATGTTCGTCCCCGAAACCTCGATGCGCAAGCAGACCCCGCTTAGCACTGTCGAAAAGTTTCAGCTAGATGAAACATCCAGGCGGCCGGAAGCCCTTGCCAAGAATAAGCCCTTTACCGGGGGCTGCCGCGCGCCTATCCTGCATGAACCACAGAAAGGCACGCTCATGAGCATGACCGGAGTCCAGATGAACGCCTCGCCAGGTTTTGGCGAGGAGGTCCCCTCGCCCTACACCCGTTTTTCCGCGCTGCCTGGCGCGCAGGGTCTGTATGACCCAGCGGCCGAAAAGGATGCCTGCGGCCTGGCGATGATCGCGTCCCTGAAGAACGATGCCAGCCACGAGATCGTCGCCCACGCGCTGACCGCCCTGCGCCGGCTTGAGCACCGCGGCGCCATCGGGGCCGATGAAGGCACCGGCGACGGCGCCGGCATCCTGCTGCATCTGCCCGACGCCTTCCTGCGCAGCGTCACCGCATTCGATCTTCCCGCCGCCGGCTCCTACGCCGTGGGCATGGGCTTCCTCCCGGCCGACGCCGGCGAACGTGCCTTCGCCCAGGAAGAACTGGAAACCATGGCCGCCGAGGAGAACCTGGCGGTGCTCGGCTGGCGCGAGGTACCGGTTGATTCCGACGTGCTCGGCGCCTCGGCCCGCAAGGTGATGCCGTACATCGCCCAGATCTTCATCGGCGCCCACGCTGGCGCCCCGGCCGCCACCCGCCGCGAGCTGGACGCCGCCGCCTGGCGCATCCGCCGCCGCGCGCACAACAAGATGGGCGTGTACTTCGCCTCGTTCTCCTCGCAGTCCATCGTCTACAAGGGCATGGTCTCCACCGCGCAGCTCGAGCCGTTCTACCCGGACCTGTCCGACGCCCGCTTCACCAGCCGCTGCGCGATCGTGCACTCGCGCTTCTCCACCAACACCTTCCCGTCGTGGCCGCTGGCCCAGCCTTTCCGCACCATCGCGCACAACGGCGAGATCAACACCGTCAAGGGCAACCGCAACTGGATGCGCGCCCGGCAGTCGACCCTGGAATCCGAGCTGCTCGGCGAGGTGCCCGAGGAACTGTTCCCGATCTGCACCGCCGGCGCCTCGGACTCGGCTTCCTTCGACGAGGTCGCCGAAATGCTCATGCTCTCGGGCCGCAACGTGACCGAGACCATCATGATGATGATCCCGCAGCCGTGGGAAAACGACGATCAGATGGACGCGGACCTGCGCGCCTTCTACCAGTACCAGTCCATGCTCATCGAGCCATGGGATGGTCCCGCCGCCGTCTGCTTCACCGATGGCGCGATGGCCGGCGCGGTGCTGGACCGCAATGGCCTGCGCCCAGCCCGCTGGTGGGTCACCGACGACGGCCTGGTGGTCCTGGCCAGCGAAGTCGGCGTGATCGACGTCGACGAAGAGCACATCGTGAAGAAGGGCCGTGTCGCCCCGGGCAAGATGTTCGCCGTGGACCTGGACGCCCAGCGTATTGTCGAGGACGCCGAGATCAAGGCCGAAGTGGCCGCCGCCAAGCCATGGCGCGAATGGGTATCGCAGAACCTGAAGACGCTGGCCGACTTCCCGGATCTGGAACACGTGCGCCACAACTCCGCCTCCGTGGCCCTGCGCCAGCTGACCTTCGGCTACACCACCGAGGAGCTGCGCGTGCTGCTCGCTCCGATGGCCGCCACCGGTGCCGAACCGCTGGCCGCCATGGGCACCGACACCCCGATTGCCGCCCTGGCTGACCGGGCGCGCCTGCTGTTCGACTACTTCACCCAGTCCTTCGCCCAGGTCACCAACCCGCCGCTGGATGCAATCCGCGAAGAGCTGGTCACCTCGATGGGCACCGCGATCGGCCCCGACGGCAACCTGCTGTCCCTGGACCGTGTCCAGCAAACCCAGATCGCGCTGGACTACCCGGTGCTGACCAACGACCAGCTGGCCAAGATCGTGCACCTGCGCGACGAATCCGGGTCCAAGTACTCGCTGAAGGTGCGCGGCCTGTACCGCCCGGCCGGCGGCGAATCCGAGCTGCGCGCCCGTCTGCAGGAAATCTGCGAGAAGGTTTCCGCCGCGGTGAACCGCGGGGTGCGCTACATCGTGCTCTCGGACCGCGATTCCTCCGCGGCCTGGGCGCCGATCCCGTCGCTGCTGCTGACCTCCGCGGTGCACCACCACTTGCTCAAGAGCTCCAACCGCACCCGCGTTTCGCTGATCATCGAGTCCGGCGACGCCCGCGAAGTGCACCACATCGCCCTGCTCATCGGCTACGGCGCCAGCGCCATCAACCCCTACCTCGCCCTGGAATCGGTCGAGCAGATGGCCGAGAACGGCGAGCTGCCCGGAGTTGACGGGCACCAGGCCAGCAGCAACCTGATCAAGGCGCTGGGCAAGGGAGTGCTGAAGATCATGTCCAAGATGGGCATCTCCACGGTCTCCAGCTACTGCGGCGCGCAGACCTTCGAGGCCGTGGGCCTGTCCCAGCGCGTGGTCGACCAGTACTTCACTGGCACCGCCACCAAGCTCTCGGGCATCGAGCTGGATGTGGTGGCCGCCGAGGCCGCCGCCCGCCATGCCCGCGCCTACCCGGAGATCGACGGCGGCGCCCAGCCGCTGGAACTGGAAACCGGGGGAGAGTACCAGTGGCGCCGCGAAGGCCCGCCGCACCTGTTCAATCCGGAAACCGTCTTCCGCCTGCAGCACTCCACCCGCACCCGCCGCTACGACGTGTTCAAGGAGTACACCAAGGCCGTCGACGACCAGGCCGCACAGCTCAAGACCCTGCGCGGGCTGCTGAAGTTCAAGACCGAGGGGATCACCCCGATCGCCATCGACGAGGTGGAGCCGGTCAGCTCCATCGTGAAGCGCTTCGCCACCGGCGCGATGAGCTACGGCTCGATTTCGGCCGAGGCCCACGAAACCCTGGCCATCGCGATGAACCAGCTGGGTGCGAAGTCCAACACCGGCGAAGGCGGCGAGGATCCGGAGCGGCTGCTCGATCCGGTGCGCCGCAGCGCGGTCAAGCAGATCGCCTCGGGCCGCTTCGGGGTGACCAGCTTGTACCTGGCCAACGCCGATGACATCCAGATCAAGATGGCCCAGGGCGCCAAACCCGGCGAAGGCGGCCAGCTGATGAGCGCCAAGCTCTACCCCTGGATCGCCAAGACCCGCCACTCCACCCCGGGTGTCGGGCTGATCTCCCCGCCGCCGCACCACGACATCTACTCGATCGAGGACCTGGCCCAGCTGATCCACGACGCGAAGTGCGCCAACCCTTCCGCCCGCGTGCACGTGAAGCTGGTCTCCGAGTCCGGCATCGGCACCGTCGCGGCCGGTGTGGCCAAGGCCAAGGCCGACGTCGTGCTGATTTCCGGGCACGATGGCGGCACCGGCGCCTCGCCGATGAACTCGCTGAAGCATGCCGGCACCCCGTGGGAAATCGGCCTGGCCGAAGCGCAGCAGACGCTGATCCTCAACGGGTTGCGCGACCGCGTCACCGTGCAGGTCGACGGCCAGCTCAAAACCGGGCGCGACGTGCTGATCGGCGCCCTGCTGGGTGCCGAGGAATTCGGCTTCGCCACCGCACCGCTGGTGGTCTCGGGCTGCATCATGATGCGCGTGTGCCACCTGGACACCTGCCCGGTGGGCGTGGCCACGCAGAATCCTGCGCTGCGCGAACGCTTCACCGGCAAGGCCGAGTTCGTGGTGAACTTCTTCGAGTTCATCGCCCAGGAGGTGCGCGAGCTGCTCGCCTCGCTGGGGGCGCGCACCCTGGACGAGGTGATCGGCAAGGTCGAACTGCTCCAGGCCGATCCCGCCCAGTTCGCCGCGCACGACAAGGTCTCCGGGCTGGCCCTGGATGCGATCACCCACGTGCCGGATACCGAGCTGGCGGCGCGCCGCCGCCGCATCGGCCAGGACCACGGGCTGGACACGCACCTGGACCAGCAGCTGCTCGCCGCGGCCGGACCGGCGCTGGCTGACCGCCTGCCGGTCAGCATCGACGCGGCGATCGTGAATACCGACCGCTCCACCGGCACGCTGCTGGGCCACCATGTGACCAAGACCTTCGGGCTGCAGACCCTGGAGCGGGACACCATCAAGGTGAACCTCTCGGGCCGCGCCGGCCAGTCGCTGGGCGCCTTCCTTCCCGAGGGCATTACGCTCAAGCTCTCGGGCGACGCGAACGACTACGTCGGCAAGGGATTGTCCGGCGGCCGGATCGCGATCCACCCGCCGCGCACCACCCTGTCCAAGCCCGAGGAGCAGGTCATCGCCGGCAACGTGGTCGGCTACGGCGCCACCAGCGGCGAGCTGTTCATCAACGGCATGGTCGGCGAACGCTTCGCGGTGCGCAACTCCGGGGCCACAATTGTCACCGAAGGCATCGGCGAGCACGGCTGCGAGTACATGACCGGGGGACAGGTGCTGATCCTGGGGGCCACCGGCCGCAACTTCGGCGCCGGGTTCTCCGGCGGCGTGGCCTGGGTGCTGGACTTCGATGCAGCCAAGCTGAACCCGCTGGCTGCCGGGCAGTCGGACCTGCTGGTAGCGCCGATTACCGATGCCGAAGCCGAACGCATCCACGAGCTGCTCACCGAGCACATCGCATTGACCGCATCCCCGCTGGCCTCCCGCCTGCTGCTGGACTGGGAACGAACCCGCAGCCGGCTGACCAGCATCACCCCGCGCGACTTCGCCGCCGTGCAGCAGCTGCGCAGCGACGCAGTAGCCAACGGTCAGAACCCGGATTCGCCGCAGGTATGGAACAAGATTTTGGAGGTGACCCGTGGCTGATCCACGTGGATTCCTGAAGGTGACCGAACGCGTCACCCAGCCCAAGCGCCCGGTGCCGGTGCGCCTGATGGACTACAAGGAGGTCGTCGAGCGCCAGAAGTCCGGCATCCTGGAGGAGCAGGCCGGCCGTTGCATGGACTGCGGCGTCCCGTTCTGCCATTCGGGATGCCCGCTGGGCAACCTGATCCCGGAGTTCAACGACCTGGCCTACAGGGGCCGGATGGATGATGCGGCCGCCCGGCTGCTGAGCACCAACAACTTCCCGGAGCTCACCGGCAAGCTGTGCCCGGCCCCGTGCGAGTCCTCCTGCGTGCTGGGCATCAACCAGCCCGCGGTGACCATCAAGCAGGTCGAAGCCGAACTCGCTGGCCACCTGATGGACGCCGGCGACTTCGTGCCGCAGCCGCCTGCCCGCCACACCGAGCACCGCGTGGCGATCGTCGGTTCGGGACCGGCCGGATTGGCCGCCGCCCAGCAGCTGACCCGTGCCGGGCACACCGTGGCCGTCTACGAGCGCGACGAGGCCATCGGCGGCCTGCTGCGCTTCGGCATCCCGGACTTCAAGCTGGAGAAGCAGGTCATCGACCTGCGCCTGGCCCAGATGGAAGCCGAAGGAACGATCTTCCGCACCGGCATCGAGATCGGCAAGGACATCTCCTGGAAGCAGCTGCGCCGCGACTACGACGCGGTCATCGTGGCCACCGGTGCCACGGTGCCGCGCGAGCTGCCGGTGCCGGGCAACAAGCTCGACGGCGTGCACCATGCCATGGAGTTCCTCACCGAAAGCAACCGCGTGGTCGCCGGCCAGCTCGATGCCCCGCGCATCGATGCGGCGGGCAAGCACGTGATCGTGCTGGGCGGCGGAGACACCGGCTCGGACTGCATCGGCACCGCCCTGCGCCAGGGCGCGGCAAGCGTCACGACGCTGGCCATCGGGCAGCAGCCGGGCACCGAGCGCCGCGAAGACCAGCCGTGGCCGATGATGCCGGTGCTTTTCGAGGTGCAGACCTCCCATGAGGAAGGCGGCGAGCGGACCTACCTGGCTTCGACCGTGAACTTCATCTCCGGCGAGGGAACTGAGCAAAACAAGGTGATCGGTGTTACAGTTGCAGAGACAGAATTTGTTGCTGGCAAGCGCCTCCCGAAGCCTGGAACCGAACGCGTAATCAAAGCGGATCTGGTTCTGCTTGCCCTCGGGTTCACCGGTCCGGAAGTTTCCGGATTGGACGAACAGGTCAGTATCGAATTCGACAACCGGGGCAACGTCGCCCGAGATGGCTACTACATGACGAACACCGAATCGGTATTCGTCGCCGGAGACGCCGGTCGGGGACAGTCACTGATCGTGTGGGCTATCGCCGAAGGACGCGCTTGCGCGGCCGCGGTCGACAAGTTCCTCATGGGTTCGACTACCCTTCCTGCACCGGTTGCTCCAACCGATAGGGCCATCAGCATCATTTGAGTGACATAGGCTTGAATGCGGCGCACCCGGATACCGGGTGGGCCGCATTTTGCCTATGTGAACATGAAAGGCATTTGGCTGACGGAATGAGACGCGCAAAGATTGTGGCAACCTGGGGCCCGGCCCTGGCAAGTTATGAAAATACTGTAGCGGTACTGAAGGCGGGCGTAGACGTAGCCCGCCTGAACATGAGCCATGGAGACCACTCCATGCACGCACAATCCCTGGCGAATGTGCGCAATGCGGCCGCGGAGATCGGCCGCGCGGTTGGCATCTTCGCCGACCTGCAGGGTCCGAAGATCCGCCTTGGCCGCTTCAAGGACAACGCCAAGTACATCCTCGAGGCTGGTGAGGAATTCACCATCACCATCGAGGACATCGAAGGTACCCGCAACCTGTGCTCCACCACCTTCAAGGGCCTTCCCACCGATGTCCAGCCGGGCGATTTCCTGCTGATCAACGATGGCAAGGTCAAGCTCAAGGCGCTGGCAGTTGACCAGACCTCGGTGCGTTCCGAGGTCGTCGTCGGAGGCGAGGTGTCCAATAACAAGGGCATCAACCTGCCAGGCGTCGCGGTGAACGTTCCCGCATTGAGCGAAAAGGACGAGGACGACCTGCGCTGGGCACTGCGTGCCGGCATCGACATGGTCGCACTGTCCTTCGTGCGCAATGCCGAGGACATCGAGCGCGTGCACGAGATCATGGACGAAGAAGGCCGACGCGTGCCGGTGATCGCCAAGATCGAGAAGCCGCAGGCCGTGGCCGCGCTGGAAGAGATCATCAATGCGTTCGACGCCATCATGGTCGCCCGCGGCGACTTGGGCGTGGAGCTGCCGCTGGAAGAAGTTCCGGTCGTGCAGAAGCGTGCCGTGGAGCTGGCACGCCGCTGGGCCAAGCCGGTCATCGTCGCCACCCAGGTGCTCGAATCGATGATCGAATCGCCGACCCCGACCCGCGCCGAGGCTTCGGACTGCGCCAATGCGGTGCTCGACGGCGCCGACGCGGTCATGCTCTCGGGGGAGACCTCCGTGGGCGCGTACCCGGTGGAAACCGTGGAGACCATGTCGCGCATCATCTCCTCGACCGAGCAGCACGGCCTGGATCGCATTCCCCGCTTGGGCTCCCAGCCGAAGACCCGCGGCGGCGCGATCACCCGTGCCGCGGTGGAGATCGCCGATCAGCTCGACGCGAAGTACATCGTCGCCTTCACCCAGTCCGGCGACTCGGCACGGCGCCTCTCGCGCCTGCGCCCGAAGAGGCCGGTCCTGGCTTTCACCCCGCTGCAGCAGACCTACAACATCATGACCCTGATGTGGGGTGTGCAGGCACGCCTGGTGGCCTACGCCGACCACACTGACAAGATGACCGCCCAGGTGGACGAGGCGCTGCTCTCCGAAGGCCTGGCGGAGCTCAACGACATCGTGTGCATCGCCGCCGGGTCCCCTCCGGGACAGGCAGGGTCCACCAACTCGCTGCGCGTGCACAAGGTCGGCGACCTCGCCGATGCCGGCCAGCTGGTCAATGGCAAGCCGATGCCTGCTCGCGAGAAGGTCGGTCCGTGGGCACCGGAAAACGTCTCCACGCCGAAAAACCTGTAGACGCTCTTTCGCGCACTAGCTGAGGCAAGAAAATCCGCCCTGCTCCAGAA
>NZ_JBLVOC010000007.1:30696-51540 GCF_053543575.1 Glutamicibacter sp. AGC84
CCAGAATTCTGGAGCAGGGCGGATTTTTTGCCTTGGCACCCGCGAAGCGCGATTGTGAACTCGAGCACGTGCCCTGTGGTTGCGCGCGCAAAAAAAGACCGTTGAACCGGAAAATTTCCGATCCAACGGCCTTCATGCTGGTGCCCAAGGTGGGACTCGAACCCACACATCTTTCGATACCGCATTTTGAGTGCGGCGCGTCTACCGATTCCGCCACTTGGGCTGGCACTTTGACTACTTTACTAGAGGTTTTCCAGATTTCCTAATCAGGAACCTCGCGTCTTCGCCTCAACAAGAGTACATGCCAGTAGGCTTAGATGTGAAACCGAGGCAACGTGGCTTCGCTGAACTGAAACCATCTAGATACTGCCCATTCAGCGGGCAGGATTTCTGACCATGGAGGAAGGCGCCAATGAGCGAACTACCTGAAATCACCCGCATCCCATCCGAGGTGCAATCCACTCCGCGTCGAGTGGTCGTTGCCGAGGATGAAACCCTGATCCGCTTGGATATCGTCGAAATTCTCCGTTCCGAAGGGTACGACGTCGTCGCCGAAGCCGACAACGGCCAGACCGCCCTGGAGAAGGCGCGCGAATTGAAGCCCGATCTGGTGCTCATGGACGTGAAGATGCCGGTCATGGATGGCATCACCGCCGCCGAAGCCATCGTCAAGGAACGCATCGCCCCGGTCGTCTTGCTGACCGCCTTCAGCCAGAAGGAACTGGTGGAGCGTGCCCGCGAAGCCGGCGCCATGGCCTACGTGGTCAAGCCGTTCACCCCGGCAGACCTCACTCCGGCCATCGAAATCGCGATTTCCCGCAATGACGAGCTGCGCGCGCTGGAGGAAGAAGTCAGCAACCTGGCCGAGCAGTTCGAAACCCGCAAGCTGGTTGATCGCGCCAAGTCGCTGCTCATCACCAAGATGGGCTTGACCGAGCCGGAAGCGTTCCGCTGGATCCAGAAGACCTCCATGGATCGCCGCCTGAGCATGCGCCAGGTTGCCGAGACGGTCGTCGACCAGGTCAAGTAGGGACCGCCAAGCACTGGATTGTGCGCCAAGCCACTTATGGTTTGGCGCACATTTTTTATGCCTGCGATGCGCCGATACCGCGCTTGGAGGCTAGTTAACCCTCTGGTAACCAGTTGTTCATCCGAGTTTTCCCCGGATGGGGTTGAAGTTCCGGATTGACGTACTGCGCCGTACGCCTAAGATGGAAATTGCGCTTAGAACGAAGTCCTGCACGCCAATGCCTTTCGCAGGATCCTATTTCTGGCCCGTTCTCTTTTTCCTTGCCGTTCGACCCCTCAGGCTGGTATTCAATGGATTTGACGCTTATCGTCGTCCTGGTCATTGCCTTGGCGTTGTTTTTCGACTTCACCAATGGTTTCCATGACACGGCCAATGCGATGGCCACCCCAATCGCAACCGGAGCAATTTCCCCTAAGAAGGCAGTTGCCCTCGCCGCAATTCTGAACCTGGTTGGCGCATTCCTCTCCACCGAGGTAGCGAAGACCATTTCAGGCGGTATCATCAACGAAGACCCGACCTCGGGCGTGGCTATTGGGCCGGCGATGATTTTCGCCGGCCTGATGGGCGCCGTGATCTGGAACCTGTTCACCTGGTTGCTGGGACTGCCTTCGAGCTCCTCCCACGCATTGTTCGGCGGCCTGGTAGGCGCCGCGATCGTCGGTGCAGGCTTCGCCTCGGTGAACTACAGCGTGCTGCTCTCCAAGGTGCTGCTTCCGGCCCTGTGCGCGCCGGTGATCGCCGGCATCTCCGCGTACCTGTGCACCAAGCTGGCCTACGCAATCACCAAGCGCGAGAATGGCGCGGCGCCCAAGCGCGGCGGCTTCCGCTACGGGCAGATCTTCTCCTCCTCGCTGGTCGCGCTGTCCCACGGCACTAACGATGCGCAGAAGACCATGGGCATCATCACCTTGACCCTGGTGGCTTCTGGCCTGCAGGATTCCGACTCCGGCGTGCAGTTCTGGGTTGTTGCCACCTGTGCCTTCGCCATCGCGCTGGGTACCTACACCGGCGGCTGGCGCATCATCGCCACCATGGGTTCGGGCCTGACCGACGTGAAGCCCGCGCAGGGCTTCGCAGCCGAGATGTCCACCGCTTCGGCGATCCTGACCTCCTCGCACCTGGGCTTCGCGCTGTCCACCACCCAGGTAGCTTCCGGCTCCGTGATCGGTTCGGGCATGGGCCGCAAGGGCGGCGAAGTCCGCTGGGGCACCGCAGGACGCATCGCGTTGGGCTGGCTGTTCACCCTGCCAGCAGCCGCGGCCGTTGGCGGCGTGGCCGCAGCGATTACCCACCTGGGCACCATCGGCATCGTGATCGTCGCGATCGCCGGCACCGGCGCCATGCTGACCATCTGGTTCCTCTCGCGCAAGCAGCCGCATGACCACGAGTCGAACATTTCCGACATCGACAACTCGGGTGCAGCGGTGAACATCCTGACCAAGAAGGAACGCCGCGCCAAGGCCAAGGCGGAAGCCAAGCTGGCCAAGGTTGCCGCAGCGCAGAAGGAAGCCGATAATTCATGATTGACTGGACAGCCTTTCTCATCGTCGCCGCCATCACCTGGTTTTCCGCGATGGCGATCGTGGCGGCCTACTCCTTCGGCGTCCGCCTGCTGGCAGTTGCCAAGGACGAGGGCCGCAGCCAGAGCCTGAGCAATGCCGGAGCCTACGCCTGCTTCGCGATTTGCGGCCTGATCGTCCTCTTCGGCGTGGTGCTGATCGTGCCGCAGCTGAGCGAAGCGATCCTGGGCTTCTCCTCGAGCCACTAGGAACTGCTCGCGGCTGCGGGCGGATCCGACACGATTTTCGGGTCCCTCGACAACTTGATATTGCCTTCGATGGAGGCACCCCTAGACTGGAGCCATGACTAGCTTCAAGTACTACGTGGGTGCCTCCATCGATGGTTTTATCGCCGATCGCAGCGGAAGCGTCCAATGGTTCATCCCCTATGCCACGCAGCCGGGAGTGAAAAAGCATTTCGACGAGTTCTTCGGGAGCGTCGGCGCCGTAGTGATCGGTGGCAAGACCTACGAGAACATCGTCCGCGATGCTGCCGAGGGAACCGTGCCGTGGGTGTTCGGCGAGAAGCCGGTGTGGGTTTTCACACACCATGAACTGCCGACACTGCCCGGAGCGGACCTGACCTTCATCCGCGGCGAGGTGGGCTTCTGGAGCCGGGACATCGCCCAGAGCGCAGGGGCCGGGGACGTGTGGGTGGTTGGCGGTGCCGACCTGGCTGGAGCGTTCGTCGAAGCCGATGCGCTCGATGAGCTGCTCCTGGTCACCGTTCCGGAGGTGCTGGGCGACGGGGCCAATATCTTTGGCCGCGGGATCAGCACGCAGCTCTCGGCCCTGGGGATCACCGAGCTCGGCGCAGATATCTTCCTCTCGCGCTACGCGATCGGCTAAGCGGCCAAGGGAATCTGCCGGCCAGGGCAGCGTTCCGGAAAGCCGGATCAGCCGGGCATGGCGGGAGCGGCGCCTGCGGGGATCAGTTTTCGACCGGCAGCAGCATGTTGGTGATACGAGCGGTCGCGACACGCTGGCCCTGCTCATTGCTGATCACGATCTCATGGCAGGTGCTGCTGCGGCCCAGATGCACCGGCGTGCATACCCCGGTGACCAGCCCGGTGCGCCCGGCCTTGTGGTGGGTGATGTTCAAATCCACGCCGACCGGGTTGGCCCGGCCGGCACCGTGCAGCGCAGCGGCCATCGAACCGAGGGTTTCGGCAAGTGCCGCCGAAGCGCCGCCATGCAGGATGCCGTAGACCTGGGTGTTGCCCGCCCCCGGCATGGTGGCGGCAACGCGCTGGGGTTCGAACCCGGTGAAGATGATTTCCAGTTTCTCCACGAGTTCGCCCACGCCATTGTGCAGCAGGTAGGGCCACATGGATTCGGGAATACCGTGGCGGGCCAGCTGCGCGGCAAACGGATGTGCCGAAGATTGCGTGGTTCGAGAAGTGAAATTGTCGCTCATGGCAACTAGGCTTTCAGGTGTGAGCGAAACTACCAAACCGACTGCCTCGTCGGACAAGAGACTGCTGATTATTGACGGACACTCCATGGCCTTCCGCGCGTTCTATGCGCTGCCTGCAGAGAACTTCGCAACAAGCACCGGCCAGCACACCAATGCCGTGCACGGATTCGTATCGATGCTGCTGACGATGATCCGCCAGCAAAAGCCCACCCACGTTGCGGTGGCCTTCGACTTGGACACCCCGACTTTCCGCTCGCTGGAGTACACCGAGTACAAGGGCGGACGCAATAAGACGCCCGAAGAGTTCTACGGGCAGATCGATCTGATCCAGGAAGTCATGAAGGCGATGAACATCCCTTCGATCACCCTGGAGAGCTTCGAGGCCGATGACATCCTGGCCACGCTGGCCACCCAGGGCGAAGAAGCCGGTTTCAACGTGCTGGTGGTGTCCGGCGACCGCGACGCCTTCCAGCTGATCACCGACAAGACCTTGGTGCTGTACCCGAAGAAGGGCATCAGCGATATCCCGCCGATGGATGCCGCAGCGGTGGAAGCCAAGTACTTCGTGCGTCCCGAGCGCTACTCGGATTTGGCGGCTCTGGTCGGCGAAACCGCGGATAACTTGCCCGGTGTGCCAGGCGTGGGGCCGAAGACCGCCGCCAAATGGATCAACCTCTACGGGGACCTGGCCGGCATCCTGGAGAATGTGGAGAACATCAAGGGCAAGGTCGGCGAGTCGCTGCGCGAGCACGTGGACAACGTGACCCGCAACCGCCGGTTGAACCAGCTCAAGCACGACCTGGAACTCCCGGTCACGCTCGATCAGATGGAACTCGAAGCCCCGAACCGCGAAGAGATCGAGAACCTGTTCGACGCGCTGGAATTCAACACCCTGCGCAAGCGCCTGTTCGACCTGTTTGCAGCCCAGGAAGAGGAAGCGGCACCCGAAGTTGCCGAATTCTCCCGGGTGCTCGGCGCCGATGCCGACGCACTGGACGGATTCATCGGGGCCGGGAAGGGCGCGCCGATCGCAATCCAGCCTGCTGCGGTTGACGGCGAAGCCGTGGGTCTGGCCCTTTTCCGCGGGTCGGAAGCCCTCTGGCTGGAACTGGCCGAACTCGATGAAGCCACCGAAGGCGTGCTTGCGCAGTTCCTGGCCGATGAGAACGCGCCGAAGCTCTTCCACGATGCCAAGGCCGCCATGCACCTGCTCATCGAGCGCGGGCTGCGGATCGCCGGCGTCAAGGACGACACCTTGATCAGCGCCTACCTGATCCAGCCCGATCGCCGCAGCCACGACCTGGTGGACGTGGTGCAGTACCACCTGAAGTACGCCGTGCCGGTGCATCAGGCCAAGAAGGGCGAACTGGATCTGGGGCTCACTTCGGATCTTGCCGAGCCAACGTTGGCCCAGGCGCAGGCCATCCACGACCTCTCCGCCTACCTGGCTACCAAGCTGGCCGAGAAGCACGCGGACAAACTGGCTGCCGAGATGGAGCTGCCGCTGATTCCGGTACTCTTCGAGATGGAACGCGCCGGCGTGGCAGTGGACGTGGATCGCCTGAACGAACTGCGTGCCCACTTCACCGAGCAGGTGGACCAGGCCACCAACGACGCGTTCGCCGCGATCGGCCACGAAGTCAACCTCTCCAGCCCGAAGCAGCTGCAGGTGGTGTTGTTCGAAGAGCTGGATCTGCCGCGCACCAAGAAGATCAAGACCGGTTTCACCACCGATGCCGAGTCGCTGCAGGATCTGCTGGTCAAGACCGGGCACCCGTTCCTGGTCGCGCTGATGGCCTACCGCGACGCGATCAAGCTGCGCCAGACCGTGGACGGCCTGCTCAAGGCCACCCACGATGATGGCCGGATCCACACCACCTATGCGCAGACCGTGGCCGCGACCGGGCGCCTCTCCAGCCTGAACCCGAACCTGCAGAACATCCCGGTGCGTTCGGAAGAGGGCCGGCGCATCCGCGACGTCTTCATGGTCGGGGCCGGCTACCAGAGCCTGCTGACAGTGGACTACTCGCAGATCGAAATGCGCATCATGGCGCACCTGTCCGAAGACGAGGGGCTGATCGAGGCCTACCAGAACGGCGAGGACCTGCACCGCTATGTTGGTTCGCGCGTGTTCAACGTCGAGCCGGACGAGGTCACCTCGGAGATGCGCTCGAAGGTCAAGGCGATGAGCTACGGCCTGGCCTATGGGCTGAGCAGCTTCGGGCTGTCCAAGCAGCTGAAGATCGGCGTGGACGAGGCCCGCAAGCTGATGAAGGACTACTTCGACCGCTTCGGTGCCGTGCGCACCTACCTGCGTTCGGTCGTCGACCAGGCCCGCAAGGATGGCTACACCGAAACCATTTTCGGACGCCGCCGCTACCTGCCGGAGCTGAACAGCTCGGATCGCCGGCTGCGCGACATCGCCGAGCGTGCCGCGTTGAACGCCCCGATCCAGGGTTCGGCCGCCGACCTGGTGAAGGTGGCCATGCTGCGCATCGACGAGGGACTGCGCGCTGGGCAGTACAAGTCCCGGATGCTGCTGCAGGTCCATGACGAACTCATCCTGGAGATCGCCGAGGAGGAGCTGGAAGCAGTGCAGGAGCTGGTAACCCGCGAAATGGGACAGGCCGCAGATCTGCTGGTGCCGCTGGATGTCCAGCCGGGCATCGGCCGGACCTGGCACGACGCCGCGCACTAGGGGCAGCAATCGAAAGGGGCAGGGGCACCGCGGGTGTTCCTGCCCCTTTCGGCAGGATCGAATGGGCTTGGGGAAAGAGACGAACTTGGAGCACTACTCGCGCCGTTGGGCGCTGAAAACCGGAAGCCTGGGGCTGGGGGCGCTGGCCGCCGCGCTGGTCTCCGGTTGCAGTACCGGCGGACCGGCGGAACGAGCCGGGTCCGCGTCGGCCTCGGCAACGGCGAGTCCTTCGCCCACCGCCACTGCTTCACCCCGGCCTACCGCCAGCCTCCAGACGGTGTATCCGAGCCGGAGCCAGGTCATGGAAAAGTTCAAGAATGTTCCTGCAGGGCAGTTCGGGCTGGAAGTCCCGGGCATCGAGCTGGGCCTGCCCAAGGGCAATGCCGCCGCGGCGTTGACCTTCGATGCCTGCGGGGGACCCCGGGGCTCGGGGGTGGATGGGGCCCTGCTGGACGCCTTGCGTGCCAAGCAGGTGCCCGCGACCCTCTTCGTGAACGAACGCTGGGCACGCGCCAACGCGCCGCTGATGGCCGAGCTGGCCAGCGACGAGCTGTTCGAGATCGCCAACCACGGAACCAGCCACGCCCCGCTGGCCACTTCCGGGCAGGCAGCCTACGGCATCGGGGGCACGGAGTCGATCGGCCAGGCCTACGACGAGGTGATGGGCAACCAGCGGTATCTTGCCGACCAATTCGGCATCACCGCGAAATTCTTCCGCTCCGGCACCGCCCATATGGACGAAGCCGGCGCGGCAATGTGCCGGGACCTGGGCGTGGTGCCGATGAACTTCACCGTCAACCTGGACGCCGGGGCGACCTTTGGCGCGCAAGCCGTGGCCGCCCAGGTCCGCCAGCTGGCCGCCGGGGACGTCGGCATCGGGCACTTCAACCAGCCCGCCTCGGGTACTGCCAAGGGCGTGGCGCTCGGGCTGGGGCAGGTGCTGGATTCCGGCCTGCGGTTCACCACGCTCTCCGCTGCCTGGTGAATGCACCCCTTGCGCCGGCCGGACAGGCGCATAGACTGTGATCAGCCGATTTCCTCGCCAAGGAGCACGATGAGACCAGAGACCCCGCCGCAGCTGGAAACCCGGACCTGCCAGGCTGCGATCCGCAGTCCGGAACTCGACGAATCGATCAAGCTGTTCCATCAGGCCACCGGGATCGGCTTCTACGAGCAGCTGCCCGAAGAGCCCAATTGGACGCACTACCTGGACCTGACTTATGCGCAGAAAATGCGCTTCTCCCTGGTGTTCGATCAGCAGGCCGAACCGCACTCGCGCCATGCAACCTACCCGGTGCACACCTATGGAGCATTCCCCGGGCTGCTCAATGCCGGCGGCGAGGCGCCGGTGGCAACGCATAAGATCTCCGCGGTCACCGTCGCGCCGAGCTATCGGCGCCGCGGCATCCTGTCCAGGCAAATCACCGCCGACCTGGCCTATGCCCAGCAGGCGGGTTTCCCTATTGCGGCTTTGACCGCGTCGGAAGCGACGATCTACGGGCGGTACGGCTTCGAGCCAGCTACCTACCAAAGCCGATTCACGCTCAAGTGCGCCCACGGGGTGAAGCTGCGCGTGCAGGTTCCCGGCCGGGTGGTGGATGCCGATCCGCAGCATTTCGGGCCCGGCTATGCCGCGCTGGCCGTGCGCGCGCTCGAGCAGACC
Source organism: Glutamicibacter sp. AGC84 (assembly GCF_053543575.1). Taxonomy (NCBI): domain Bacteria; kingdom Bacillati; phylum Actinomycetota; class Actinomycetes; order Micrococcales; family Micrococcaceae; genus Glutamicibacter; species Glutamicibacter sp. AGC84. The sequence continues at coordinate 39,064 of NZ_JBLVOC010000007.1, forward strand.
TTCGGCTCCGTGGACAGCACCGAGTTCGACAATGGCTTTGCCCTGGGCCGCTGGGACACCTGGGAGACCCTGGAAAAGCCGAAGAACCTGCGTTTTGCCGCCTACTACGATGACGCTGGCCAGCTCGGCGGATTCGCCACCTACAAGTTCGGCGGCTGGGATGAGCCCAAGGCGAAGCTGGTGGTGCATAAGCTGGTGGCCACCAGCGACGCCGCGCGCATCAAGCTCTTCGAGTACCTGGGCAACCATGATCTGGTCGAAGAAGTGCATGGCCAAGGCCCGGTGGCCGATCCACTGCGCCAGGTGCTGGAGAACGTGCGGGACTACCACGTGCGTTCCATTGACGATGTGCTGTGGCTGCGCGTGCTCGATGTTGTTGCCGCCTTCCAAGCGCGCGGCTACCAGCGCGATGCCCGGCTGCTATTGAGCGTGAGCGACCGGCTGGAGCTGATCTCCGGAACCTACCTCTTCGAGGTGTCCGATTCCCGCGCCACGGTGAGCCGGATCGAGGACGGGCAGGCCGACCCCGGGCTGCCGCGCGTGGCGCTTTCGGAGCGGGAGCTGGCTGGACTGTACCTGGGCACCGTGCAGCTGGACCAATTGCTGGATTCGGGACGCGCCGAACTGGTCGGCGGGGGAGCTGCGGGGGACTGGGTTCACTTGTTCAGCGTGGCTCGCGAGGGTTTCACGCCGCACGGTTTCTAGTGGGACGGGTCGCATTATCCGGTTGATATGACGAAGTTCACAAAATGCTGGCGAGGATGTTAGCGGGTTACGCTTTGACCCGCGGTGTGCTAGGCGCGTAGACTTGAACAGCGTGCCATGGCTTCGTCATGTCCGCATTCATGTTCTACCCCCTTCGAAATTCCGGGACTTCCGGGGTTTCGACTGATCAAATCTATCCACATCGGAGTCCCTACTACATGACCATCACCTCGAACGAGAACAACAGCGCACCAGTCGTCGCAATCAACGACATTGGATCTGCTGAGGACTTCTTGGCCGCAGTCGACGCCACCATCAAGTACTTCAACGATGGTGACCTCGTCGAAGGCACCGTCGTCAAGGTTGACCACGACGAAGTTCTGCTCGACATCGGTTACAAGACCGAAGGTGTCATCCCTTCCCGCGAGCTTTCCATCAAGCACGACGTTGACCCAGGTGAAGTTGTCACCGTTGGCGACAGCGTCGAAGCCTTGGTCCTGACCAAGGAAGACAAGGAAGGCCGCCTGATCCTGTCCAAGAAGCGTGCGCAGTACGAGCGCGCTTGGGGCGACATCGAAAAGATCAAGGAAGAGGACGGCGTCGTTACCGGTACCGTCATCGAGGTTGTCAAGGGTGGCCTCATCCTGGACATCGGCCTGCGTGGCTTCCTGCCAGCATCGCTCGTCGAGATGCGCCGTGTGCGCGACCTGGCTCCATACATCGGCCAGGAAATCGAAGCCAAGATCATCGAGCTGGACAAGAACCGCAACAACGTTGTGCTTTCCCGCCGTGCATGGCTCGAGCAGACCCAGTCCGAGGTTCGTTCGACCTTCCTCAACAAGCTGGAAAAGGGCCAGGTTCGTCCGGGCGTTGTTTCCTCCATCGTCAACTTCGGTGCATTCGTGGACCTGGGCGGCGTAGACGGCCTGGTACACGTTTCCGAGCTGTCCTGGAAGCACATCGACCACCCATCCGAGGTTGTCGAGGTTGGCCAGGAAGTAACCGTAGAGGTTCTGGAAGTCGATCTGGACCGCGAGCGCGTTTCCCTGTCGCTGAAGGCTACCCAGGAAGATCCTTGGCAGACCTTCGCCCGCACCCACGCACTGGGTCAGGTTGTACCGGGCAAGGTTACCAAGCTGGTTCCATTCGGTGCGTTCGTACGCGTCGAAGACGGCATCGAAGGCCTGGTTCACATCTCCGAGCTTGCAGTTCGCCACGTTGAACTGGCTGAGCAGGTTGTCTCCGTTGGCGACGAACTGTTCGTCAAGGTCATCGACATCGACCTGGAGCGCCGCCGCATCTCGCTGTCGCTCAAGCAGGCTAACGAAGGTGTTGACCCAGAGGGCACCGAGTTCGACCCAGCACTCTACGGCATGGCTGCAGAGTACGACGAGGCCGGCAACTACAAGTACCCAGAGGGCTTCGACCCAGAGTCGAACGAATGGCTCGAGGGCTTCGACACCCAGCGCGCTGCATGGGAAGCACAGTACGCTGCTGCCCAGGAGCGTTGGGAAGCACACAAGAAGCAGGTTGTTGCCGCTATCGCTGCCGACGCAGAAGCAGAGCCTGCTGCTGCCGGTGGTTCCGAGCCAGCTCCAGCTTCGTACTCCTCGGAGGCACCAGCCACCGATGCAGGCACCCTGGCTTCGGACGAAGCACTGGCTGCACTGCGCGAGAAGCTGACCGGCAACTAATTCCGGCTTCTGCCTCGTGCAGAGATCGTGATTAGCTCTAGCTGATTCACGAAGGTCCAACCCTGCAAGGGTTGGACCTTCGTTGTTTAACTGGTTTTTTGCTTGCCGGCATGGCTGGCACGTCATTATTTCTGCTGACATCCGCCGGACAGGAATAGCTCCGAAGGAGCACTGCTCTTAATACTTGCTGAGGTTAGACTAAAAGTGCACCGATCAGGTGGACTCACTAACGGCAGGTAGTAGCACATGGCAACGACAGGAAATTCGCCGGCAGACTATGCGGCAGGCGCAACTGCCGGACAGCAGATCCCGGTGCGCCAGGTCAGCCGCGAGGAGTGGGAAACTGTACCGCGCACTATTCCCAATTTCTGGGTTGCCGTAGCGACCTGGCTTCCGCTGGTTGCACTGGTGGTCTTCGTCCGTTCGGATCTTCTGCATTCCCCGTACCTGGACAAGGGCTTCATGGACATCCTCTCCTTCTCCATGGTCGCTACCGTCCTGGCCATGATCTTTGGCGGCGGACGGCAATCACCCTGGATGGGCTTGGGCGTAGCCGCCGGAATCTATTTCCTGCTGGCTCCGGCCGGGGACCTGCAAAGGATCCTGATGCTGGCGCTGGGCTATTTCCTGCTGCTCGCACTGTCCGTAGGTCTCATGGACGCACGGTTCCGACGCCTGCTGAGAACCTGGAAGCGTGAAGCCTCAGGAGGCATCGCCTTGGCGCCGGGGCAAAAGAGCGATTTTGGAATCACCAAGCAAATGTCGCCCATGGTATGGAAGCTTGCGGTAGGAGCACTGATCTACCCGCTGCTCCGGCTGGGCTGGGAACTGGTCAGCACGGAAGTTCATTCGCTGCATGACTTGGATGAAGGCTACCGTCTTGACGTGTACGCCGCGGCCGTCCTGCTGGGCATCAGCCTGCTGCTGAGCATGCTGCGCTGGATGCGCTTGAAATCGATGGGACTTTTCGCACTCGAAGTTCCAGCGGACCACCGAATTGGTCCAACGTCATTGCGGGCCTATGGCAACGCGATCCTCATCGAAACGGAAGAAACCGGGGCCTGCCTGTGCCGCAACGACGACAAGAACGGGTCCAAGCAGAAATTTGAGGATCCGCGATTCATTTTCTGCTCAGAGATGTGCCCGGTGCACGGGGTGCATGCGGTCAACCAGCGCTCTGCCGAAGAGTTCCTGGGCATCGCGTCCCAGCCCTGGGTCTATGGGGAGAACCTGAATGGGAAACTGCTAGAGGCAACCGGCCAGCGCTTGGTCATTGCAGGGCTCGGCGGCTGGGGCTCACGCCCGGTCGCGGTGCGCGCTTCATGGCTCTACGGCGGAGGGAAGCAGGCCAGCGCCTACTACGTCCCGGCATCGGCACGCGAGCCTCTGGCCAGAACCAAGCGCCGCCTGGCGGTCCAGACCCCTGCCGGTGATTCGGTTACGGCTGATACTTTCGAGAATAATGAGCGGGGCGAGATCGACCGGATCGACCTTCGTCCATTGGGGATCAACGCCCAAGCCGTCCGCGTGCACGGTGGACGCCCTTTCTTGATCTAGCCGGATGGCGCCGGCGCATTGCCGCGAACTAGGCGGCCTTGGCCATGTGGTAGCTGTTGCGCACCGGGGTCTGGGTGGGATCGACGAAGCTGGGCAGGATGACCTTGGGTACGCCATCGTCGGCAATGACCTTGATCAACCCGGCATGAACGTCATGATGATGCGTGTCGCAGAGCATCGTGCTCCAGTAGACCGCAGTGACACCGCCCTCGGACCAGAACCAGATGTGGTGGATGTTGCAGCGTTCGGGATCCATGGTGCACCCGGGAACTATGCAGCCGCGATCGCGCACCGCAACACCCAGGCGCATGTAGTTCGGATGCTTGCGCTGGCTGCGCCCGATATCAAGCAGCTCGCCCCTGCCGCCGAGCACCATCGGGATGATGCGTGCCCTGGACAGGGTCTGGCGCAGGTCAGTTGCATCGAGCTTGAAACCGTGCTGGGTGATGCCATGGGTTCTCGCGCGGCCTTCCAACTCGTCCAAGGTCAGCATGACCACGACCTGCGGGGTGATGGTGGGGACATCCACGGTGCCTGCATCATTCCCATCGGCGCCCTTGGGGGTCCCGCCATTGCGCGCGGCATCCAGCAGCTCCTGGAGCCGCTTCGTGTTGATCTCCAGCAGATTCATCAGGCCGTTGAGGCGGCGTGCCGCGGGAGAAAGCGGTGGGGAAACAGGATCTTCGCTGGCGGCAGCTTCCTCATCGGTCAAGAAATCCGGATGGCCTCCGGCGTCGGCCTGGTAGGAAGTGCCAGGGGCAGCATCCTGCTCTGTACGTTGTCCCGGAGACTGGGCAAAAGCCTCCCGTGCGGCTTGGCCGGAACCGGAGCGGGGATTGTCGCTTTGCGAAATGCCCGATTCGAAGAGTTCTGCGCGCGTAGGGCGCAGGGCGAGGTCGTAGTGGACCAGGCCGCCGCGTTCGCCCCGCCGGTACAGGCCTTCCTGGGCTTCGGGCCGCTTCTTGCCCAAGCGTTCCTTCTGGGATTTCAGGAAGCTGTTGACCAATTGCCTGCGGGTGCCGGGGTCGGGCTCGTCCAATTGCTGGTTGACGATGGATTCAAGCAGCTCGCCATCTTCGGTGAGCGCCGAGGCGGTGGCCGGTGCGGCGTATTCGTCGCGTTGGGGTTCCAGAGCGCCCAGGCGCCGGGCCGCGCTGAGCACTTCGGCTGGCGGCTGGCGCAGATCGGCGAAGCGCCGCGCCAGCAGCGGGAACTGTGCCTGGTGCCGCTGATGCTGGTAGTCGTATTGCGCAAAGACGTGGCTGGCGGACTGGATGCGGCGCTTGGCCTCGAAATGGTCGGTGCGCAGCCAGGATGCCAGCAGTGCCGCAGGGCCGGTGAAGCTGGGCCGCATTCCGGTGCGCTGGGCAGGGACGGAGAAATCGGTGGTGCCCTGGCGGGCCGCGGCGAGTTCAACCTGGGCCAGGGTGTGCGCCGCGGTGTCATCGACCAGGTGGGCTGCGTAGATCTGGGTGCGAAGGGCCTGGTGGGCCGAAGCTTCAGCCGCGGTGGCCAGGGCCAAGGCGTAGCGCGGATCGTGCAGGTAGTGGGGTTCGGGGCCGGTGGCTGGATCGGGGCAGAGCAGGGTCTGGTGCAGGACGGGGATGAACGCGGCGACGGCCAGGGCGTCGTCCACCGCGAGGGCCGGCGCGTCCTTGATCGCTTGGGCAAGCCCGGCTAGCGCCTGGCTGACAGTTCTGTTCATGGCCCCAGCATGCGCCAGGCGGTGCGCGGCGTGCCGGCCGGCAATACGGCCTGTGGAAAAGCCTAGTGCGCGCGGGTGGATGCAGTCACGGTGAAGGTCCTGTCGCGGGCCAGCTGTTCGGTGGGGCCAACGCGGCGGGCCAATTCGCTGCGGTAGCGCAGGTGCGAGTTGAACACGCACAGCAGGGTGCCTCCGGGAGCGAGCACGCGGGCGGCGTCGTCGATCAGCTTGAACGCGATGTCGGCGGTGACGGTGTTGCCGATGTGGAAGGGCGGGTTCAGCGTGACCAGGGTGGCGCTGGCGTCGGGCAGGCGGCCCAGGGCGTCATCCTGCACGGCGGTGAGGCGACCGTCCAGGTTGTTGCGTTGAGCGGCGGCCAGGGTGGAGGCGACCGCGGAGGCCGAATGGTCCGAGGCGTCCACGCGCAGCTGCGGGTTTTCCAGTGCTGCGCAGATGCCGATCGCGCCGTTGCCGCAGGCCAGATCGACCAGCGTGGCGTGCCCGGAGAGGTCCGGAAGGTTTTCCAGCAGCAGCCGGGTGCCCGGATCCAGCCGGGCGGCACCGAAGGTCCCGGCACCGGCATGCAGCGTGAAGCTGGTGCCGCGCACCTGGTGGGTGGCAGTGGCCGGGAAGCTGCTGGCGGGCTGTTCGGCGCGCGGGGTGCTGGCGGTGAGCACCCGGGATTTCTGCCGGGCCAGCGAGACGTCGACGCGGGTGAAATGCTCCGCGAGCACCTCGTTCATGGAACGGCTCATGTGCTTGATGCGGCCCCCGGCGAAAAGCTTCGCGCCGGGATCGGCGACGGCTGCTGCCGCGGCGGCCTGTTCGCCCAGCACGTCCAGTCCGCGAGGCAGGGCCAGCAGGATCGAACTGGCGCCCTGGGCAACCTGTTCCAGGGTGCAGAATTCGAGGTGTCCGGCCCGCTCGGGCATGAGCCGGGCGAGGTTGGCCTCGATGGCCCGGCGCGCGGTGAGCGAATCGGTGTGCACGCGCACGCTCGTGCTGCCTAGTGCCAGTGCGCCCAGGGCCAGCGCGCCGTAGTGGTCGCCGATGACCGCGATGGCATCCGGCCAGCGGTCCGAGGGTCCGGCCGCGGCGGCGCAGGTGTCCAGGATGAGCCGGTCGCAGGCGTCGGCGGCGTAGAGGTTGGCGGCTTCGACATCGGGCCAGCGGCGCAGGGCGGGCAGCAGGGCCTGGAGGCTGCTGGCGGCAGCGGGCGTGCCTTCGGGATTGGCGGCGGAGTTCAAATCAGATCAACCCATTGCGTGTTGGCGGCGGCCAGTTCCCCGGCGCCGGAGGTGAGTGCGGCGATGCCGGTGCGCAGCTGCGCGGCGGCTTCGGGCGTGTCCGGGATGCCGATCTGCACGATTGCGGCATCGGCCTGCCAGAGGGTCGGTTCGACCTGGTAGCCGGCGGCGCGCAGCTCGTTCTCGTAGCGGGCCGCGTCGGCGTGGGCGGCGGCGAAGGTGAAGATCCGCATGCGCTGGCGCAGGTGCAGCTGCGCATTGTACAGCCCGGAAGATACCGCCTCGGAATATGCGCGGACCAGTCCGCCGGCGCCAAGCTTGATCCCGCCGAAGTAGCGGACCACCACGGCCAGCACATCCGAGAGCACGCTGCCGTCGGCGATTTCGCGCTTGGCCAGGGCATCGAGCATCGGGATGCCGGCGGTGCCCGAGGGCTCGCCGTCGTCGTTGGAGCGCTGGGCCATGCGATCGGGGCCCAGGATGAACGCGCTGCAGTGGTGGCGGGCATCGAAGTGGGTCTTGCGCAGGGCCGCGATCTGCGCGCGGGCGGCGGCCTCGGTTTCGACCCGGTAGAGGTAGGTGATGAATCGCGAACGCTTGATTTCCAGCTCGTGCACGCAATCGCTGGTCAAGGTCGTGTACCGTGTCGCGGCCGAGTCGTTGGTGTTCATCCCTCTTAGTTTATAGGGTGGGAACATGATGCATGTGGGACTGACCGGGGGAGTGGCCTCCGGAAAATCTGCGGTCGCGGCCAAATTGGCCGCCCTGGGAGCCGTAGTCATCGATGCCGACGCGTTGGCGCGCCAGGTGGTCGAACCCGGCACGCCCGGGCTGGCTGCGATCAAGGACACGTTTGGCGAAGCCGTTTTGCTGGCCGACGGGTCGCTGAACCGTCCCGCACTGGGCGCGATAGTTTTCGCCGACGAGGCGGCGCGGGCCAAGCTCAACGCGATCGTGCACCCGCTGGTGCGGGAGCAAGCGGCGAAGCTGCGCCAAGGCGCGCCAGCCGGCTCGCTGGTGGTCGAGGACATCCCGCTGCTGGTCGAGACCGGCCAGCTGGACAGCTTCGACGCGGTGGTCGTCGTGGCCGCCCCGCACGCCGAACGCATCCGCCGCATGGTCCAGGACCGCGGCTGGACCCGGGAAGATGCCGAGGCCCGGATGGCCGCGCAGGCCACGGATGACCAGCGGGCGGCCGTAGCCGACTACCTGCTGGATAATTGCGGTACCTTGGAAGAACTGGAGGCGCAGGTTTCTGCCCTCTACCGCCAATTGGCGCCAGCACAGGAGTAGGAATGTACAAGATCTGCAAGTGGAGCACCCTGATCGCTTTCGCCGTCGCCTTGGTGCTGTGGCTCGGATTTGGCGGCCGCGCCGAATTCGTTGCCAGCGAATCCGGGCCGTATTCGCCGGTGGTCTACATTTCCGGCTTCCTGTCCCTGCTGGGGCTGATTGCCGCCACCATCATGACCGTGGGATTCTTCGGCAGCAGCATCCAGCGCACCGTCAAGCGCAATGCGATCCGCTACGGGATGCGCAAGTAGCACCCCGGATTTAAGCTGAAAGCTGGCTAGGGCGCGACCCCAACGGTCGGGGCAAGTGGATATGCTGGAAGCATGAGTCTTGCACAGCCGATCAAGCGCGTGGTCGCCCCCTTCGAAGTCATCAGCGAGTACCAGCCTGCCGGCGACCAGCCGCAGGCCATCAAGCAGCTGACCGAGCGGATCAACGCCGGAGAGAAGGACATCGTGCTGCTCGGTGCCACCGGTACCGGCAAGTCCGCGACCACCGCCTGGCTGGTGGAGCAGGTGCAGCGCCCCACCCTGGTGCTGGTGCAGAACAAGACCCTGGCCGCCCAGCTGGCCAACGAGTTCCGCGAGCTGATGCCCAATAACGCGGTGGAGTACTTCGTCTCCTACTACGACTACTACCAGCCCGAGGCCTACGTCCCGCAGACCGATACCTTCATCGAGAAGGACTCCTCGATCAACGAGGAAGTCGAGCGCCTGCGCCACTCGGCCACCAACTCCCTGCTCACCCGCCGCGACACCATTGTGGTCGCCACCGTTTCGTGCATCTACGGCCTGGGCACTCCCGAGGAATACGTGGCCGGGATGGTCACCGTGCGCACCGGCGAGGAACTGAACCGCGACGCGATGCTGCGCCAGTTCGTGGCCATGCAGTACACCCGCAACGACATGGACTTCCACCGCGGCACCTTCCGCGTGCGCGGGGACACGGTGGAGATCATCCCGATGTACGAAGAGCAGGCCGTGCGCATCGAGTTCTTCGGCGACGAGGTGGAAGCGATCCACACCCTGCACCCGGTCACCGGCGAGGTGATCCGCGAGGAGACCGAGATGTACATCTTCCCGGCCAGCCACTATGTGGCCGGTGCCGAGCGGATGCACAAGGCGATCAAGCGGATCGAGGACGAGCTGGCGGTGCGCCTGAAGGAGCTGGAATCGCAGAACAAGCTCGTCGAGGCCCAGCGGCTGCGCATGCGCACCACCTACGACCTGGAAATGATGGAGCAGATGGGTTTCTGCAACGGCATCGAGAACTACTCGCGCCATATCGACGGCCGCGATGCCGGCAGCGCCCCGCACTGCCTGATCGACTATTTCCCCGATGACTTCCTGCTGGTGATCGACGAGTCGCATGTCACCGTGCCGCAGATCGGCGCCATGTACGAGGGCGACATGTCCCGCAAGCGCACGCTGGTGGAACACGGCTTCCGCCTGCCAAGTGCCATGGACAACCGCCCGCTGAAATGGGATGAGTTCCTTGAGCGCATCGGGCAGACCGTGTACCTTTCGGCCACCCCGGGCAAGTACGAGCTGGGCAAGTCCGACGGGTTCGTGGAGCAGATCATCCGCCCCACCGGGCTGATCGACCCCGAGATCATCGTCAAGCCCACCAAGGGCCAGATCGATGACCTGCTCGATGAGATCCGCACCCGTGTGGATCGCGATGAGCGCGTGCTGGTTACCACGCTGACCAAGCGCATGGCCGAGGACCTGACCGACTACCTCACCGAGCACCAGGTGCGGGTGCAGTACCTGCACTCCGATGTGGACACGATCCGCCGCGTGGAGCTGCTGCGCGAGCTGCGCATGGGTTCCTTCGACGTGCTGGTGGGCATCAACCTGCTGCGCGAGGGCCTGGATTTGCCCGAGGTTTCGCTGGTCGCGATCCTGGATGCCGACAAGCAGGGCTTCTTGCGTTCGGCCACCAGCCTGATCCAGACCATCGGCCGTGCCGCGCGTAACGTCTCGGGCCAGGTGATCATGTATGCCGACAAGATCACCGATGCCATGGACCAGGCGATCGAGGAGACCAATCGCCGACGGGCAATCCAGGAAGCGCACAACAAGGAGCACGGGATCGACCCCACGCCGCTGCGCAAGAAGATCGCTGACATCACCGACCAGCTGGCGCGTGAGGATGCCGACACCCAGGAACTGCTGAACAACAACCGGTTGGCGAAGAATGCCAAGCGCACCAAGGCCTCGTCCACCGTGCGCAAGGACGGACTGGCCGCCGCCCCGGCCGAGGACCTGCTGGCCCAGATCGGGGAAATGACCGAGCAGATGCACGCCGCGGCCGCTGAGTTGCAGTTCGAACTGGCCGCCCGGATCCGCGATGAAGTTTCCGAGTTGAAGAAGGAATTGCGCCAGATGAAGGCCGCCGGGCACGCGTAACCCTGCTGCTGTCCGGCGCAGTATTGGGACTTGGGCCGAGCCTGTGCAGTTCCTGTGCGCTACACTTGATCACTGGACGTAGGGGAGTATCCCAATGCTGTGGACGTCAACACGCGAACCAATGATGTTTCGCCGGGCACAGCAGCCGATCACTGAGCCAGCTATCTAAGCGTTTCGAATTCTGGTGTGGCGGCGGAGAGACTTGCGGCGATTTTCCATACCCTCCAACGAAAGGTCGCTCGTCCGTGGGCACTAATGGGTTAACTATTCAATTCGAGATCATCGCGCTGATTGTTCTGTGCGCGGTGCTCATCGCAGACCTGCTGTACGTCACCAAGCGTCCGCACATTCCTTCCATGAAGGAAGCAGGCATTTTTGTCGGCATCTACATCTCCTTGGCATTGATCTTCGGTGCGGTGATCTGGACGCAGGCTGGACCGCAGCTCGGCCAGGAATTCTACGCCGGCTGGGTCACCGAATACGCGTTGTCGGTGGACAACCTGTTCGTCTTCATCATCATCATGGCGCGCTTCTCGGTACCGCGTAAGTACCAGCAGGAAGTGCTGATGTTCGGCATCATCATCGCGTTGGTCCTGCGCGCAATCTTCATTGTGCTCGGCGCCGCGATCATCGAGCAGTGGTCGTGGGTCTTCTACATCTTCGGCGCCTTCCTGCTGTGGACCGCATGGAACCAGCTCAAGGACGAGGATGAGGACGAGGAAAGCGGCCTGGTCAAGAAGCTGACCTCCAAGCTGCCGATTTCCAAGGACTTCGATGGAGCCAAGCTGCGCACCGTGGTCGACGGCAAGAAGCTGTTCACCCCGATGGTGCTGGTCTTCGTGACCATCGGCATGACCGACCTGCTGTTCGCCTTCGACTCGATCCCGGCCATCTTCGGCCTGACCAAGTCCGCGTTCATCGTGTTCACCGCGAACATCTTCGCGCTGATGGGCTTGCGCCAGCTGTACTTCCTGCTCGGTGGCCTGATGAACCGCCTGGTCTTCCTGAAGCACGCACTGAGCTTCATCCTCGCTTTCATCGGCGTGAAGCTGGTCTTCCACGCCCTGCACGAGAACAGCCTGCCGTTCATCAACGGCGGCGAGCCTCTGCATTACGCGTGGCTGGACATTTCCGTGGGTGTTTCGCTTCTGGTCATCCTGGGCGCGATCGTTATCGCAACCGTGCTGTCCCTGTGGAGCCCATGGGGCAAGCGCGCAGCTGCTTCGGCTGAAGCCGCGGAGCTCGCCGGCGCAGCGGAAGCTGCAGAGCAGGACGCCGCCAAGTAATCCGCACCATCGCCCGCCGGGATCAGTTGCTTCCAACTGGCCCCGGCGGGTTTTCCGTACCCGCATAGTGTGCCTATGCTGTTCTGCTAAGGTATTTTCCATGAGCGACCTATCGACAGAAGCCAGTGGCATTGCCACCGGCGTAGCACTAGCGTCGGGCACCATGTCCCGGCTGCTTGGACGCGCGGCCGGGCAAGGCCGATCGGTGACCGCTTGGCGGGTGCTTTCCACCCTGGACCGGTTGGGCCCCCAGCGCGTGGGCGACTTGGCCATCGAGCAGCGCGTGGCCCAGCCGACCATGACCGGTCTGGTCATCCGCATGGAAAACGACCAGTTGGTCCAGCGCCAACCGGACCCTGGAGACGGGCGCGCCAGCCTGGTGAGCCTGACCGGCGACGGCAAGGAGGCCATTGAAGCCTACCGGCAACGCGCGATTTCCTCGCTGGCCGGCGGCATCGATTCCTTCAGCGCCGAGGAACGGCGGATTCTGGCGCAGGCTGTGCCGCTGCTGCAGCGGTTGAATGACCAGGTTGCCGCGAAGCTGGACCATTAGCAGCAGAAGGCTTAACGCGCCGGGGG
>NZ_JBLVOC010000007.1:51560-55856 GCF_053543575.1 Glutamicibacter sp. AGC84
GATTCAAGCGCCCTGCGCGTTAACCTAGCCGGTGCGCGGGCTAGCTGTCCTGGGCCTCGGCGTCCGGGTCTTCGCCGTTGGCCATGGCCAGCAGCCGGCGGAAGATCGCCGGGCCATCGTCGCCGATGCCGTCATGGTGGAATTGATCGGTCACCCAGGTCTGCAACCCGGCCACCTGCGAGGCGGTGCGCAGCGAGAGCTCGCGGTCCACATAGACGTCGTCATGGTAGACCGCGGCGGCCACCGGCACGGTGTTCTTGGCCAGGACGTCCAGATCGTAGAGCGGGCCGAAGCCTTCGTGCTCGGCCAGGATGCGGGCCACGTCCTCCAGGGGGCGCAGGGCAGGATCTTCGGCGAAGTGCCAGCTGTAGATCATCTCGCCGGTCAGCAGCGGGGTCGCCGCGTGGCGGGTGAAGTCGGCGAATTCCGGCAGGACTTGTTCGGCCGCGAAATTGGTCGGCTCGCCTTGGGCGTAGATGGTTTCATGCATCAGCGCATAGAGCGGGTTCGAGGCGAAAGAGCTCTGGGCCAGGAGCGCTTCGAGGAAGTGATCCGAGAGGCGGTCGCCGCCCGGGGTGTGGCTGAAGGCCTCCTCGAAGATGTGATGCAGCAGGTGCACCCGGGTGTTTCCGCCCAAGTACATGCCCAGCATCTGCACCATCGGCACGGTGACGCGCTGGCCGTTGGGCAGCCGCTCATCGTCATTGGTGCGCACATGCTCGTAGATCCTGTGCAGGGTCTGGAAGTCCTCGGGGTACCAGGAGAAGTACTCGCGGTTGCGTTCTGCCATCCGCTGGTAGGTGGCGCGGTAGACGGTCTTCGCATCGGCATCCAGCGAGGCCAGCCCGCCGGTGACCAGGCAGCGGGTGAGCGACTGCGGGAAGAGCGAGAGATAGGTCAGGGTGCAGAACCCGCCGTAGCTCTGCCCCAGGGTGCTCCACTGCTCGATGCCCAGGTGCTCGCGCAGGGCTTCGGCGTCGCGCACAATCGAGTCGGCGCGGAAATGCGAGAGGTAGCGGGCCTGGGCGGCCGAGTCCCCGCGCAGCGGCAAGGACTTGCGGTTAGCCGGGGTGGACAGTCCGGTGCCGCGCTGGTCCAGCAGCAGCACGCGGAAGTGCTTGGTGGCTTCGGCCAACCACCCCGACAAGGAACCGGGGCGCGGGGATTTGCCCCCTGGACCGCCCTGCAGGAACAGCAGCCAGGGCTTGGCCGTGCCGGTGCTGATCTCGCGGGCGAAGACCGAGATCTTTTCGCCCTGCGGATCGGCGTGATCCAGTGGAACCTCGATGCGATGGTCGGTGACATCCATACCGCGGTAGTGGCGCATTAGCTCGCTCCTTGCATGCCAAGTTGTTGCAGTGCTTCGCCGTCCAGGCGCCGGGTGCTCCAGCCGTCCATGGAGCTGGAACCGATGGCGTCGTAGAACCTGATGGCCGGCTCGTTCCAATCCAGCACTGACCATTCCAGGCGCTTGTAGCCGCGTTCGACGCAGATCTGCGCCAGCGTGCGCAGCAACGCGGTGCCGGTGCCTGAACCGCGCTGGGATTCGCGCACATACAGATCCTCCAGATGGATGCCGTGCCGGCCTTCCCAAGTGGAGTAGGTCAGATACCACAGGGCCATGCCCCTGAGCGTCCCGGTTTCATCCTCGGCAACATGGGCGAAGACCTGGGGATTGGGGCCGAACAGATGGGATTGGAGGTCTGCTGCGGTGTTGAGCACCGCATCAGGTTCCCTTTCATAGTCGGCCAATTCCTGGATCATCGCCAAGATCTGCGGGCAGTCGCCCGGAACAGCTTCACGCACAATACTCATGTGTTCCAGCTTACCTCCGTCGCACCGCTAAAACGTCGGTGACCAGACCTAAGGTTGAATGCATGATGGGTGGACACCACGCGGTGAGCGGCGCAGCCGCATGGTTGGCAATTACAACTGACGTCACCGTGGGTTCGGTGAACCTGGGGCTGGGAACTTTCCAGATGGACCGCTGGGAAACCCTGGCCGGCGCGATCGTCTGCGCTGGCGCGGCCCTGCTGCCCGACGCGGATCACCATGGGGCCACGATCGCGCGCTCGCTGCCCCCGTTCTCCAGCATTTTCACGCGGATTGTCGGTTCGGTTTCGGGCGGGCACCGCAACGGCACCCATTCGCTGATCGGCATCGCCTTCTTCATCTTCCTGGCCTGGCTGGCCAACGGCTGGGATGTGCAGACCGCGGCGTTGGGCACGGTCTACCCGGCCGCGGCGCTGTTCGCGATCCTGCTGATTTCCTTCGCGGTGAAGACCATGAAATTCATGCCGCCGCTGCTGTGCTGGATTATCGCCTTGGCCGCCGGGACTTTCGTCGGGATGAATGCGCCGGAGCAGAACCTCTGGTTCCTGATGGCAGTCTCCCTGGGCGCGATCGTGCACGTGCTGGGCGACATGCTGACCATCGGCGGCTGCAATCTGCTGTGGCCGATCAAGATCGGCTCGCCGCGCTGGTTCCGCCGGCTGCCGCTGATTGGCGGCTGCTGGAAGTCCAATGGGCGGGTGGCATTGCCGATTCTGGCCGAGACGGGCTCCACCGCAGAATGGCTGCTCGCGACGCTGCTCACTACCTATGTGGGCATCGCGCTGATCGTCGCCTGAGGGCCCCGGCCCGCTGCCGGCTCGCCGCAGTGCAACGCGCTTTGGCTGGCAGCCGGTGATCTGGCATGATCCGAACCATGCAGTTTCAATTCACCCGGCGCATCACCTGGGATCAGCTTCCCGGCGAACTGCGCGCGCGGATCGAATCGCACCTTGGATCCCGGGTGATCCGGGCGCTAAGCCAAGCCTCGGGGTTTTCCCCGGGCAGCGCCGACCGGCTGCTCACCGCCGATGGCCAGCGGGTCTTCGCCAAGGCGGTGCATCCGGGCCTCAGCGCCCCGGCCACGGCATTGCACGCCCGCGAAGCGGCAATAGCGGCCAAGCTCCCGGCGGCCTTGCCGGTTCCGCAGTTCCTGGGGCGCATCAGCTGGCAAGGCTGGGAGGCCTTGGTCTTCGCTGAAGGCCCAGGGGCCAGCCCGCAGCTTCCCTGGCCGGCCGGACAGTTGGAACGGGTACTGGACACGCTGGCGCAGCTGGCTCATCAGGCCCCCGATTCCCTGATCGAGCTGCTGCCGACGCTGGAAGAGGAACTGCGCGAGGACGTAGACGGTTTTGCGCGGATCATGCAGGACGGCTGGCTTCCAGCTGATCCCTGGGTGGCGCAGAACCTGGAAGAACTCCATGGGCTGGCCATGGACGGTATCGGGGCGCTGGCCGGAGACCAGCTGGTGCATTCGGATCTGCGCTCGGACAACATCCTGCTGGGCGACGGCGGAGAAGTGCTGCTGGTGGATTGGCCGTGGGCTTCGCGGGGCGCCGCATGGTATGACGCGTTGACGGTGCTGGTTGAAGCGCGGATCTTCGACCCGGCGCTGGATGCGGATGCCATTGCCGCCTCCCACCCGATCTTCGAATCGGTGGGCGCGGACGCGGTCAGCGCGGTCTTAGCTGGACTGGCCGCCTACTATGTGGACGCGGCGCGCAGGCCCGAGGTTCCGGGGCTGCCCACGCTGCGCAGCTATCACGCGAAGCAGGCGGCCGCCACCGTTGGGTGGCTCAAGGCGCGGCTGGCCTAGCTGGCTATTGCAGGGGCTAGCTGAACCGGGCCGGCGTGGCATTTTCCCCGCGGTAGACCAGGGCCAGGCCCAGGACCAGCGAACCGAGCTGGACCAAGGTCGCCAGCCACGCGCCGGAAGCAAAGAGCTCGGACCAGCCGCTGAGCAGCCCGACCAGGACCAGCAGCAGGAGGCCTGCCCCGAGCAGGCGAAGCTTGTACCCGTTCATGGCCATACCCTACGGCACTGTCCGCGGCATTGCCACCGGACTCCGGGAAGATGCCTCGGGCATCGAGTGCGCGACTAGCCCAGATGCCGGGGCTGGTCCAGCGCCGTGCCGGATCCCATGCAGATAATTGGCGGCAAGCCGGAATCCAGCCGGGAAAGTACCAGCTGTTCCTGCGCAACGAGGTTCTGCGGCAGGGCATCGAGCGGGAACCAGCGAAGCTCGCAGGCTTTCTCCGGTTCCATGAGGCGCGGAGTACCGTCCCACTGGCGCGCCAGGAAGAAGAAATCCACAGGGGATTGGGCGCCGCTGCCCGCTTGCAGGTAGCGGTGCACCGTGCACAGCGGCTGGAGCTGGTCTGCCGCGATCCGGATGCCCAGTTCCTCACGGGCTTCGCGAACGGCGGCGGCAACGGCAGCCTCGCCGGGCTCAACGTGCCCGGCGG
>NZ_JBLVOC010000007.1:55876-65531 GCF_053543575.1 Glutamicibacter sp. AGC84
CCGGGCGGCCGCCGTGCTCCAGAACCCGTCCATGTAGCCGGTTCCCGACCTCAGTTGAAGCAGGACTTCGTCGGCGCGCCGCAAGATGGCGTAGCTGATGGCGGGCATCAGGAGTCCAGGCGGCCCACCGAAGTCACCTTGACCACAGGTTCGCCCGCCTCGTCCGAGTCATCCAGCGAGATGGTGGCCGTGATGCCCCAGTCGTGGTGCTCGGATGGGTCGGCGAAGATCTGGCGCACCTCCCAGGTGCGCTGGGGCATGTCCTTGATGATGAACAGCTTCGAGCCGCGTCCGGCGGGACCGTCGTCGATGTCCTCGTGCTCGTCGAAGTAGTCGTCCATGGCATCGGCCCAGGTGTCCGCGTCGAAGCCGCTATGCCCGTCGAGCTCGCCCAGGGCCTTGTCCTGCTCGTCGGCGAACAGCTTCACCCGGCGGAACATCTCGTTGCGGACCATCACGCGGAAGGCGCGCACATTGCTGGTCAGCTTTTCCGGTGCCGGAGGCGGTGCGGTTTCCGTTGCCTCGCTCAGCTCGCCGCGGGAGAGCTCTTCCCATTCGTCCAGCAGCGAGGAGTCGATCTGGCGGATCATCTCGCCGAGCCATTCGATCAGGTCTTCGAGGTCCTCGCGCAGCGCGTCCTGGGGAACGGTCTGGCGCAGGGCCTTGTAGGCATCGGTGAGGTAGCGCAGCAGCACGCCCTCGGAGCGGGCCAGCTGGTAGTACTGGACAAAATCGGAGAAGCCCATGGCGCGTTCGTACATGTCGCGCACGATCGACTTCGGCGCCAATTCGAAGTCCGAGAGCCACGGTGCGCCGGAGCGGTACTGCTCGAAGGCGCTCTCCAGCTTCTCGGCCAGCGGCATCGCATAGGTGATTTCATCCAGTGCGTTCATGCGGTCGTTGTAGTCCATGCCTTCGGCCTTCATCGCGGCGATGGCCTCGCCGCGGGCCTTCTTCTCCTGGCCGGAGAGCACCTGGCGCGGCTTTTCCAAGGTCGCCTCGATCACCGAAACGACATCCAGCGCGTAGCTGGCCGAATCCGGATCCAGCAGGTCCAGGGCGGCCAGCGCGAAGGGCGAGAGCGGCTGGTTCAGCGCGAAGTTCTGCTGCAGGTGCACGGTCAGCTCGTAGTAGTTGCCGTATTCGTCTGGCTCATTGCGGCGCACGACCACCTCGGTGGCGATCAGTTCGCGCAGGATCCCGAGGGCACGCAGCTTCAGCTTGCGCTGGGACGCCGGGGTCTCGTGGTTTTCGCTGAGCAGGCGCTGGGCGGCCTCGAACGAATTGTCCTCGCGCTCCAGCAGGTTCAGCAGCATCGAGTGCGAGACCTGGAATGAGGACTTCAGCGTCTCGGGGGCGGCCTCGACGATCTTCTCGAACGTCTTCTCGCCCCAGGTCACGAAGTTCTGCGGCGGCTTCTTCTTCGGGATCTGCTTGAGCTTGGACGAGCCCTCGCCGTGCTTCTTCAACGCCTTTTCCATGGCCTTGTGGTTTTCGATCGCATGCTCCGGAGCCTGCACCAGCACGGTGCCTGCGGTATCGAAACCTGCGCGGCCCGCGCGCCCGGCAATCTGGTGGAATTCGCGGGCGTTCACGATGCGCGTACGGGTGCCGTCGAACTTGGACAGCGCGGTGATCACCACGGTGCGGATCGGCACATTGATGCCCACACCCAGGGTGTCGGTGCCGCAGATGACCTTGAGCAGGCCGGCCTGCGCCAGCTGCTCGACCAGGCGGCGGTACTTGGGCAGCATGCCGGCGTGGTGGATGCCGATGCCGTGGCGCACCAGGCGGTTCAGCGTCTTGCCGAACCCGGCGGCAAAGCGGAATCCGCCGATCATCTCGGAGATCTTTTCCTTCTCCTCGCGCGTGGCCACATTCACGCTCATCAGCCCGGTGGCGCGGTCGATGGCATCGAGCTGGGAGAAGTGCACGATATAGATCGGCACCTGCTTGGTCTTGATCAGTTCCTCCACGGCCTCCTGCACCGGCTCCATGGAGTAGTAGAAGTGCAGTGGGATCGGGCGCTCGGTGTGCGCGACCGTCACCGTTGGGGTGCCGGTGCGCTCTTCGAGTTCCTGCTCGAAGCGGGTGACATCGCCCAGGGTGGCGCTCATCAGTAGGAACTGCGCCTGCGGCAGCTCGATGAGCGGCACCTGCCAGGCCCAGCCGCGTTGCGGATCGGCGTAGAAGTGGAACTCGTCCATGATCACGCAGCCCACGTCCGCCTTGGAGCCTTCGCGCAGGGCGATGTTCGCCAGGATCTCAGCGGTGCAGCAGATGATCGGGGCGTCGGCGTTCACCGAGGAATCACCGGTGACCATGCCGACGTTCTCAGCGCCGAAGATCTTGCACAGGTCGAAGAACTTCTCGGAGACCAGCGCCTTGATCGGCGCGGTGTAGAAGCTGATCTGATCGCGGGCCATGGCGTAGAAGTGGGCTGCGATGGCAACCATGGACTTGCCCGAGCCGGTGGGCGTGGCCAGGATGACGTTGTTGCCGCCGGCCAGCGCCATCGACGCTTCGTCCTGTGCGGGGTAGAGGTTGATGCCACGGGTCGCGACCCATTGGCCGAAAGCCTCGTAGATTTCGTCGTCGGATACGTTCTTGGCGTCTGCTGGCAGATAATCGGTGAGCAACATGATGTTCCTAGCCTATCCGTTGAGAACTATGACTGGGGGCTAGTTGTTGCGTGCGCCTCTCGTTTAGGCTCTGGAATATGAAATGGGATCCGACGAAATACACCGAATTCTCCGATTACCGGGGCCGCCCGTACCTGGATTTGCTGGGGCAGCTGGTCTCGGTTGACGCGTCGAAGATCATCGATCTGGGGTGCGGGCCGGGAAACATGACCCGGCTGCTGGCCCAGCGCTGGCCGCAAGCGCAGGTCACCGGACTTGATTCCTCGCCGGAGATGATCGCCAGGGCCACGCAGAGCGAGCATGAGGAGAACCTGGGCTTCGCGCTGGCCGATGCCACGGCGTGGACCCCTGGCTCCGGCACGGACCTGCTGTTCTCCAATGCGATGCTGCAATGGCTTCCGGGGCATCGGGAGTTGCTGGCCGGCTGGCTGCACAATCTGAAGCCCGGCGCGAACGTGGCTATCCAGGTCCCGGGCAATTTCGGCTCTCCGTCGCATGCGGTGATGCGCGCAGTTGCCGACAGCCCGAAGTGGTCCGGCCAGCTGGCAGGAGTTCTGCGCCATGACGATGTAGTGGGAGAACCGGGCGAATACCAGCGAATCTTCCTGGACGCGGGGTTCCAGGCCAATGTCTGGGAAACCACCTACCATCAGCTGCTCGCGGGGGAGGACCCGATCCTGAACTGGGTTCGCGGGACGGCGCTGCTGCCCATTCGCCACACGCTCAGCGACGAAGACTATCTGGAGTTCGAAAACGACTACCGGGCCGAAGTCTCCAAGCACTACCCGTCATTTGCTTCGCAGGACGGTACCGTCCTGACGAACTTCCCGTTCCGCAGGATTTTCATGATCGGGCACAAGCTCGGCTGATTCGCACCAGGCTCGGCATCGTCAGAGCGCTTGGAAGGTGAGCTGGCTCAGCGATTGTTTCCCGCCAGGCACCTTTGCACGATGCCGGGCAGCACACGGACGCAGACCAGGACAACCAGGATGCCCAACGCAACCCCGGAGTAGACATCGTGGACGAAGTGGGCGCCTACGCCCACGCGGGATAGGGCAATCAGCAAGACGGCCGGTATCGCGTACTTGGCCAGCTTCGGAAGGGCCAGCGTGCAGGCTGCGGCGACGCCGGCGGCGAGAACCGAATGGTTGGAGGGCCAAGACCAGTCGCCTGCTTCAGGGCACGCCACTGCGGTGAGAGCATCCAGGGCGCGGCAGGGGCGTTCCTCGGCGACCAGGATCTTGGCCAGCTCGCTCAGGCCATAGGCCGCTACCGCGCCAGTCGCGCCTGAAACCAGGCGCCAAAACGCAACTCGGTCACGGAACCAGCACAGGACCGTGAGCGTGCAGGCCCCGGCCATCAGCATCAAGAGCAAGATCTCGGAAAAGAACACAGCCGCCGCGGAGAGCAGCGCCGACTGGGCAACAGGTCCTGAAATGCCCAGATACAAGGCATCACGCAACGGATAGGCGGCTAGCGCCAGGAAGGCGAGGACCGCGACGATGATGGCTGGTCGTGATGGGGCGATGGCAATTGGTGCGGAGGACGGAGAATTCACAAGTGGTGATTATACGGATCTGATCCGGCGGCAGGCATCAGCCGGAAGAGGTCCCGCACCATTAAACGCTGCTGCCAGCGGCACGGATGCCGCTGGCAATGCAGCCAGGGGCTACCACCCGCGTTCGCGCCACTGCTCCAAATTCGGGCGTTCTGCCCCCAGTGTCGTCGAATCACCGTGCCCCGGCAGAACCTGGGTTTCGTCCGGGAAGCGGTCGAAGATGCGTTCGGTGACGTCGGTGAGCAAAGAGAGGAACCGCTGCGGGTCCTTCCATGTGTTGCCCACGCCTCCGGGGAACAAGCTGTCGCCGCTGAGCACCACCGGCTGGCCGGAGGAATCAACCAGCGCATAGCCGAGCGAACCCGGCGTATGCCCTCGCAGATGGATCGCCTCGATGATCACATCGCCCAGCTTCAGCTGGTCGCCGTGATTCAGCGCATGGTCGATCTTGACCCCGGATTCTCCAGCGATGCCGGCCACGTCCTCTGCACCGGCGTAGGTCGGCACCGGGTACTTCTCCACGGCTTCGGCCAGCGCGCGCACGTGGTCCCAGTGCTGATGCGTCGTGGCGATGCCGATAAGGCGCGGATCGCTCGCGTCTTCACTGGCCGCCTGGATGAGCCGCTCGATGGCCGGCATGTCATCCGCCGCATCCACCAGCAGCTGTTCGCCGGTCTTCCGATTAGTTACCAAGTACACGTTGTTTGCCATGTCGGATACTGAGACCCAACGGACGGTCACATCGTTCAGCAATAGTTCGTTCATGCAACCAGACTACGGTGCAGATCCCGGCTGACGCGATAGGCTCGGATAAATGCCAAACACAGTCCAAAGGATGGAGTGCAGGATGACCGAACTGGAATTCATCAAGATCGAGCCGAACTCGGGCGTGGCGCCGTATCAGCAGGTCCGCGAGCAGATCCTCTCAGCAATTGCCAAGGGCAAACTAGCTCCGGGTACCAAATTGCCGTCGGTTCGTGCGCTCTCGGGCACCTTGAACCTCGCGGTGAATACCGTCGCCAAGGTCTACAAGGAACTTGAGCTGCAGGGCGCAGTGGTCACCCGCGGCCGCCACGGAACCGTGGTCCAAGCCGCGGAGAATCGTGCAGAGCAGGAAGTCAGCGATGCGGCCGCCGATCTGGCCCGCATCGCCCAACTGTGGTCGGTCGACGAAGCAACCGCGGTGAAGTACTTGCGAGCGGCATTCAGTTCCCTGCCAAGGTAGCCCCGAAGCGCCTCTGGAAGTGATTCCGGGAACCAGCCACAGGTGGAACCCGATGAATGCGAATCGGAATGAGGGCATTCGTTCCTGCAACAGCCCCGTGGCGATTGACTGGCCATGGGAGCAGGACTAGGAACCTTGCGGGTTCACCCAGCTCCATCTGCCAATAGCCAACGAGCGTAGTTTCCCCATCGGGGTGGGGATTATCCGCGCGCCCGCCGCTATCCGAACCAGTGGTCAATTCAACGGCGAACTGCAAGAGCTCGCCCGCGAAAAGAGGCCATTGGCGATAACTGGAGAGATTGCGGACTGGAGCCTGGGCGACGAGGCCAACGCGCTGCGCCGGGCCGATCGTGGCTGCACCGTCCACGCCTCCGAAGCCACCTGCTGGCATCCATTGGCGTTGTGAATATGTGCGCTCCGCTTCTCGGCCCAGACCCCCTACGTCGCCCTAGGGAGTGGGAGCTTTAGAACCCAGGCATGCTTATTTGAAACGAGTACCATGCACGTGGGGGAGAATGTTCTGGCTTGTCGGCCAGATGGGAAACATGCCGAACGCCGTGGAGCACGGTGAGGTAGTCCGCTTCATAAAAATGAGGCGACACCGGTGGAAAGGTCTCAGCGCAGGATCATGAAACCTAGCTCGTGAAATTACGGCGTTATGCGTTGTATTGCTGAATCATTGCCGGGATGGCAGTTAACATCGTGAAGAGCGCCAAGGCGGCAATGGCGTATCCCACCACGAGCGCAACGATTGCCAGCCGGCGGCCGCGTCCGCCCCGTAGGGTGATCTGGCTTAGCGCGACATGGCCTGCGCCCACGGCCAAGATGGCCTGACCTGAATTTCCAAAGAACCATAGGCAACGGAGTACTTGTTCAGTAATCCCGTATCCGTGTATGACGAGACTCTTTGCGTTGCCATGCGGTTCCTCCCTCAATTGCTGTTACGACGGAGTCTAGACGCCTATTCCCTCGAAAGGCCAGGGAGCCAACAAGCTGGAAGGGTTCGTGAGCTTCGGAGCGAAAGTACTAGTACTGGTAGTGCTCGTCCGGCTTGATATTTCGAAATGAGCTTGGTGGTCACGCGCTGCGGGGCAAGAGCGCGGACTGATTGTGGTTGGCCTAGATGCATGAACGAATCCTAAACGAATGATGCTAGATTTTGGCTCATGAAAGATGACCAAAAGGTACTGGACTACCTCGCCCAGCTGAAGGAGCAGCTTGAGAAGGTCATCATAAACTTACCGAAGGAAATTAGCGCTCAAGTCTACGTTCGTAAGCACCATGTTCATTTAGATCTTCAAAGTCACCGTCTTAGTTTCTTCACACTGGTAGTAGGCGGCGAAGCGCCGGAGCTCGTCTATGATGGGCGATATATGGGATTTCGAACGATTCACGAAGGCTTGGACGAAGTCATGGAATTCGTGGAAGAAACGATCGATGACGTTGCGACTTTTGTCCTGAGTACGAAGCCGCTACTAGCTCATAAAAGATCCGTCTTTCGACGCGCTTTTATTTGCATACCGAGCAATCACGGAGCGGAATGGAAGCTCAAGCAGTTCAGTTAACGCATTGGCGACTGGGAACATTGTCCGGGCTGGCCAGCAGTACTGCCCATTGTCCTCCGTTCTGTGTCGCCCGAACGTGAACCCCGGTGCCAGGTGCTCGTCCCCATCCGAGTATGCTCAGGACTACCTTGCGGACGACGCGGTGCTGGCACTTGAACTGATCCGGGAGTCCTCCGAGTACTAGAATTAGGCCATGGTTTCTATCCGCACAGCCGTTGATACCGACTATTCTGCTTTACTTGCGATTTGGCGCCGCTCAGTCGAGGCGACACACGAGTTCTTGACTCCAGCGGATATCGATTCCATTGAACTGGACGTAGCAAAATATTTGCCTCAGATGTCCGATTTGCGCGTTGCCGAAGTAGTTGGGCAACCGATGGGGTTCATCGCGATCGAGAAAGACATTGTTGAGATGCTGTTTGTTGATGCTTTTGCACAGGGGCGTGGGATTGGGAGCGCTCTGCTTAATTCGGTCGTCACCGGCCGTGAATCCGTACGAGTCGACGTCAATGAACAGAACCCATCGGGACGAAACTTTTACGCCGCGAAGGGATTCACGCAAATAGGTCGGTCCGAAACCGACGGGGAGGGCCGAGGGTTCCCAATTCTGCACCTCGTGAGCAGGTAGGCGCATTAACCACAAGGCTATCCGGGACAAATAGATACCGCCCCATTTGCCTGTGCCCTAAACGAGCGCCTGCAAGGGGAACGTCCGACGGGACCCAAAATTGCTAGCGACCGCTAGACCCTGTATTCACTCTGGTAGAACTAATGCATGCGATGGATTGAGAAATGGTTTGACGAAACTGACTGGCCGAGGGATCCTTTCTTGGATGAATTCCGTGATTCAGTTTGGGAGCTCACGCTCGCCGGAGAGACCAGAGGCTGGCTGACCACTTCGATCACTATTATGCGATCGTTCCCGTTTTTCTGGGACAAGCAAGAGAATTTGTGGTCCCAAATTCATTGGTTAGACGGCGGGCATGAATTACCGGAGGAGGATTACGCGCCGGGATGGTACTCAGTCGAAGAACTGCGAGAAGGGCATTTCGTCTCCGATGATCCCAGGAATGGTCAAGAGACCAGCTTTACTGCCACCAGAGTCATCGGTACCGAGCGCGACCAATTGTGGAATCAACTGGATCACGGAGTAATTCGATAAACCGTGAGTTGCACAGATTACTGTCCTGTTCAAGAAGCGTTATTGAGACGTTTTCCCTGCACCTTGCCGGGCAGATTGTTCTTCTAGGAGCACAAGGGCTTTTTCGCTCGCATTCCTGATCCGATTCAACGCACCAATGATGCTTATGCTCGCGAAGAGATTAACGAGAATTAGAACAACGAGAAACCAAGTGTTTTCCATGCTGCAACTCTTCCAGATCTCCCCACCGGCGTCTATCGAGGACGCTCAGCACTGCGGAGAGGCCCAATCAGGTCAAATCAGGCATGCATTCCAGTCGCCGAACGTTCAGCGGGATGCTTAGATCGGTAGGATTCCATATTCTCCCTTCATGATCACGGTTCGAGCAATGGGCTTGGCGGCAATGGCGTTTCCTCACCGGTGGGCTCCTGCCCGTGCAACGGGCACATTCCGATTCCGCCTCCATAGTTGTACTCGACCCAGACCACTTCTTGGCGTTCATTCCTATTGGCTTCCGCCCACGCAAGAACGTCTTCCACGCACGCTGCGTTCTCGATCCGGTGCTCGCTGCTGTCGCAGTTTTCATTCCAGAAGTCCACGCGGTACACCGGAGTGAGGTTTTCTTCGCTGACATAGCGCGGATCAATGGGGGATATGTTCATGCAGGAATCCACTCACCGTCCCGCAAGTGGGTCGATGGCCGGTGGACAGATTCTGGGTGAACGCACGCATGAAGTTCAACGCCTGGCCGGTCCGCAAGCGGAACCCTGACCGGGGCAATACTGGCGAAACCACAGCGCCGCCCCAAGAAGGCGAGAGCCGTTAGGCTGTGGCGTGCTCGGCGGCACCGTCGAGCAGGGTCATAGCGCGGTAGATGGTGTGGTGGATGGGGACATGGACTCCGTGATGCTGCGCCAGTCGGACGACGGTGCCGTTTTGCTCCTCAAGTTCCGAGGACCGTCCTGCGGCCAGGTCGCGTTGCATGGAGGCGGTGCTGTCCGGGCTGAAGGCGTCGAATTGTGCCATCATCCGGGCCACGTCCGATTCTCCCAGATTTGCCCCGGCATGGCCGGCGAGGGTAGCAACCTCTCGCATGGCGTCTTCGACCAGGGCGCGGGTTTGCGGGTTGGTGCGGGTTCGGCCAACCGGTTCGCGGCATAGTGCGCCGACTCCGCCGTAGGAGGTGATGAGCATGAATTTTCGCCACATGTCGGTGATGATGTCGGCCGAAACCGTGGTTGCGACTCCTGCTGCGTCCAGGGCGTTGGCCAGTTGCGCGGCCCGGGTTGTGGTTGTTCCGTCGAGTTCGCCCAGGGTGATGGCTGGTTGCCCGCCGACGTGGTGGACGGTGCCGGGTTGCTGGAGGTAGGAAATGATCATGGCGACCCCGCCCAGGGCGTGGCCCGGACCGACCGCTTCGGTGATGCGCTCGGAGGCCGTGACGCCGTTTTGCAGCGGCAAGACAGCGGTGTTCTGCCCAATCAAGGCGCGTGCCCCTCTCATGGCGGCGGCGACCAGGCCGGC
>NZ_JBLVOC010000007.1:65551-95236 GCF_053543575.1 Glutamicibacter sp. AGC84
CAGGCCAGGATGACCGCGTCGCACGTGCCGATGGATTCTGCCGTGGTGCTGACACTGGCCAGTAGGGTGGTGAAGCCGGGGCTCCCGTCCCCGGTGGTGATGGTGATCCCGTGGTCGGTGATTGGTGCGATGTGGCGTTCGGTGGCCAGTAGGTGCACTTCGGATCCGCTTTTGGCCAGGGCGGCGGCGAAGTATGCGCCGACGCCGCCGGCGCCGATGACTCCAATTTTCACGGTGTTGCTCCTACTTTTTCAGTTTGGGTGTGGTGGCCGATGTCTTGGTCTTGGTGGCACTGGTCTGGCAGGAAGGCGCCAGATGCCGCTTTGCAGTGCGGATGCTTACTATATTAATTTCCGTATTTGACGATTTGACCAGTAATGAAAGGGAAAAGGAAGTAGCAGGTCTTATTACGAGCATATGTATCGGGTTGTACCCATCCATATGCTCATGTGGGGAACGTCCAACGGGACGTTGCCTGGGATGGGAAGACTCTCGTTGAACTGATCCAGAACGGCTTGTTGCAGGCTGCGGTGATCTAAGTGACCAGGCAAGGTGAACGCGAATGAGAAGGCTTATTTATTTCCTAGGCATCGGTGAGACTCCATGATTGATCCGCTGATCGACATCGAACTTGAGATCATCGAAAACGGCGTAGACGACTGGGTCCTGTTCCTCCACATCATGGGGATCATCAACGAAGCCAAGGGCAATGTCCTGAGCGAGGACGAGGCCATTGCAGAGGCCACGGGTACTGTGTTGGCTCTGTGCTCCAAGGGGTATGCCCAGCTCGGCAGATACACCGGACCTACAAGTTTTGTTCCATGGCCCGACACCGGCGAAGAGCTCCGCGCTCGGATGGAGCACCAGCTGGAAAATCCGCCTCCTGGGGAAGGCCCTGTGGGTAATCTGATGTACATCATGCTCGATATCCTGCCTGGTGGGCAGAAAGCCAGAGACGAACAGTCCCAGTAAGCGAACGGTCTACGGGACGGTGTGGTCGCTTGAGGGTCAATGAAGAAATTTGGAGGCGGAGGGGCGGTTAATTTGCGTGAGCAGGTCAATACTTTGTCCTGTGGAGCGTCATTTGATCCATGAGCCCTCTATTCGCGCCGACGGCCCTCAGACCTTCGACGGGGGCGCCCCCTCCATCAACTAGCCCGCTAGCTCACCCATCAAACGGCAAGTCTGGAGCTATCAACCAGGCGCCCGCGGATGAAGAACACTAGGACTAGGCCTACAGCGATAACCACGACGTTACCGAGGCTGGCGATGCTGCCCAGGGCACTACCCGAGGGGTAGGTACCGAGAAGGAAGATGCTGGGGTCGGTACTAGCGTGGAGCAACACCGGCCAGATGAGGTTTCCGGTCACGCGCAGCGCGAAGTACATGAGGATACCGAACATGAAGGTATAACCGAGTTGAAGTAGCGTCGGTCCCAGAGCCTGACCGCTGAGAAGGTTGACCGAGTGAAGCAGCGCGAAAACCCCGGCAGAGACGAGCGCAACTGCGATCTCACCGTGGCCCGCCTTGCGCAACATGTTGACCACGAGTCCACGGGTGAGAACTTCCTCGGCGAAGCCGATCAACAGTCCGATGAGAATCCAAAGCGCCACGACAGTGAAGCCAGCCTTCGCGTAGTCCATCGATGCGAAGCGTAAGACGTTGAACAGCAGCACCGCGATGACGGCGATCCACATCCAGCGCCCACCTCGAATCGGCTGAGGGCCAAAAAGGTCCTTTAGCCACCCGACGGATGCAGCGAAGGCCACCAAAATCAGCCCGCCAATAGCAATCGGTACAAGGTATCCGAGCAGGAGATACTTCGGACTGTTGGGCTCGCCGATGTCACCCCCGACTACAACCCCTATCAAGAGGCTCGCTCCCTCATAGAGGGCGAGGTAGGCAACGGCCAGTCCTATTGCTTTCCACCAAGCTCCGTGGTTCCAGAACCGCGTCCATGGCGAATCAGCGGTCAGAACGGTCATTGGTGCTCCCAAGGTCAAGCGGCACGAAGTTGAGCCACATCCGTTACATTACTCGATCGAATGATCCCTGTTTCCAGGCAGTCTCCAGACGAAAAGTTGTTGGCTAAGTTCATCGCAGAACCACACATAGCCTCGAGAGCCCACCACACGAGGCTGTCCCGTAAGCCGGTCGCATACAGGAGCACACCACATGCTGACTTGAATTGCAGAACTTTCATGGATTCACAGGAAAGCCGGCCGTTTCGTATGCCCCTTCTGGTGTAGTGACAGGCGAGGGGCATGAAACGAAACGATCTGGCGGTACCTCAAGATGTTGAATGCTCGCAAGGAAAAAATTGCTGCTGGATGGCCTCGACACCGCGGATGACGCCACTAGGCGGAACGTTTGGCGAGGTTCGCGATGCAATTGCGTTGCGGATCAGTGATTGCGATGCCCCTGATTGACGCGTGAACCGAATGACGAACTTTATCCTTTTATCGCTCATGCAACACGGGGTATGCGCTCGCCGCTCATTGGCATCCACGAGATAGCTGCGATCTTCGGGAGGTGTTGCACACGTGGCAGGCGCAGGAGCGCGATGGTTCATGACGTTGCTCAAACGGCTTGAGCCGGAGACGGTCACCTGTTGGGTGAACGCCAGAGTTGAGTGCGGCAGGTTGGCAGCGCTCGGTGGATCCCGAACGGTTAGGTGATTCGCCAGCCAACGTATTCGACCATAGGGCCCGTCGATTCCAGTTCGGAACAGCAGGCTTCGGGGAGGTCCGGCATATGCCGGCGCTGAGGCAGCATGCCAGCGAGAAACTTGGGAGCCGGTCAGTCCATCCCGTGAGCGCGGGTTTCCAAGGGCAACCGGTACCTCGAATGGGTCGTCGTGGTCCGGTCTGGGTTCGCAGGGATGCCGGCTCACCGGTCGACATTTCGGGTGGATGCACGAGCACGCATGGCGCTCGCCGTGTGCCGGATCAGGGGATTGGAGAATTAACTGTGAGTTGCGTCCATTCGTACACGTATTCGAAGTAGTTTTCGATTAGTATTGCCTCGTGGCTATTTCATCGCAGAGTAAAAGAACTGATCTGACTCGCCTGGTCGTCAAGGGTGCACGCGAGCATAACCTGAAAAACGTGGACATTGATCTCCCGCGTGACGCAATGATTGTCTTTACCGGTCTTTCCGGCTCGGGCAAGTCCTCCTTGGCCTTTGACACCATCTTTGCCGAAGGCCAGCGACGCTACGTCGAATCGCTCTCTGCCTACGCCCGCATGTTCCTCGGCCAGGTGGACAAGCCCGATGTGGATTTCATCGAGGGCCTGTCGCCAGCGGTGTCCATCGACCAGAAGTCAACCAGCCGCAACCCGCGTTCCACCGTGGGCACGATTACCGAAGTGTACGACTACATGCGCCTGCTGTGGGCCCGCGTGGGCCGTCCGCATTGCCCGATCTGCCACGAACCGATCTCCAAGCAGACTCCGCAGCAGATCGTCGACCAGCTGATGGAGCTACCGGAGAAAACCCGCTTCCAGATCCTCGCCCCGGTAGTGCGCTCGCGCAAGGGCGAATTCGTCGACCTGTTCGCGGAGCTCTCTTCCAAGGGCTTCGCCCGTGCCCGCGTTGACGGCACCACCATCCAGCTGAACGATCCGCCGAAGCTGGCCAAGCAGGTCAAGCACACCATTGAGGTGGTCGTCGACCGCCTGGCCATCAAGGAAGATGCCCGCCAGCGCTTGACCGACTCCATCGAAACGGCCCTGGGCATCGCCGAAGGCCGCGTGCTGGCCGACTTCGTGGACCTGGACGAGGATGATCCCCAGCGCGTGCGCGCGTTCTCCGAGAACCTGGCCTGCCCCAATGAGCATCCGCTGGCCATCGATGAGATCGAGCCGCGTACTTTCTCCTTCAATAACCCGTTCGGTGCCTGCTCGGCCTGTTCCGGCATCGGCACCAAGCTGGAGGTCGATGAGCACCTGATCGTCCCGGATACCGAGGTCACCCTGGCCGAGGGTGCGATCGCCCCATGGTCATTGGGCAAGGCCACCACCGAATACTGGAACCGCCTGATCGAAGGCCTGGGCCATGAGCTGGGTTTCACCATGGACACCCAGTGGCAGGACCTGCCGGCCGCTGCCCGCGAAGCGATCCTGAATGGCAAGGACCACAAGGTGGTCGTGCAGTACAAGAACCGCTTCGGCCGCGAGCGCAAGTACTCCACCGGCTTCGAGGGCGTCATCTCCTACGTGCACCGCAAGCACCAGGAAACCGAATCGGATCACGCCCGCGACCGCTACGAGCAGTACATGCGCCAGATCCCGTGCCCTACCTGCGGCGGCGCACGCCTGAATCCGGCGTCGCTCTCGGTCTTGGTGGGCGGGCGTTCCATCGCTGAAGTTGCCGCCATGGACCTGCGCAGCGCCGCGGAATTCCTCTCCACGATCGTGCTCACCGCGCGAGAGGCGCAGATCGCCGCGCAGGTGCTCAAGGAAATCGACGCGCGCATGAAGTTCCTGCTGGACGTCGGACTGGAGTACCTGACCCTGGAACGCGCTGCCGGCACCCTGTCCGGCGGCGAGGCGCAGCGCATTCGCCTGGCTACGCAGATTGGTTCGGGCCTGGTCGGCGTGCTCTACGTTCTGGACGAGCCGTCCATCGGCCTGCACCAGCGCGATAACCGCCGCCTGATCGACACCCTGCTGCACCTGCGATCGCTGGGCAACACCCTGATCGTGGTGGAGCACGACGAAGACACCATTGCCGAAGCCGACTGGATCGTGGACATCGGCCCGGGCGCCGGCGAGCACGGCGGTGAAGTGGTGCACTCCGGATCCCTGGAGGGCCTGAAGCAGAACACCAAGTCGCTGACCGGAGACTACCTTTCGGGCCGCAAGCAGATCGACATCCCGTCCAAGCGCCGCAAGATCGACAAGGAGCGCAAGCTCAAGGTGGTCGGTGCCAACGAGAACAACCTGCAGAATGTGTCGGTGGAGTTCCCGCTGGGCGTGCTGACCGCGGTGACCGGCGTGTCCGGCTCGGGCAAGTCCACCCTGGTCAACGACATCCTGTACAAGGTGCTGGCCAACAAGCTCAACGGCGCCAAGCAGGTGCCCGGCCGCCACACCCGCGTGCAGGGCCTGGAGCACCTGGACAAGGTGGTCCACGTGGACCAGTCGCCCATCGGCCGTACCCCGCGTTCGAACCCTGCGACCTACACCGGCGTGTTCGACCACATCCGCAAGCTGTTTGCGGAGACCAACGAGGCGAAGCTGCGCGGCTACCAGCCGGGCCGTTTCTCCTTCAATGTCAAGGGCGGACGCTGCGAATCCTGCTCGGGTGACGGCACGCTGAAGATCGAGATGAACTTCCTGCCGGACGTCTACGTGCCTTGCGAGGTCTGCCAGGGCGCCCGCTACAACCGCGAAACCCTGCAGGTGCTGTACAAGGGCAAGAACATTGCCGATGTGCTGGATATGCCGATTGCCGAAGGCGCCGAGTTCTTCAGTGCCTTCACCCCGATCGCCCGCCACCTGCGCACGCTGGTGGACGTGGGTTTGGGCTATGTGCGCCTGGGGCAGCCGGCAACCACCCTCTCCGGTGGCGAGGCCCAGCGCGTGAAGCTGGCTGCGGAACTGCAGAAGCGTTCCAATGGCCGCTCCATCTACGTCCTGGACGAGCCGACCACCGGTCTGCACTTCGAAGATATCCGCAAGCTGCTCAAGGTGCTGCAGGGATTGGTCGACAAGGGCAACACCGTGTTGACCATCGAGCACAACCTGGATGTCATCAAGTCGGCTGACTGGGTCATCGACCTCGGCCCGGAAGGCGGCTCAGGCGGCGGCACGATCCTGGCTGCCGGCACCCCGGAAAAGGTGGCCAAGGTGGGCGAATCGCACACCGGGAAGTTCCTCTCCGAGATCCTGTAATGCCTGGCGGAGAATGTTCGACATATGCGATTTCAGTTATGGATTGCTAACCCGCGTCCGCTTCATGGGAAGATGGCTAGGTGAATATGTCGGTAACAAGTGTGCTCTTCGATCTGGATGGGACCCTCGTGGACCCTGCCGGTGCCATAACTTCGGGTATCCGCCACGCGGTCACCTCCCATGGTTTGGCCGATCCGGGCGAAGCACGAGTTGAAGCGCTGGTAGGCCCGCCCCTCCAAATCGGGCTGCGTACGCTTGACGGCGTCACCGACGGGAACATCGACTCCATCATCGCGGCCTACCGCGCCCGCTATGCCGAGGTGGGCATGGCCGAATCCGTGCTCTACCCGGGCATTGCGGCGCTCCTGGACGCGTTGCGCGCGGCCGGGATCTACGTCGCAGTGACCACGGCCAAGCCCATCAACATTGCGCGCCAGCTCATTGCACGCAAGGGGCTGGATGAGCATCTCGATGCGATTCACGGCAACGCGGATGAGCACGGGAGCATGGGTTCGAGCAAGACGCACATTGTCGCTGAGGCTTTGGAGCACGGGCAGCTGGACCCGGCGAGCAGCGTCGTTGTGGGGGACCGCTACTACGATTGGGATGCCGCCCGCGAGAATTCGGTGGCTTCGGTCGGCGTCGCGTGGGGATTTGCCCAGGACGATGAACTGCAGCAGGCAGGCGCAACTGTGGCGACAACCCGGGACCTTGCTGAGCTCCTGCTCGGAGCACAGCTGGCAAACACGCTGAACCTCGACGATGACCTCATGCAGGAAGGTGCAAAGTAGATGAGCATCTACACCATGACCCGTTCGTCGATTCGGGGCGTCATCCACGGTGTCTGCCGTGCGGAAGTGACCGGGCTTGAGAACGTTCCCAAGGAAGGCGGCTTCATTGTCGCCTCCAACCACCTGTCATTCTTCGACTCCTTGATCATTCAGGCGCTGACCCCGCGTGACGTGGCGTTCTTCGCCAAGGCGGAATACTTCACCACTCCGGGACTGAAGGGCAAGGTGATGAAGACCTTCTTCGAATCCGTGGGATCCATTCCGGTGCAGCGTGGCGAACAGGCAGCTTCGGTTGCCGCCCTCGATTCCCTGGTGGAAATCGTCGAAGGCGGTAAGGGCATCGGCATCTACCCCGAGGGCACTCGCTCGCGCGATGGCAAGTTGTACCGCGGACGCACCGGCGTGGGCTGGCTGGCGCTGACCACCGGTGTACCAGTGGTGCCGGTGGGCTTGATCGGCACGGAGAAGCTGCAGCCTGCTGGTTCCAAGGGTTTCCGTCCTGCCAAATTCCATATCCACTATGGCGAGCCGCTGTACTTCGACCAGCTCGGACGCAAGCACCCGTTGCCGCAGCGCCGCCAGGCCACGGACCGGATCGTCGATGCGATTGCCGAGCTTTCCGGCCAGGAACGCGTCGATTCCTACAACCAGCTGCCACCGGACGCGAAATAGACCATGGCTGATCCGGCAAGTTACCGTCCGAGAACTTCGGACATTCCCACGAAACCGGGCGTGTACCGTTTCCGCGATGAACACGGCCGTGTCATCTACGTTGGCAAGGCCAAGGTCCTGCGCAACCGCTTGACCTCCTACTTCGCCAATCCTGACCGGCTCACGCCCAAAACCCGGGCCATGGTATTCACTGCCGGCAGCGTGGAGTGGACCGTGGTGGGTTCCGAATTGGAAGCGCTGCAGCTGGAGTACTCCTGGATCAAGGAATACAATCCCCGGTTCAATATTGTTTTCCGTGATGACAAGACCTACCCGTACCTTGCCGTCACCTTGAACGAAAAGTACCCGCGCGCCCTGGTCATGCGCGGGGACAAGCGCAAGGGCGTGAAGTATTTCGGGCCGTTCTATCCGGCCAAGGCCATCCGGGAAACCCTCGATACGCTGTTGCGGGTCTTTCCGGTGCGCAGCTGTGCGCCGGGCGTGTTCAAGCGTGCCGAAGCATCGGGTCGCCCTTGCCTCTTGGGGTACATCGACAAATGCTCGGCGCCCTGCGTGGGGCGCATCAGCGAAGAAGACCACCGTCAACTGGCTGATGACCTATGCACCTTCATGAGCGGCGAGGCTACTAAGTTCACCAAGGCCCTGACAGCCAAGATGCAAGAGGCGGTGGCAGAACTCGAATACGAGAAGGCCGCCCGCTATCGCGATGACATTGCCGCACTGAACAGAGTTTTTGAACGCAACGCCGTGGTCCTTGACGACCGTACCGAAGCTGATATCTTCGGCATTCATGGCGATGAATTGGAAGCCGCCGTGCAGGTATTCCATGTCCGCGACGGCCGTATCCGTTCGCAACGAGGCTGGGTCGTCGAAAAGGTTGCGGATACCACCGGCGCTGAATTCGTCGAGCAGCTTCTCACCCAGGTCTACGCAGATCACGCGGACCGGATTCCCAAGGAAATCCTGGTTCCGACTCTGCCCGAAGACATTGAGGATGTCACGACCTGGCTCACCGAGCTGCGCGGTTCCAAAGTCTCCTTGCGCGTCGCCCAACGCGGCGACAAGGCGGCACTGGCATCCACCGTCGTGGAGAACGCCGAACAAGCGCTGCGCCTGCACAAGTCGAAGCGAGCAGGTGATATCACCACGCGTTCGCTGGCGATGCAGGAACTGCAGGATGCACTGGGAGCCGAACAAGCACTGCTTCGCATCGAATGCTATGACGCGTCGCATACCCAAGGCACCAACGTGGTTGCTTCCATGGTGGTCTTTGAAGATGGGCTGCCCAAGAAGAGCGAATATCGAAAGTTCTCCATCACCGGTGATGCAGCACGCGATGATACCGCCAGCATGTACGACGTGATCTACCGTCGCTTCAGCCGCTATCTGAAGGAGAAGGTCGACCCCAAGAGCTTTGCAACCGGGGAAGTGGATGAAGAAACCGGTGAGCAGGAAAAGAAGCGATTCTCCTACCCGCCATCTCTGGTGATCGTTGACGGCGGACCGCCCCAGGTGGCCGCGGCGCAGAAGGCCATGGACGACCTGGGAATCGATGACATTCCAGTGGTCGGCCTGGCTAAGCGCTTGGAAGAACTGTGGCTGCCCGACGATCCGTTCCCGGTGATC
Organism: Glutamicibacter sp. AGC84; assembly: GCF_053543575.1. Lineage (NCBI taxonomy): Bacteria > Bacillati > Actinomycetota > Actinomycetes > Micrococcales > Micrococcaceae > Glutamicibacter > Glutamicibacter sp. AGC84. The sequence continues at coordinate 74,538 of NZ_JBLVOC010000007.1, forward strand.
CTGCCGCGTGCCTCAGCTGCCCTGTATTTGGTGCAGCGGCTTCGCGACGAGGCGCACCGTTTTGCGATCAACTTCCACCGCGCCAAGCGTGCTAAATCCATGATCGCCTCGGATTTGGACGCGATCCCGGGGCTGGGCAAGTCCAAGCAGGCTGCCCTGCGCAAGCACTTCGGGTCGATGAAGAAGATCCGTGCGGCGAGCATCGAGGAGCTGATGGACGTGCCAGGAGTCGGTGAAAAACTTGCGACTTCCATCAAAGAGTCCCTAGAAGACGCTTCATTAACCGGTGTGAATATGACTACAGGCGAAATTGTCGACTAGCCTTGTGATATGACCGCTGAGTATGAAGCAGTAAAACCCCCTGAGTCCGAACTCGTGATCGTAACCGGCATGTCAGGTGCCGGTCGCACCACAGTCGCGCATGCTCTGGAAGACCAGGGCTGGTACGTAGTGGAGAACCTTCCACCGGCCATGCTTGGACCCTTGACGGAGATGATGAGCCGTTCGCAGGGCTCCATCCCGAAGATGGCTGTCGTGATGGACGTGCGCTCCAAGGAAATGTTCCCGGAAATCCGCGATGCCTTGGCGAACCTGACAGCCAGCGGGGTGAAGTTCCGCCTGGTCTACCTCGACGCCAGCGACGAGGTGCTGATCCGCCGCTTCGAGCAGGGTCGCCGGCCGCATCCGCTGCAGGATGACGGCCGCATTGTCGACGGCATCAAGCGCGAACGCGGGATCACCGATCAATTGCGTGAAGCTGCCGAAATCATCTTGGATTCCACGACCATGTCGGTGCACGACCTGGCACGTGCAGTCAACGAACTGTTCAGCGAATCCGGGCCGATCATCCTGCGCATCAACGTGATGAGCTTCGGGTTCAAGTACGGCCTGCCCGCTGATGCCAACTACGTGGCAGATGTCCGTTTCATCCCCAACCCCCATTGGGTACCTGAACTGCGCCCGCAGACAGGCAAGGACAAGGAAGTGTCGGACTATGTGCTGAGCCAGGAAGGCACGAGCGAGTTCATCGAGAACTACCTCAAGGCATTGGAACCGGTCTTTGAAGGTTACCGCCGCGAGAATAAGCACTACGCGACTATTGCCGTGGGCTGCACCGGCGGCAAGCACCGCTCGGTAGCAAGCACCATTGAGCTGGGCCGGCGCCTGGCGCAGTTCCCGAACGTCAGGGTGAATATCAGCCACCGTGATCTGGGGCGTGAGTAGCCGCCATGGCCTTTGCTACAGGTCCGATCCCGATCCAGGGACTGACTCGAAGTGATGATTACCGCAACCCATCGGTGGTGGCCTTGGGCGGGGGACACGGGCTGTCCTCGTCGCTCTCTGCCCTGCGCCGTCTGACTACCGACCTCACCGCCGTAGTAACGGTGGCCGATGACGGCGGCAGTTCCGGGCGGCTTCGGGGATCCTTCGATGTGCTGCCCCCGGGAGACTTGCGCATGGCGCTGGCTGCGCTGTGCGACGACAATGACTGGGGCCGTACCTGGCGCGATGTCATGCAGTACCGCTTTGAATCGACCGAAAACGCCGACGAGCCATTGAACGGCCATGCCGTTGGCAATTTGCTGATCCTGGCGCTGTGGGAGTTGCTCGATAACCCGGTAGCTGGCCTGCGTTGGGCAGGTGCCCTGCTTGGCGCGCGCGGGCAGGTCCTGCCAATGAGCACGGTTCCGCTGTCCATCCATGGCGAGGTTCTTGAATCCGACCCGGTGAACGACACCTTGGTGCGTCGCCGAATCGATGGGCAGGCCAAGCTGGCTCGCGCCGGTTCCGGCGGCCTGGTTACCCACGTGTACCTGGAACCGTCCGATGCGCCGGCCTGCTCCGAAGCGCTGGAATCCATCGATCTGGCGGACTGGGTGATTCTCGGTCCCGGTTCCTGGTACACCTCGGTGCTCCCGCATCTGCTGCTGCCGGATATGCGCCAGGCCCTGGCATCGACCACGGCCAAGAAGCTGCTGACCATGAACCTGGCCTTTGATACGGCAGAGACTTCCGGGATGGACGCCGCGGCGCACTTGGAGGTGCTGGGACGTTACGCACCCGAGGTCAAATTCGATGCAATTATTGCCGACGAATCAAAGATTCTTAACAGGGGTCGATTTGAGCTGGCAGCGCAAAAACTCGGTGCGCGTGTCTTTTTTAGTACAGTAGGAGTATCTGACGGTCGTGCTGTGCACGACCCGTTGCGACTAGCGGCGGCCTATCACGAGGTGTTTACCGCGATCGGGTCTTAGGAAGATCCAAGTAAGGGAGTTTGATTCATGGCATTGACGGCTTCCGTCAAAGACGAGCTGTCGCGGGTAGAGATTCGCAAGCCATCGGTCCGCAAGGCCGAGGTTTCGACCATGCTCCGCTTCAGCGGCGGGCTGCACATCGTCTCCGGACGAATTGTCATCGAAGCAGAAGTGGACCTCGCGGCGACGGCCCGGCGGTTGAAGATTGCTATCGGCGAGCTGTACGGCCACGATGCCGAAATCGTCATGGTTTCCGGATCGGGCATCCGCAAGGGGAGCCGCTACATTGTGCGTGTTTCCAAGGACGGCGAAGTGCTTGCACGCCAAACTGGCCTGCTTGACCAGCGCGGCCGGCCGGTACGCGGCCTGCCCTCGGTGATCGTCAACGGTTCTACCGCCGACGCTGAAGCTGTATGGCGCGGCGCATTCCTGTCCCACGGATCGTTGACCGAACCCGGACGCAGCTCCGCTTTGGAAATCACCTGCCCTGGGCCAGAAGCCGCTTTGGCGCTGGTCGGTGCAGCTCGCCGCCTGGGACTGACGGTCAAGGCGCGTGAAGTGCGCGGTGTGGACCGCGTTGTGATCCGTGATGGCGATGCCATCGCCCAACTGCTGACCCGCATGGGCGCTCACGATGCGCTCATGGTCTGGGAAGAACGGCGCATGCGCAAGGAAGTGCGCGCGACGGCGAACCGCTTGGCGAACTTCGACGACGCCAACCTGCGGCGCAGTGCCCAGGCAGCGGTAGCTGCCGGTGCCCGCGTTGAGCGTGCACTGGGCATCTTGGGCGACGAGGTTCCCGAGCACTTGCGCTATGCGGGACTGCTGCGCCTTGAGCACAAGCAAGCCTCCTTGGATGAGCTCGGCCGCATGGCCGAACCGCCAATGACCAAGGACGCCATCGCTGGCCGAATCCGCCGCCTTTTGGCTATGGCGGATAAAAAGGCGAGCGATCTGGGAATACCAGGTACGGAGTCCAGCGTTCCAGGAGATGAACTGGAACATTAAAATGTCCCCGCGGGAGCCCTCCCGCGGAGATTCAACCAATTGAGAAGATTGAGGAGAATCATGGCTGTTTATTCACTGCCAGAACTGCAGTACGACTACGCCGCACTGGAGCCGAACATCTCGGCTCGCATCATGGAACTGCACCACTCCAAGCACCATGCAACTTACGTTGCTGGCGCAAACTCGGCACTGGAGCAGTTGGCTGAAGCTCGCGAAAAGGGCGAATTCGGCAATATCCCTAAGCTGTCCAAGGACCTGGCGTTCCACCTGGGTGGCCACACCAACCACTCGATCTTCTGGAACAACCTGTCCCCAGAGGGTGGCGACAAGCCTGAGGGCGAGCTGGCAGCGGCCATCGACGACTTCTTCGGTTCGTTCGACGCTTTCCGTGGCCACTTCACCGCTTCGGCCATGAGCCTGCAGGGCTCGGGCTGGGCAGTGCTGGCTTACGACGCACTGGGCGGCCAGCTGGTCATCGAGCAGCTGTACGACCAGCAGGGCAACATCCCAGTGGCAACCACCCCGCTGCTGATGCTGGACATGTGGGAGCACGCCTTCTACCTGGACTACGTCAACGTCAAGGCTGACTACGTCAAGGCATTCTGGAACATCGTGAACTGGGCAGATGTCCAGGCTCGTTTCGAAGCTGCCCGCAACGGCGCAGCAGCGCTGATCCTTCCAGGTAAGTAAGACTTATCTGGTAAGTTAGCTCACATTCGGCGCTAATGTAGCGTAGTATGTTTCAAGTGTGTTGCGGATCCCGGCAATTCGTTGGGATCCGCAAGCACGGCACAACGGAGTGTCCTCTTAAAGAAGGCCACCTCCGCTCGCGTGCGGTCGTGGCATCATCATCCCATTTAGAGGAGATAGTCACGTGACAACCCGTGTTGGAATCAATGGTTTCGGTCGTATCGGACGCAACTTCCTGCGTGCAGTTCTGGCCCATAAGGCAGACATTGAAATCGTCGCCGTCAATGACCTTGGTTCAATCGATTCGCTTGCTCACCTGGTGAAGTTCGATTCCGTGCTCGGCCCAGTGGGCGAGCCGGTATCCGTGGACGGCGATACCATCGTCGTCGGAGAACGCCGTATCAAGGTTCTGTCTGAGCGCGAGCCAGCCAACCTTCCATGGGGCGAATTGAACGTCGATGTCGTCATTGAATCGACCGGATTCTTCACCAACGCAGAAGACGCCAAGAAGCACGTAGCTGCTGGCGCGAAGAAGGTCATCATCTCGGCTCCTGCCAAGAATGAAGACATCACCATCGTGATGGGCGTCAACCAGGACAAGTACGATCCTGCAAACCACGCCATCATTTCGAACGCGTCATGCACCACCAACTGCCTGGCTCCAGTAGCCAAGGTGCTGAACGAAGAGTTCGGCATTGTTGATGGCCTGATGACCACCATCCACGCTTACACCGCAGACCAGCGCCTGCAGGATGCACCGCACAGCGACCCACGCCGTGCCCGCGCCGCGGCGCTGAACGTCATCCCGACCTCGACCGGTGCCGCAAAGGCCATCGGCGTGGTGCTCCCAGAGCTGAAGGGCAAGCTGCACGGTTACGCTATGCGCGTACCAGTTCCAACCGGTTCGGCCACCGACCTGACCGTGAACCTGGCCCGCACCGCAACTGTGGAAGAAATCAACGCAGCATTCGAGAAGGCAGCTGCCGAGGGTGCATTGAGCGGATACCTTGAGTACTCCACCGATCCACTGGTTTCTTCGGACATCGTGACCAACCCCCACTCGGCAGTTTTCGACTCCGGTCTGACCACCGTGATGGGCAACAGCGTGAAGGTCGTCGCGTGGTACGACAACGAGTGGGGCTACTCCTCGCGACTTGTTGACCTCGTTGAATTCGTGGGATCCAGCCTCTAGTCGATAACCTAGAGACATGTCTTCTCACACCATTGACGAATTGATCGCTGACAACGGCGTCCGCGGACGGTACGTTCTGGTCCGCAGTGACCTGAACGTACCGCTCGACGGTGCAACTGTGACCGATGATGGCCGCGTCCGCGCGTCGCTGCCAGTCATCGGCAAGCTGGCTGAAGCTGGCGCAAAGGTCATCGTAATGGCCCACTTGGGACGCCCCAAGGGCCAGGTCGATGCCAAGTACTCCATCGCTCCTGCGGCTAACCGCCTGGACGAACTGGCTGACTTCGACGTCGCTGTTGCCGAAGACGTGGTGGGCGACTCCGCTCGCCAGTTGGCGGCAAACCTCGAAGAGGGCTCCGTGCTGGTTCTGGAGAACGTCCGCTTCGATGCTCGCGAAACCTCCAAGGATGATGCGCAGCGCGAAGAGTTCGCCAAGGAATTGGCTGCGCTGACCGGTCAGAACGGCGCTTACGTGAACGACGCTTTCGGTGCTGTGCACCGGAAGCACGCTTCGGTCTACGACATCGCCAGTCTGCTCCCTAGCTACCAGGGCGACCTGGTTGCTACCGAGGTCAAGGTCCTCAAGACCCTGACCGAGGCCCCGAAGCGCCCATACGTTGTGGTGCTTGGAGGGTCCAAGGTATCGGACAAGCTCGCTGTCATCGACAACCTACTGGGCAAGGCCGATCAGCTGCTGATCGGTGGCGGCATGGCCTTCACTTTCCTCAAGGCGCAGGGCTTCGCCATTGGCAGCTCGCTGCTTGAAGAAGACCAGATCGCGACCTGCCAGGAATACCTGCAGCGGGCCGAGAAGCTCGGCTGCGACATCATCGTGCCTAGCGACGTCGTAGTGGCAAGCAAGTTCGGTGCCGACGCAGAGCACGAGGTGCTGGCCGCAGACAAGATCGAAGAAGCCAGCTTCGGCTCCAACGGCCTTGGCCTGGACATCGGACCAAAGTCCGCTGAACTGTTCGCAAGCTACATCACCAGTGCAAATACCGTATTCTGGAATGGCCCGATGGGCGTCTTCGAGATCCCTGCTTTCGCCGAAGGTACCCGTACCGTCGCGCAGGCTCTGGCGGACTCGGAAGCGTTCAGCGTCGTAGGCGGCGGCGATTCCGCTGCAGCCGTGCGCGCACTGGGCTTCTCGGAGGATGACTTCGGCCATATCTCCACCGGTGGCGGCGCTTCGCTGGAGTACCTCGAAGGCAAGACCCTGCCGGGTGTTGCCGCATTGGAAGGCTAATAATGACCATTTCGCAGAACGGCGCCTTTGTGCGCCAGCCGCTGATTGCCGGCAACTGGAAGATGAACATGGACCACGTCCAGGGCATCACCCTGGTGCAGAAGCTGGCGTGGACCCTGAAGGACCATGAGCACGATTACGATCGTGCCGAGGTCGCAGTGTTCCCTCCCTTCACCGACATCCGCGGCGTGCAGACGCTGACCCTGGGCGACAAACTGGATATCGTCTACGGTGCCCAGGATCTGTCCGCACAGGACTCAGGTGCGTACACTGGTGAAATTTCGGGGCAGTTCCTCAAGAAGCTCGGCTGCACCTACGTATTGGTAGGCCACTCCGAGCGTCGCGAGTACCACAATGAAACCAACCAGGTGATTGCCGCCAAGCTGGCTGCTGCCTACCGCCACGACCTGACCCCGATGCTCTGCGTCGGCGAAGGCCTGGAAGTACGCAAGGCCGGCGAGCATGTGGCATTCACCCTGGACCAGTTGGCTGAATCGCTGGAAGGCGTAACCGCTGAGCAGGCCGCAAGCCTGGTCATCGCCTACGAACCAGTCTGGGCCATCGGTACGGGTGAAGTTGCCGGACCAGCTGACGCGCAGGAAATGTGCGCCGCAATTCGCGGTGCGCTGGCTGAACGCTTCGGTGCAGAGATTGCCGAGAAGACTCAACTGCTCTATGGCGGTAGTGTTAAGGCAGCAAATGCCGCATCGATCATGCGCGAACGCGATGTTGATGGCGTGTTGGTTGGCGGTGCCAGCCTGGATGCCGAGGAATTTGCTAATATTGTCAGGTTCGAGCATCATCTCGTCACCGACTGAATCTAACTAAGGAACCGTCGACTTGGATATTATCAAGATCATTTTGCAGGTATTGCTGGGCATTACAAGCGTCCTGCTGACCCTGCTGATCCTTTTGCACAAGGGCCGTGGTGGCGGTATGTCCGACATGTTCGGCGGCGGCATGACCAGCTCAATGGGATCTTCGGGTGTAGCCGAGCGCAACCTGAACCGCATCACCATTATTCTTGGTCTGATCTGGGGTGCCGTGATTATCGGCCTCGCTCTGGTCCTGCGATTCAGCATCGAAGCCTAGGCAGTACCCTTCCGTAGCAGTCAATAGGCGCCTTCCATATCATGTGGAAGGCGCCTATTGCGCGTCTCAGGCCAGTTGCCCGAACTTCTCGGTATCGGCAATCGATCCCAGCACGAGGATCTTGTCTCCGGTCTGCAGGACGGTGTTTCCGTCCGTGTTCTTCCATTCGCCGGCCGCATTGGTCGTGGCAGCGATGGTCACCCGGTATTTATTGCGTACCCCGGCATCACTGAGTTTCACACCGTGCAATGTGGCTGGTGCGCTCATTTTCACCATGGCATAGCCTGGATCGACTTCCAGGTAGTCCATCATGGATCCGCGCACCAGGTGGGCGACTCGCTTGCCCATATCCTTCTCCGGGTAGACGATGTGGTGGATTCCGAGCTGCTCCAGGATCAGACCGTGCCGATCGTCCTGCGCCTTGGCCCAGATCTGCGGGATCCCCATGCTGACCAAGAGCGAGCAGCACAGGATGGATGACTGCAGGTGGCTGCCTACGGCAACCACCACGCGGTCGAATTCGTGGATCGCGAGCTGTTCAAGGATTTCCCGGCTTGAGGCGTCGGCGCGAACCACCTGAGTCAATTCCCCGTTCAGGGACTGGACGATGTTCTCGTGCACGTCAATGCCCAGGACATGGGTACCGGACTTCATCAGTTCCAGGGCCAGGGATTCGCCAAATCGCCCGAGCCCGATCACTGCAACGGAGTTCGCTTTCGACAGGCCCTTGGCGTCATTTCGAAAATTCAGTAGCTTAGCCAATTGAAGGCCTTTCCTTGGGGAGTTCGTAGAGCGCTTTTCGATCGCGCAGGGCCAGCGCGGAGCCCAGCGAGAGGACCCCGACGCGGCCCAGGTACATCAATGCAATGAGGATGCCCTTGGCAGGGTCCGGCAAATCCGGGGTAATGCCGGTGGACAGCCCGACGGTGCCGAATGCGGAGGTGGCTTCAAAGAGGCAGCGATCCAGGGAGTAGCCGGTCAGCAGGAGCAGTCCCATGGTGCCGACGAATACCGCCGCTACGCCCATCAGCGCCACCGTGATGGCCTGGCGATGGACCGAGCGGGACAGGCGCTTGCCCAGGACGTTGACGGCGGTCTCGCCGCGAAGTTCGGTCATGATGATGAACAGCAGGATCGCAGCCGTGGTGATCTTGATGCCGCCGGCGGTGCCGGCCGGCCCTCCGCCGATGAACATCAGCACATCCATGCCCAGCCAGGATGCTGGATGCATCGCGCCGATATCGATGGAATTGAAGCCAGCGGTACGTGTCTGCACTGAGTGGAAGAATCCAGCCAGGATCCGCTGGGCAGGTTCAAGCTCGCCCAGCGTCTTCGGATTGGACCATTCCATGGCGGTGATGAAAATGGTGCCCCCAAGCAGCAGCAATGCGGTCATGAGCAGGACCAGACGAGTGTTCATCGTCCACTTCAGCGAATTCCGCCAATGATGCCTGAGCTGGACCAGAACCGGGAAGCCCAAGCCGCCGAGCATGATGGCGATGCTGATGGGGATGCATAGCCACGGATCCGCCACGAAATCCATCAGGTTATTCGAGTAGAGGGCGAATCCCGCGTTATTGAAGGAAGAGACCGCATGGAACAGGCCATGCCAGATCGCCCTGGCGGGGTCGTAGTCGTAGGCCAGCCAGAAGCGGAGGGCCAAGACGAGCGCCACTGCGGATTCGATAGCCAGCGACAGCTTGATGATCATCAATGCCGAGGTGCGCACGTCGGCGCCGGAAACGGCGGAGCTTTCCCGCTGGGTGGAGAGCCGGGTCAGGTAGCCGATGCGGCCCATGACCAGCATGCTCAGCAATGATGCGACGAGCATCAGGCCCAGGCCGCCGGCCTGGATCAGGACCAGGATGACGATCTTGCCGAAGAGGGTGTAGTGGGTTGCCGTATCCAAGACAGTCAGGCCGGTGACGCACACCGCTGACGTCGCGGTGAAGATCCCGTCCACCAAGGATGTGAAGGTGCCTTGCGTGTTGGCCGCCGGTGAAGCCAGGAGCAACCCGCCAATGAGGATTGCGCCGGCAAAGGCGAAGGCTACTGCGCGTGCGGGTTTGGCCAGCACGCTGTGCTGCGCGGCGGACCGCGCATTGTGAAGATTCATGGAGATCGCAATGGTCGAAATAACGTCTCGCGAAACCGTGGGACGAGTAGTACGAATGAAATAATACGCTCGGAAAAGCCGGTGTCAATGGTGATTCCCGTCACCTGACGCGTGGTTGATGGCGGACCTGCGGGAGCGAGTGGGCGGATCTGCCGCAGCCGCGCCGCCGGTTAAAGCAGACCGGCAGCCTCGCGGAAAAGCGTAGCTGCCGGTTGGACGCTGGTGCTGCTAGGTTTCGAGCAATTCCACGACCCGCTGTGCGGTACCCCAGGAAAGGGTGACCCCAGCCCCGCCGTGGCCGTAGGCCGCAATGACAGGCACAGCGTGCCCGTCGACGCGCTCCAGGCGGATCGTCTCGCGTGCCGGGCGCAGCCCCACCTTGTGCTCCAGGATCTCGCAGCCGGCCAGCTGGGGGACCAAGACGATGGCACGGCGCAGCATGTCGGTGGCGGTCTGCGGGTCGACCTCGGCGTTGAAGTCGTTGGCCACGTCGGTACCGCCAACAATGATGTCATCGCGGCGCGGAATGATGTAGGTAACGCCCTGGGGATGCTCGTCATAGCAGAGCCAGTGGACCAACCCTGCGGTGTTTGCCAGGCGGATCACCTGGCCTCGGATGGGGTAGACAGTGCCGTCATCCCTGGTGAGTTCGCCGCCACGCAGGCCCGTGGCCAATACCACGGCGTCGGCCTCTTCCTGCAGCTCGTCGATGGATTCGATGGTGCGCTGGATGAACTTGACGCCCTTGGCCAAGGCTTGTTCATGCAGCCAGGAGAGGTAGAGAGGCATAGTGATCACCGGGACGGTGGCACGCATGCCGGCGGCGGCAATGCGCGGGATGTCTTCTGCCGGGGCTTCGGCGGCGTTGGCGACGATCTGTGCCCAAGAGCGGTCTTCCTCCGGGGACGCTTCCAGATTCAGGCCGCGGCGCAGGTCGATGCCGGTTTCCTTGATGCCGGAGAGCTCCTCGAAGCGTGCCAGCGAACGGGCGAGCAGCAGATCGGCGGCTGCGGAGTTCTCCGAGTGGTACGGGAACCAGATGGCTGCGGCCACCGCGGAGACGGTCTGCAGCGGCAGCTGGTCGGCGATGACGGTGACCTGGTGGCCGGCGGCAGCCAGCTCATGGGCGGTGGAGAGCCCGATGACGCCGGCGCCGATCACCGTGACCTTGCGGGATGGCTGCGCGGCATCGGGCAGCGGGGCGGAATGCATGGGAACCTTTCGGGCAGGTGGCGAGGGGAAAGCAAAGGCCGGTGCCGTGATCCTGGAGTGCAGGATCGCGGCACCGGCGATGCGGTGCAGGCTAGAGCAAGGTGGCCGCGGCGCGGTCGATGATCCAGCGGGTCGCTTGGGTGCCGTGCACGGCAGAGGCCGGGACAGCAGTCTCGTTGACCTCGTGCTGGGCCTTGGCCAGCGCCGGCGCCTTGTCGGCACCGGCCACGATCAGCCAGACCTCCTTGGCGGTGTTGATGGTGCCCATGGTGAGCGTGACGCGGTGCGCAGGCGGCTTGGGGGAGTCGTGGACCGCGATGACTCCTGGCTCATCGGACCGGGTGTGGTTCGGGAAGAGCGAGGCGACATGCGAGTCCGGGCCCATGCCCAGCATCAGCACATCGAACGCGGGGTTCAAGGCGCTGTCTTCGGCTTCCCCGGCCAGTTCCTCGGCGTAGGCCGCGGCGGCCTGCTCGGCGGACTCGTACTTGTCGCTGGCGCCCATGGCGTGCACGGTGGCGCGGTCCAGGCCCAATTCATCCAGCGCGTCGAACAGGGCTGCGGCCTGCAGCACGTTGCGATCTGCTGAATCGGTGGCGACAAAGCGCTCGTCGCCCCACCAGAAGTGCACCTGCGACCAGTTGACCGAGGCCTTGGCGGGGTTGGCCGCGACGGCTTCCAGGGCGGCGATGCCCAGCGAACCGCCGGTCACCACCACGTGGGCAACTCCGCGGGCGGCCAGTGCATCGGCGATCGCGGTGATCAGCCGGGCCGCAATGGCGTGGGCGGTAGCTTCCGGGTTCTCATGGATCAGTATTTGCCTAGCGATCACTGGATCTGATGCTCCTCAGGTTGGTCAGGTTCAGGCCCTTGGTGATGACCTCGCCGAAGACGTCATCGGCGTCCAGGCGGCGCATCTCTTCGGCCAGGCATTCGGCCACCGAACGCCGTGGCAGGGAGATGCGTTGCGGGGCCGATCCGGGCAGGTAAAGGTGGGCTACCGCGCCGGAAGGGCGCGAAAGCTCCACGTCGCCGGCTTCGCGTGCCAGCCGGACGCTGGAGAGCCCGCCATTGGACTTGTCCGCGGCGATGGTCACCGGGACGTCCAGGCACAGGGTCAGCCAGGCGGCCAGCAAGGTGGTGGACGGGGAATTATCCGAGCCCTTCACGGTGATGCCCGAGAGCCCCTCGGTGCCGATCAGGTCGATGATGCTCGCCAGCTGGGCACGCCACAGGGTCAGCCGCGTCCAGGCGAGGTCGGTGTCGCCGGCCTGGTAGGTCTCGATGCGGCTGAACAGCGCGGCGGTGGGGTCTTCGGTTTCCGCCGAATCGGTGATGCGGCGGTGCGCCAGCTTGCCCAGCGCGGTGCCGGCCGGATCCTGCGGCACGCCATGCGGCCACCAGGCCACGATCGGCGCATCGGGCAGCAGCAGTGCGGAGATCAGCGCCTCGTCGGCCACGACATCCGGGCCGTAGGTGCGCATCACGATCACCTCGGAGGCGCCGGCGTCCCCGCCCACGCGGATTTGCACGTCCAGTCGGTTGGCCTCGGACTTGTTGCCGCGGACCACCACGATGATCCGGCAGGGGTGCTCGCGGCTGGCCAGGTTGGCCGCCTCGATCGCGTTCTCGGCGAACCCCTCGCGGGTGATGACCACCAGGGTCATCACGCGGGAGAGCGCTACCACGCCGTGGGTGCGGCGCGAGGAGATCAGCTTCTTGGCCACCTTGGAGGTGGTGGTGTTGGGAAGATCGATCATCATGGTCGTCTCCAGGTCCTTCCATCCTTGGCCATCAGCTCATCGCTGCTTTCGGGTCCCCAGGAGCCCGGAGCGTAGGGAGCGGGCTGGGTGGGCTGCGAGGCCCAGAACTCCTCGAAAGGATCCAGGATGCGCCAGGACTGCTCGACTTCCTCATGGCGCGGGAACAGCGGCGGCTCACCGAGCAGCACATCGAGGATCAGCCGCTCGTAGGCCTCGGGCGAGGATTCGGTGAAGGCGTTGCCGTAGCCGAAGTCCATGGTCACATCGCGGATCTCCATCTGGGTGCCGGGCACCTTGGAGGAGAAGCGGATGGTCGCGCCTTCATCGGGCTGCACGCGGATCACGAACGCGTTCTGGCCGAATTCGTCGTCCTTGTGGTCGGTGAACAGCAGGTTCGGCGCCTTCTTGAAGACCACCGCAATTTCGGTGACGCGGCGGCCCAGGCGCTTGCCGGCACGCAGGTAGAACGGCACCCCGGACCAGCGGCGGGTATTGATGTTCAGGCGCACCGCCGCGTAGGTCTCGGTTTTGGACTTCGGGTTGAAGCCCTCCTCGTCGAGGAAGCCGACGACCTCCTCGGCGCCCTGCCAGCCAGAGGTGTACTGGCCTCGGGCACTGGCCGCGCCCAGGTCCTCGGGCAGCTGGACGGCGGTGAGCACCTTCTCCTTTTCGCTGCGCAGGTGGTCCGCGTCGAAGGAAATGGGTTCCTCCATGGCGGTCAGCGCCAGCAGCTGGAGCAGGTGGTTCTGGATGACGTCGCGGGCCGCGCCCACACCGTCGTAGTAGCTGGCGCGGCCGCCAATGCCGATGTCCTCGGCCATGGTGATCTGCACGTGGTCCACGTACTTGTTGTTCCACAGCGGCTCGAACATCTGGTTGCCGAAACGCAAAGCCAGCAGGTTCTGCACGGTTTCCTTGCCCAGATAGTGGTCGATGCGGAACACCGCGTCCGGCGGGAACACGGACTCCACGATCTCGTTCAGTTCGCGGGCGCTTTGCAGGTCGTGGCCGAAGGGCTTCTCGATGACCACGCGTTCCCAGCCCGGGTTCTTGTCCTTGGCCAGCTTGTGCTCGGAGAGCTTCTGGCAGACAACCTCGAACCAGCTCGGCGGGATCGAGAGGTAGAAAGCGTGGTTGCGCCCGGTGGACCGGGATTCGGCCAGTTCGTCCAGGGTCGCGGCCAGCTTCTCGTAGGCGCCATCATCGTCGAAGGCGCCGGAGATGAAGCGCATGCCGGCGGCCAGCTGGGCGAACACGGTTTCGTTGAAGGGGGTGCGGGCGCTGGCGAGGATCCATTCGCGGGCCTGGTCGGCGAAGTCCTGCGCCGTCCAGTCGCGGCGGCCGAAGCCGACAATCGCAAAATTCGGGGGAAGCAGTCCGCGGTTAGCCAGGTCGTAGACCGCTGGCATGAGTTTCTTGCGGGCAAGGTCGCCGGTGATTCCGAAGAACACCAGCGCGCCCGGACCGGCAATGCGGTTAAGCCGCCGGTCGCGGGCGTCGCGTAGTGGGTTGCTCATAGTGCCTTACTTCGCTGCCTCTAGCAGGGCAGCGATTCCGGCGGCGCGGTCCGTGAGGTTCACGCGCAGCACTGGGCGGTTATGTTCGGCGTCAGCCAGTACTGCGCCATCGCCGATCGCCTGGGCGGTGATCAGGCCGCCGAAGGTGTACGGACGCTCCGGGATCCCAAGGTCTTCCTTGTGATCCGCGGTGACTTGCAAGAACACGCCCTGTGCCGGGCCGCCCTTGTGGTACTGGCCGGTGGAGTGCAAGAAGCGCGGACCCCAGCCGAAGGTGACTGGACGGCCGGTCTTCTTGGCGAGCAGATCGCGCAGCGCGGCAAGCTCCTGGTCCGCATTGCGGTTCAGGTATGCCTGGATGGCGAGGTAGCCGTCTGCCGGAAGCTGCGCGGCAAGCTGCTCCACAGCCGCCTCCAAGGTCTTGGCCCCGGTGCCGTAGAGCTCAACTGGTCCGTCCACTGCATCCGGTGCGCTCTGCGCCGGAGCATCGAGCATGGAACGGGCGGCGATCTTCGCGGCCTCGACATCAGGCTGGTCGAAGGGGCTGATGCCCAGCAGGTAGCCGGCCACGGCGGTGGCGTACTCGAAGATCATGAAGGCGGTGCCCAGCGGTGCACTGAAGTGCACGGCGGTGGCGTCCTCGTCGAAATCCTCAGGCAGCGCGTCGTAGACGAACAGCGGCAGCACGTCCTGAGCCGGGTTCGCCAGCTCCGGTGCATCCACATGCGCGGCAACAGGCAGCACGCCCTTGCCTTCCTTGCCGGTGGACTCGGCGATCAGCTGCTCGGCCCAATCGCCGAAGCCCGGCAGGGCATCGCCCACACAGGCAATCAGCAGCTTGTCGCGGCCCGCGGTAGCCATGGCGGCACCCAGGTGCAGCGCGAGGTTGTCCTCGTCGTCCAGAGCCAGCACATCGTTGATCAGCCCGGATTCTTCAACCAGGGCTTCGATGTCCGCGCCGGCCAGGCCCGAAGGGACCAGGCCGAAAGCGGTCAGCGCCGAGTAGCGCCCGCCGACATTCGGATCCGCAGTGAATACCGCGCGCACGCCATCAGGATTATCCATGGGCGAGCCCGGATCGGTGACCAGCACCAAGCGGGTCGCCGGATCAATGCCGGCAGCCTGGAAAGCTGCGGTGAACGCACGGCGCTGCGAATCGGTTTCCACGGTGGAACCCGACTTGGAAGCAACCACCACGACGGTGCGCTGCAGGTCGGTTTCCACGATCTGCTTGACCATCGACGGATCGGTGGTGTCGCAGATGACCAGTTCCACCTCGTCATGGGCGGTGATGACCTCAGGAGCCAGCGAGGAGCCGCCCATGCCGCACAGCACGATGCGGGTCAGGCCCTCTTCTTGCAGCTCATCGCGCAGATCCAGGATCTGCGGGATCAGCTTGCCAGCTGCCTCGAAGGGGTTGACCCAACCGAGGCGGATGGCCGACTCAGCTTCTGCCTCAGGACCCCAAATGGTCGGGTCCTGGGCGGCGATGCGGCTGCCGATCTTCGCTTCGATCAGCTTCGGGAGCAACGCATCGACGGAGGCCAGGGCCTCGCCGGAGGTTACCAGACCAAGCTCCATCTACTTGGCTCCCTTCAATGCCACAGCCATGTCCTCAAGCAGCTCGTTCCATGCGACGTCGAACTTCTGAACGCCTTCGACCTCGAGCAGGTCCACGACCTCGTTGTAGTCGATGCCCAGTGCGGCGAGCTTGTCCAGCACGCGGTTGGCCGCATCGTAGCCGCCGGCGATCGCGTTGCCGCGCACCTCGGCTTCAGCCGCGGTGGCGTCCAGGGTCTTCTCCGGCATGGTGTTCACGGTCTGCGGCGCGACCAGTTCGGTCACGTACAGGGTCGACGGGTAGGCAGGATCCTTCACGCCGGTCGAAGCCCACAGCGGACGCTGGACGTTGGCGCCGGCAGCTGCCAGCACCTCGTAGCGCGCCGAAGCGAAGGACTCTTCGAAGACCTGGTAGGCCAGGCGGGCATTGGCCACGCCGGCCTGGCCGCGCACGGCGGCCGCGGCATCGGTGCCGATGGCGTCCAGGCGCTTGTCGATTTCCGAATCCACGCGGGAAACGAAGAAGGAAGCGACCGAGTGGATCTTGGACAGGTCCACGCCGGCAGCGTGGGCCTTCTCCAGGCCCAGCAGGTAGGCGTTGATGACCTCGCGGTAGCGTTCCAGCGAGAAGATCAGGGTGACGTTCACCGAAATGCCGGCGGCAATGGTCTCGGTGATGGCTTCCAGGCCCTCGACGGTTGCCGGGATCTTGATCAGCACGTTCTCGCGGTTCACGCGCTCGTACAGGGCCTTGGCCTGGGCGATGGTCGGTGCGGTCTCGTGAGCCAGGCGGGGATCGACCTCGATGGACACGCGGCCGTCGAAGCCCTGGGAGGACTCGTAGACGCCCTTGAACAGGTCGCAGGCAGCTGCCACGTCGTCGCTGGTGATCTCGGTGATCGCGTCTTCCACCGAGCGGTGCTTCTGCTCGGCGATGGCCTCGCCGTACACCTCTGCCTTGGACAGCGATGCCGCGAAGATTGCCGGGTTGGTGGTCACGCCGACCACGTTCTTCTCTTCGATCAGCTGAGCCAGCGAGCCGCTGGTCAGCCGTTCACGCGAAAGGTCGTCCAGCCAGATGGAGACGCCGGCATCGGACAGGGCCTGGGTATTCGAGTTGCTCATAATCTTTACTTCGGTTCCTTACTTGGCAGCGTTCTGCATGGAGGTTTCGGCAGCGGCTACAACAGCCTCGGTGGTGATGCCGAACTCGGAGTACAGCTTCTTGTAATCGGCGGAAGCGCCGAAGTGATCCAGCGAAATGATTTCGCCGTGCGCGCCGACCAGCTCGCGCCAGCCCTGGGCCACGCCGGCTTCAACCGAAACGCGGGCGGTGATGGCAGCCGGCAGGACCTCTTCGCGGTAAGCCGCGTCCTGCTTGGCGAACCATTCCAGCGACGGCAGCGAAACGACGCGGGCCGCGACGTTCTTGGCAGCCAGGGCTTCGCGGGCCTCGATGGCCAGCTCGACCTCGGAGCCGGTGGCCAGCAAGATGACATCCGGGGTGGTCTCCGCGCCATCGCGCACAGCCTCGGCGAGGATGTAGCCACCCTTCAGCGTGCCTTCGGCGCCGCGGAAGCCGGTGGCCGCGCGGTCGTAGATTGGCAGGTTCTGGCGGGAGAGGACGATGCCCGACGGGGTGTCGGTCAGCTCGAGGATGCCGCGCCATGCGTAGGCGACTTCGTTGGCATCCGCCGGGCGGACGACGTCGAAGTTGGGGATGATGCGCAGCGACGCGAGCTGCTCCACTGGCTGGTGGGTCGGGCCGTCTTCGCCCAGGCCGATGGAGTCGTGGGTCCACACGAAGATCGAGGGGACACCCATCAGCGCGGCCAAGCGGATCGCCGGACGCTGGTAGTCCGAGAAGATCAGGAAGGTTCCGGAGAATGCACGGGTCGGGCTGGAGAGCACGATGCCGTTCACGATCGAGGCGGCGGCGTGCTCGCGGATGCCGAAGTGCAGCACGCGGCCGTACGGGCTGGCGGACCAGGAATCGGTGGAGCGGCGCTCGGGAGCGAAGGACTTCGCGGTCTCGATGGTGGTGTTGTTCGAACCGGCGAGGTCGGCAGAGCCGCCCCAGAGTTCTGGCAATTCATCGGCGATCGCGTTGATGACCTTGCCCGACGCGGCGCGGGTAGCCATGGTGGAGCCTGGCTCGAAGGTCGGGATCTTCTCGGTCCAGCCCTCTGGCAATTCGCCAGCCTGCAGGCGCTCAAGCAGGGCGGCTTCTTCCGGATTGGCGGACTTCCAGGCCTCGAAGGTCTCGTTCCAGGAGTCGTGCAGCTGCGCACCGCGGGTTACGACCTCGCGGGCGTGAGCCAGTACATCGTCCTCGATCTGGAAGTTCTTCTCGGGGTCGAAGCCCAGGATCGTCTTCAGGCCGGCAACTTCGTCGGTACCCAGCTTCGAGCCGTGGATGCCGCCGGTGTTCTGCTTGGTCGGCGATGGCCAGCCGATGATGGTGCGCAGGCTGATGATCGATGGGCGGGAGGTCTCGGCCTTCGCGGCGCGCACAGCAGCATCCAGTGCGGCCATGTCCTCGACGTATTCTCCGGTGACGGTCCAGTCCACGCGCTGGGTGTGCCAGCCGTAGGACTCGTAGCGGCCCAGCACGTCTTCGGTGAAGGCGATGTCGGTGTCGTTCTCGATGGAGATCTTGTTGTCATCGTAGATCACAACAAGGTTGCCCAGTTCCTGGTGGCCGGCCAGCGAGGAGGCCTCGGAGGTGACGCCTTCCTGCAGGTCGCCATCGGAAGCGATGACATAGACAGTGTGGTCGAACGGGCTGGTCCCTGCCTCGGCAGCTGGATCCAGCAGGCCGCGCATGCGGCGCTGGGAGTAGGCGAAACCAACGGCGGAAGCCAGGCCCTGGCCCAGCGGACCGGTGGTGATCTCAACGCCGGCGGTGTGGCCGAACTCGGGGTGGCCCGGGGTCTTGGCGCCCCAGGTGCGCAGCGCTTCGATGTCTTCCATCTCCAGGCCGTAGCCCGAGAGGAACAGCTGCAGGTACAGGGTCAGCGAGGTGTGGCCCGGGGAAAGCACGAAACGGTCGCGGCCGATCCAGTTCGGATCCTTCGGATCGTGGCGCAGGTGCTTCTGGAAAATCAAGTAGGCGGCCGGAGCCAAGCTCATTGCGGTACCGGGGTGGCCATTGCCAACCTTTTCGACGGCGTCGGCTGCCAGGACACGGGTGGTGTCGATGGCCTTACGGTCCAACTCGGTCAGTGAGAATTCTTCAACTAAGGATTCAGTCGCCACAGCGGCGTTCCTTCCATTCAGGCTTGGACGGGAGATATCTCCCGCTGACACGCAATACGCCGTCGCCTCCTGATTCCTCCGGCTGTGCTTTATTCAGAGGGATGCAGGTCGCGACGGCGCAATCTGAGTCAACTCTATCGCGAAAAGGCGTATTGGGGCGTTGGATTTAGCAAGATGACACAGAATTATTCGGTTTGCGCAGAAGGTGGACTTGATACGGCTATTCATGCCACGGCGTGAGCGAATTGCTCAGGCATTCTGCGCATTCGTGCGCAGGTGGCAGCCGGGGGATATGGGTGGCCGGGCACTTCTGCCAGCCGGTGCACGGCAACCAGCCAACGCTACAAAGAACAAGATTTGTTCCACTAGCGGCCATCAGTTGCCATCTTTGTTCATTTGGGAGCAGGGTCCGGGGGACCACGCGCAATCTGCCGAAATGCTGTTGGGCATTTGGAACCGGATGAGTTCTCCCGCCGCGCGGGGTTATTCCATCGAAGGCTCCCGGCTTGTCGACTTTGGCGTGCTGCAACGGTTCGCGGGAAACGCTGGTTGGGGCGGGGGCTGCCTGCGGAAGATCGGTTCGAGGAGCAGAATCCGATGGGAGCGTGAAGCCGCAAAGGTGCATGGCTAGCCGCCGGGCAGGCGAATGTAGCGTCTTGAATTGAGCCAAATCACCATTTTTCAACTGTGATCCTATCCTGGGGAGTTTCAATCAATTTCTATCCAGCGTAGAATGACAGTGTCTGTCTTGTACCCGTGAAGAACTGAGTGCGTTTAATTGAAGACTCAAAGTGTCGCCGCAGCATCAGTGCCCCGCGCATCGCGTCAGCCTGATGAAAATGCCGGCGATTTTCTGAAGCGCAAGGCCAATGCCTACGTGGCGTTGACGAAGCCTCGCGTAATCGAGTTGCTGCTAGTGAGCACCCTTCCGACCATGATCTTTGCCGAACGGGGTTTCCCCTCCGTCTGGCTCATGATCTCCACCCTTGTTGGTGGAGCTATGGCCGCAGGTGCTTCTGGTGCATTCAACTGCTATATCGATCGCGATATGGATAAGTTGATGAAACGTACCAAGGGGCGCCCTTTGGTCACTGGGGACCTCACCCCGAGGGAAGCACTGGTCTTCTCTTGGGTATTGGCCATAGCCTCCCTGGTGGTTCTCTGGGTTGGCACCAATCCGCTGACGACCGCCTTGGGCCTGGCTGCAATCCTCCTCTACGTCGTGTTCTACACTTTGATCCTCAAGCGCCGTACCGCTCAGAACATTGTCTGGGGTGGCATCGCCGGCTGCATGCCTGTGCTGATCGCTTGGGCCGCAGTGACCAACACAATTGAATGGCCAGCGATCATCCTGTTCCTGGTGATCTTCCTCTGGACCCCGCCGCATTACTGGCCGCTGTCCATGAAGTATGCGGATGACTACAACGCGGCTTCAGTGCCTATGCTGGGCGCGATCGCCAACGCTCGCCGCGTTTCGGTACAGGTTGTGCTCTACGCTTGGGCCACTGTCGTTTGCTCGATGCTGCTGGTCCCACTGGGTAGCGCAGGAATCGTTTACACCGCAATCGCTGGTGGCGCGGGCATCTGGTTCGTCTACGAATCGCACGTGCTCTACCGCGAAGCGCAGAGCGACCATAAGCCGGCTGAGATCAACCGCAAGGCCATGAAGGTCTTCCATATCTCCATTACCTACTTGTCGATCGTATTCCTGGCCTTGGCCATTGACCCGTTCGTGGGTAGCCCGCTGTTCGGCTAGGTTCAACGCCGCAGCTGAGCGTCGGTTAGCGCCC
>NZ_JBLVOC010000007.1:95256-123430 GCF_053543575.1 Glutamicibacter sp. AGC84
AAATGAAAATGGATTCCAGGAAGGGCCGCTTTTCTGCGTTCGAGCGTAGTTGCCCTTCGCATCGGCCAATGCATGCGCACTATGCGTTTAGGCAGAAATTACTCTCATCGTGGGAAATAAGACTAGATCTTGCTATGCAAGTCTTGCTACGCAAGGTATGGTTATCGCATGTCCGATCAACGCGAGAAAATCGCCACGAATATACGCAAGGGCGTCCTTGAGTACTGTGTGCTGGCTTCGTTAGCCAGCGGAGATAAATACGGGTTGGAGCTGGCAGAAGAGCTCACCGCGCGGAAGCTTACCGCCGGCGAGGGGAGCCTGTATCCGTTGCTGGCGCGCATGAAAGCCACTGGGCTGGTAGAAACCTACTGGGAAGAAGGCGCGTCGGGACGCAAACGGAAGTACTACACCATTACCGAGCACGGGCATCTGATGGTTGGCGAGTTCCGCGGGGTATGGGAAGCAATTTCAATGCAAGTCACCGATCTACTTGGAGAGCAACATGGCATCGACAGCTGAGCAGTACAGTGCGGAAGCGTATTTGCGGGAATTGGGGAAGCTCCTGCGCGGTGCTCCAAGGGATATGGGCTTAGAGCTTCTGGAGGATGTGGCGCAGCATATCGAGGATGGCCGAGCCCTAGGCAGGGATGATGACCAAATCCTCGCCGCGCTAGGCAGTCCTGAAACTGTTGCAGCCCCTCTGATGGCCGAGTACGCGGCTCCGCAGGAGCGGGCCATCCTACGCAGGAATAGCTTGGTGCTCGGTGCGGTGGCACTGGTCCTCGGTGTCCTTGTCTCCATCATCGATACGACTCTGGCAGATACCCTGGGTGACCTGATTTTTGGCGCTTCTGTGCCAGAAGGTGAGGGCAGTAGCTACGACTCGATATATGAGCAAGGCGCATTGCAACTGCTGATCTTCGCAATATTCGGACTTGGCGTAGCGGCCACCGCGGTCATGAAGGGAAAAACGGCACGAATCTACGGCTACGCGGCGGCCTTGTGCATGACAGTGCTCGTTGCCGGATTAATTACCAGCAGTGGAATCTTCTATATCCCGTCAATGGTCGCAGCATGGATGCTAGTCGGAATCAATGGGCGTTCGTCCAAATCGGTGAATCGAGAACCGCGTTCAAAGTTGATCCGCATCATTGGTGGCACTGCTCTGCTATTGCCAGTCGTGCTCCTGGGAGCCGCATCGTTCACGAGTATCGAGCCGAACGTCGCCGTATACGCATACCTTGCCCTGGGCTTGGCCTGCGGCATCGGGTTCTTGTCCAATTCCCGGATTGCTCTATGGGCTACCTGCGCTAACGGCGCCGCCCTTCTTGCGGTTTCCACCGTGGATCAAGGCCTGCTGCTTGCGGCATTCTGGCTAGCCGGAACAGTCTATTTCTTCTTTGGACTTTATGGTTTGATGTGGTTCACGCGCCGTGGAACGGCCGGGGGACAGCGTTAAGCAACTGGGGGTTGCCTTGCACATCGAGTGCAGGGCAACCCCCAGTCATTTACTCAGGATTCTAGGAATCGTTGCGCTGGTATTCCGGAAGGATGGCAGCCCGATCCCAGACGTTTGCGGAGGCGGCAAGCAGCAAGCTCGCGCCGAGCATGTGGGAGAGTACCAGGGCGACTGGCAGCCCATTGAAATGCTGGATGTAGCCAATTGCTGCCTGGACCGCAATTGCCGCGACAAGCCACCAGATGGCGATGCGAAGCTGGATGTTTCCGCCCTGCTTGTAGGCCAGAATCAGCACCACGATGGTTGCGGCAACGAGCAAGTACACCGGAGCAGTATGCATGCGGGTTACCAGCAGCGGATCGAACAAGTGGCGCGGGGCATCGGCATCGCCTGCATGCGGTCCGGTGCCGGTCACGATAGTTCCGAATGCCACTGCGAGCAGGGAGAAGATCCATGCGGCGAAGGAGAGCTGGCGGATCGACTTGCTGCTCTGATCGAACTTGCGGTTCTTCAGTTCCTTGGCGGTGCGGTTCACCTGGAATGTTGCCATGATGACCAGTGCGCCGGAAATCAGGAAGTGCACCGAAACGACCCAAGCGTTCAGTCCGGTCCACACGGTGATGGCTCCGATGAGTGCCTGCAACGCGATGCCGGCGAGCAAGCCGATGGACAGCTTGAACAGGGTGCGGTGGGTAGGGCGCGTCTTCCAGATGGAGATCAGGAACGCGACAGCGATGACCAGCAGGACAAAGGTCAGCAGGCGGTTGCCGAACTCGATGATTCCATGGATGCCCATTTCCGGGACAGGGGTCATCGAACCGGGAACGCAATTGGGCCAGTGGGAGCAGCCGAGGCCCGAATTCGTCAAGCGTACGGCTCCACCGGTGACGATAATGCCAATCTGCGAGATCAGGGATGCGATCGCGAGACCATGCACGAGGCGAGTGACCTTCGTGGGCAGTTTATCGGCCCAGCTCTGGGTGGCTTGGGCTGAAGACATTGAAATCTCCCTTTTCGGAATTTGGGTGGTGGTCAGCTCCATTTGAACAGCTTGATGGCTGCAAAGGAGCCAACTGCTGACCAAAGGATCAAGAAGATAAGGCCAGCAATGCTGAACTGGCCGTGGATCAGGGCATCGCGCATGGCATCGCCCAGCGCTGCCGATGGCAGCGCATTCAGGGTTGGCTGGGCCCAATGAGGGGCCATGCTCAAGGGGTAGAGGACACCGCCGGCACCGGCCAGCAGGATCCAGGCAAGGTTGGTGATCGCCAACGTCGCTTCAGGGCGGACGGTGCCGGCAATCAGCAGGCCTAGCGCGGTAAACGCGGCTGCGCCCAAGAGCAGGAAGAGTATAGCCGGAGCAATGCCCCAAGGGTTCGGATGCCAGTCCAGGAACAACAAGGAGACAGAGCAGATTAAGACGACCTGGATCAGCAGGACCGACAGCACGGCAATGACCTTGCCGAAAATCAGTCCGGTTTTCCCCAGCGGCGTAGTGGAGAACATGGTCAGCACGCCATAGCGGCGGTCAAATCCGGTGCCAATTCCCTGCCCGGTGAAAGCCGTCGAAATGACGCACAAGGCCAAGACGCCAGGAACGGCGGCATCAATGCTGCGGTCTGCGACATCCTTGACCAGATCGGTCAGGGTGAGCACGAAGAGCGCAATGAGCGGCATGACAACAGCGAGAATGAGCTGTTCGCCATTGCTGAGCATCTGGATGGATTCGTATTTACCCTGGTTCAGGATTCGGCGCAGTGGCGAGACAGCATTGGAGCGTGCCTGTGTTTGGCTCATGCCCTTCCCTCCTTCTGTGCGATTTCAAGGAAAACGTCTTCGAGGCTTCGTGACTGCAAGTTGAGCTCGGTTGGCAAAATGCCCTCCTGGAGCCACCAATGGGTTAGCCAGTTCAAGTGTTCGGGGGAGTTGACCCCGTCGAGCCGGTATTGGCCGGCTCCGGTCTCCTCCAGGTGCAATCCTGCCGGTGGTTCAGGTAGGCGCAGCCCTGCTGGGGCGGAGAAGGACACCGGGCGGGTGTCCTGGTCTTCGGCAGCGCGGGCCGTCAGCTCGGCCACGGTGCCTTGCGCCACGGTGCAGCCCTTGTCGATGATGTAGACGTAGTCGCTGAGGCGTTGCGCGTCATCCATGAGGTGGGTGGTGAGGATGATGGCCTTTCCTGCATCGCGAAGTTCGGCAATGAGGTCGAAGACTACCTGGCGGGACTGCGGATCCAGCCCAGCACTTGGTTCATCGAGGAAGAGCACTTCCGGATCTCCGGCCAGCGCCAGGGCCAAGGCGACGCGCTGCTTCTGGCCACCAGAGAGACGGCGGATCGTGCGGGTGCCAAATGATTCGAGATCCAACCGTGTGATCAACGCATCAATATCAATGGGCTTCTGATAGAGGGAAGCGACGTGCCTCAAGAGCGGAACCGGTCGCATTGAGGGTGGCAACCCTCCGTCTTGGAGCATGACTCCGACGCGGGAACGCAATTCGGGATTGTCGCCGAAGGGGTTCTGGCCCAGGAGTTCGACGGTTCCGCCTTCGGGCTGAAGCAGCCCCTGGGCACAAGCGAGGGTCGTGGATTTGCCGGCTCCGTTAGCTCCTAAAAGCGTGGTGACCTGACCCGGATAAGCTTTTAGGGACACCGACTCCAGGACTCGCAACATGCGATTGTCCAAGGCGGGGACTGGACCTAAATCTTTAGCCAGCTCGTTGATGACAAGGCTGGGAGTTACAGAAGACACTGAAACATTCTACGACATGTCGAACTGGCTGAGCTGAGTGTTTTGTCACCAACCCTCGAGTTCCGTTGAGGTGGGCGGGACAATGGGAGTGTCAGAGGTTCGATTCAAGTAACGCACTAGTCGGGCAAGCATGTCCTTAGTAAGTCCTTCCTTACTAGACCTAGAGCAAAAATTTACGCATGATTGTGTTGTGTATTCATCAAATTCAGAATCAGCTAGTGGCTCCACTGCCGCGACAGTTGGCGCAGTTGGGGATACCGAGGAGCGTACGCGCGACCGCGTCCTGTACGCAGTACTCGAGGACGGGCCGGTCAGTGCTGCCGAGCTTGGAAGCAAGCTGGGCTTCACGCCTGCTGCGGTCCGCCGTCACCTCGACGCGCTCTCAAAATCGGGACTCGTAGAGGTGAAACTGGTAGCCAACCAGAAAACCGGTGCTGGACGTCCGTCGCGTCGCTACGTGCTTTCGCACCGCGGGCAGACGAAGTTGGGCAACGATTACCTGGAGATTGCTTCCGACGCATTGAAGATGCTCGGCGATGCGGCCGGAGAGGACGCGATTCGCAAGTTTGCGCGTAACCGCTTCGCATCAATGGAAGACCGATACGCCAAGGCGCTGGTCGGCGTTGAAGGGCTGGAAGCACGAGCCGAGGTGCTGGGCAATTTGCTCAGTGCAGATGGATTCGTGGGATACACCCGAAAAGTGGATACCAAAGTGGCAACTGCCCTGATGCATAGCGTGCAGCTATGCCAGGGACACTGCCCGATACAAGACTTGGCACGAGAGTTTCCAGTGTTTTGCGACATGGAAACGGAAATGTTCGCCCGCTTGCTAGGCGTCGACGTCCGACGACTGTCGACCTTGGCCGGTGGAGGACACGTGTGCACGACCCACATCCCTGTGGGGCGTGAAAAGGCGCCAATGCGCGCTGAGAAAAGAACTCGAATTCAGTTCACGAAGCAGGAGAGGCCGCGATGACGGATCAGATTGCACAGGAGTCTGCCGACCCGGGTGTAATTTCCGAAATTCTGGAGAAGAACCCCGAACTCCACGGAATCGGCAATTACGAATACGGCTGGTCAGACAAGAACGACGCGGGTGCAAATGCGCGCCGTGGCGTCGACAAGGACGTAGTGGCGAATATTTCCGCCCTGAAGTCCGAGCCAGAATGGATGCTGGAGCGTCGCCAGAAGGCGCTGAAGTACTTCGATCGCAAGCCAATGCCTACCTGGGGTCCAGACCTCTCGGGTATTGATTTCGACAACATCAAGTACTTCGTGCGTTCCACCGAGAAGCAGGCGACCTCCTGGGAAGAACTTCCAGAAGACATCAAGAACACCTACGACAAGTTGGGTATTCCAGAGGCTGAAAAGCAGCGTCTGGTGTCCGGCGTTGCCGCCCAGTACGAGTCCGAGGTTGTCTACCACCAGCTGCGTGAAGACCTTGAAGCCCAGGGCGTCATCTTCCTTGACACCGACACTGGACTGAAGGAGCACCCGGAGATCTTCCAGGAGTACTTCGGCTCGGTCATTCCAGCGGGCGACAACAAGTTCGCTTCGCTGAACACTGCCGTGTGGTCCGGCGGCTCGTTCGTGTACGTCCCGAAGGGCGTACATGTGGAGATCCCGCTGCAGGCTTACTTCCGCATCAACACGGAAAACATGGGCCAGTTCGAACGCACCCTGATCATCGCTGATGAGGGCTCCTACGTTCACTACATCGAGGGTTGCACCGCACCGATCTACCAGTCGGATTCGCTGCACTCTGCCGTTGTGGAAATCATCGTGAAGAAGGACGCCCGCGTTCGCTACACCACGATCCAGAACTGGTCGAACAACGTCTACAACCTGGTGACCAAGCGTGCCGTCTGCGAAGAAGGCGCCACCATGGAATGGGTCGATGGCAACATCGGCTCGAAGGTCACCATGAAGTACCCAGCCGTTTACCTCGTTGGCGAACGCGCCAAGGGTGAGACCCTGTCCATCGCCTTCGCCGGCGAGGGCCAGCACCAGGACACCGGATCCAAGATGGTCCACATCGCTCCGAACACCTCTTCGGCCATTGTGGCCAAGTCGGTGGCTCGTAACGGTGGCCGCTCGGCTTACCGCGGCCTGGTCCAGGTCCAGGAAGGCGCCAAGGGCACCAAGAACTCGGTGGTCTGCGACGCGTTGCTGGTCGACCAGATCTCGCGTTCGGATACCTACCCGTACATCGACGTCCGCGAGGACGACGTAACCATGGGCCACGAGGCGACCGTCTCGCGCGTTTCCGAAGAGCAGCTGTTCTACCTGATGTCCCGCGGCATGGCCGAGGACGAGGCCATGGCAATGATCGTGCGCGGCTTCGTTGAGCCAATCGCACGCGAGCTGCCTATGGAGTACGCGCTGGAACTGAACCGCCTTATTGAACTTCAGATGGAAGGATCGGTCGGCTAAGAATGTCGGAGACCACCACCCATATCCCAGCAGAGAAGGCGCGCATCGGCGCACCATCGATTCCTGGTTTCACCGAAGAGGGCGAAGACCTTTCGCCGATCAACGACAACGACAGCTCGCCGCTGGCCGGTGCCTCCACCAAGGCGCACAGCCACGGCGGCGGAGTTGGAGTTCCCGATTCATCGCGTGCCGGTCGACTGACCAGCACCAATGTAGATGACTTCGCCAAACTGACCGGTCGTGAAGAGGACTGGCGCTTCACCCCGCTCAAGCGCCTGAAGGGCCTGCACAGCGATGACCTCACCGGCGCGGCTCCGAAGATAGAGCTCGCCGGCAACGGAATCGCCAAGCTGTCGGTTGTTCCGGCTGGCGACGCGCTGAACGGTGTTGCGCATACCCCGGATGACCGCGTGTCGGCCAACGCTTGGAAGTTCGCTTCCGAGACCCACGTTGTGACGATCCCGAAGAACGCCGAAGGTGCCAACGCAACCCTGCGCATCACCGGCGAGTCGCTGGCAGCGGCGGCTCAGCACCTCATCGTTGTTGCCGAGGAAAATTCCGAGGCTACTGTTGTGCTGGACCACGTCGGTTCGGCAGTGCTGGCACAGAACGTCGAGTTCGACGTCCAGGCCAACGCCCGCTTGACCGTGATCTCCCTGCAGGCTTGGGAAGATGACGCCGTTCACGCTTCCTCGCAGCAGGCGCTGGTAGCTGCTGGCGCTTCGTTCAAGCACATTGTTGTTTCCTTCGGTGGCGACCTGGTTCGCGTGAACCCGTCGGCTCGCTTCACCGGCGAACGCGCTGAGATCGAGCTCTACGGCTTGTACTTCGCAGATGCCGGCCAGCACCTGGAGCACCGCTTGTTCGTTGACCACGCTGTGGCCAACTGCAAGTCGAACGTGCTGTACAAGGGTGCGCTGCAGGGCAAGGACGCACACACCGTGTGGGTTGGCGATGTGCTGATCCAGAAGGCTGCTGTTGGTACCGACTCCTACGAAGCCAACCGCAACCTGGTTCTGACCGATGGCGCCCGCGCTGATTCGGTTCCGAACCTTGAAATCGAAACCGGTCTGATCGATGGTGCTGGCCACGCATCGACCACCGGCCGCTTCGACGATGAGCACCTCTTCTACCTGATGGCTCGCGGCATCGATGAAAAGACCGCACGCCGCTTGGTAGTTCGCGGATTCCTGAACGAAATCGTTCAGCAGATCGGCGATGAGGCTCTGCAGGAGCGACTGACCGACACCATCGAAGAAGAATTGGCTGCTACCGAGAACTAGGTAGTGCTCGCTTCACCAGCTTTTTAGCCTTAGCGCTTTTTAGAAAGAAACGGAACGACGTATGTCTACTCTGGAAATCAAGGACCTGCACGTCTCGATTGACACCGAGCAGGGCGAGAAGGAAATTCTCAAGGGTGTAACCCTGACCATCAAGACCGGCGAAACCCACGCAATCATGGGCCCTAACGGCTCGGGCAAGTCGACCTTGGCTTCGACCATCGCTGGCCACCCGCGCTACAACGTCACCTCCGGCTCCATCACCCTCGATGGTGAAGATGTCCTGGAGATGAGCGTCGACGAGCGCGCCAAGGCTGGCCTGTTCCTGGCTATGCAGTACCCGGTAGAGGTACCAGGCGTAACCATGACCAACTTCCTGCGTACCGCCAAGACCGCCATCGACGGCGAAGCTCCAAAGCTTCGTACTTGGACCAAGGACGTCAAGGAAGCTATGAGCAAGCTGAAGATCGATGCCGACTTCGCTGGCCGTAACGTCAACGAAGGCTTCTCCGGTGGCGAGAAGAAGCGCGTCGAGATCCTGCAGCTGGAACTGTTCAAGCCCAAGTTCGCAGTGCTGGACGAGACCGACTCCGGCCTGGACGTCGACGCTCTGAAGGTTGTCTCCGAGGGCGTTAACCGCGCACAGGACGAGAACGAAATGGGCACCCTGCTCATCACCCACTACACCCGCATCCTGCGCTACATCAAGCCAGAATTCGTGCACGTGTTCGTGGATGGCCGAGTTGCAGAACAGGGCGGCCCGGAACTGGCTGACCGTCTGGAAGAAGAAGGCTACGACCGTTACCTGAACGTCAAGGCCTAAGGTTACAATCATGAGCGAATCGACCGAACAGAGCACGGGAGCCGCTACGACTCCTCTGGAAGACGTTGAGGAAGCGCTCAAGGACGTCATTGACCCTGAACTGGGTGTCAATATTGTCGACCTGGGTTTGCTGTACGGCCTGAAGTACGCGGATGACGGCGTACTCTTGCTGGACCTCACACTGACAACCGCCGCTTGCCCGCTCACCGATATTATCGAAGAGCAGGTCGGCCAGGCGCTGGAGAGCGTTGTGGACGACCACCGTTTGAACTGGGTCTGGATGCCGCCTTGGGGTCCAGAACGAATCACCGATGACGGTCGCGATCAGATGCGAGCCCTGGGCTTCAACATCTAATTTAGGCTGTTTCAAGCAGAACCGCTTGCTCCCTACGGGGGTGAGCGGTTCTGTTCGTTAACGCCCGAGGGGCCTGCATTCCTTCTGGTATCTCGTGGAAGAGCCGAAAGGGAAAGGGGTACCCGGGGCAGAATCGGGGAGCAGCGCATGTCCGAAGCCGCAAATGGTGCACATGAGAGCGCAACGTGGCCGATCGCAGAAATCGACGAAGCACCCAAGGACGTGAATGACCTCGAGCTGGGAGTCAACATTGTTGGCCTGGGCCTGCTTTACGGACGGTGTTTCGACGGCGATTCAGTCCTGGAAATCGACCTGACGTTGACGACGCCTGCCTGCCCGCTGACCGATCTACTCGAAGCGCAGATTGATGAAGTGCTGAAGAACCTTGTCGACGGCCGGAATCAGATGCAGGCCTTGGGGTTCAACATCTAGGCCAATGCCCCAAGGGCTCAATGCGGTACTGACTCGAAAGCAAACGCGCTTCCGGTGCCACCCGCGGCGGCCATGAGCGCGATCGCCCTTTGCCCAGGTATCCGAGCCTGGTTGGCCTGCCAGAACAGCCGAGTCGCAAGAATCGCGCCGCTAGCACCGTAGGGGTGTCCCAACGCCAAGGCCCCGCCACCTTGGTTCACCGTCACCTCGGTGATCCCTAGCTCATCGAGGCATGCCAGGGCCTGGACCGCAAAGGCTTCGTTGAACTCGATCAGTGGAGTGCTGGAAGCAGCAGCGGATGGCAGCAGGCCGATGAGCTTGCGGTACGCCGGTACCGCCGCCATGCCGAGAATGCTGGGATCGCAAGCACCTGAAGCAGAAGCAAGGTAGCGCATTGCGAAGGTTGGGTTCAGTCTCTGGCGCATTTGTTCGCTCACCAAGATTACCGCAGCTGCACCATCGTTAATCGGGCAGGAGTTTCCCGCAGTCACGGTGCCACCGGGTAGGAATGCCGGCTTGAGCGCAGCGAGCTTGCGAAGTGTCAGTCCGGGCCTGGGGCAGGTGTCGGCCGCTACTTGCCCGTTGCTTGTATCCACGGTGACAAGCTCGCGATCAAAGAGTCCAGCCGCTTGAGCGCGCAGCGCACGCTGGTGGCTCTGCAATGCGAAAGAATCTTGCCGCTCTTGTGCAATGCCGTAGGACTGGGCAATATTCTCCGCAGCTTCGCCCATTTCGGGGTCCGGGTCCCGCTCTGGAGTGAATCGGGCACGCGAGTAGAGGCGCGGAGGCTGGATTACGGAGGTTTGCTTTTCAACCCGCCATGGCGCGGTACTCACCGACTCCACGCCACCGGCCACCACGACATGCGCTTCACCGCAACGTATCATCCGCGCAGCGGCGGCAATTGCGTCCAGTCCACTGGCGCATTGGGCATCGATGCTGGTCGCGCTGACGGTCTTGGGCAGCACCGACGCCAAAGCAGACACTCGCGCTATATTTCCGCCCGGTCCCGCCGCATTGCCGGCAAATACGTGGTCTACATCCGCAGGGGAGATGCCGCTTCGATCTATTAGCGCGTTGATCACCCGAGCCAGCAGTTGGTCTGCGGTAATGCGGGAATACTCCTTGCCTGCTCTAACGATGGGCGTGCGTGCTGCATTGATAATGAAGGCGTCATTCATCTGAGCCAGTCGCTCCGTTCAATGTTCAGATCCTGGAAGTCCAAAGCCGAGGCATTCAATTTTCCGCTGAAGGTCTCGGGCCACGATCGCAAGTAGATGATTTGGTGCGGGATCTTGTACTGGGGCAAATGCTTCTGCAGGCCGGTGAGAAGAGCGGACGGATTGCGGGGTGGCGAAACCGTGTAGGCCAGCAACCTGGCTGGTGCGCTCGATGCATCGATCCGCACTACGGCATTGGCCAGCCCCTCGGCATTAAGCGCTGCGCCCACTTCGCCCGGGTGGATATTGTTTCCGTTGAGATTCATCATCCCGTCGTTGCGACGGGACAGGACGATGCGATTTGAACCCAGGAGCTTCGCCTGATCGCCGATGCCGATCGCTGTGCCGCACCGAGCGATGACAGAGTCCGAGCTAAGGTCGTACCCCTTGGCGTTGAACGGGCTATCGATATAGAGCGAGCCAAAGCCTGAACCCGGCGTTGCCTCATGGGTGTGAGCCTGCACCCCAGGAAACAGCTGGCCGTCGAAATACGGAGTTCGCGGCTGGTTGGCCAGCCGCTCGCGATACGCGATGAGGCTGTGCTCGCTGCTCCCGAAATATTCAACGCAGCGCGCCGAGGGAGCCATCTGGTGAAGAGTTTGCATGGTCTCCTGGTCCAGGGATTCCCCGCCGCTGATGACCAATCGCAGGCTGGAGAACCGTGCCGGGTCATCCAGGGCCAGCACCTTGCCAAGAATTGTCGGTACGCTGACGATACGGGTGCAGCTGACGCGCGCCAGCAATGATGCAACGCCCTTTTGATCCCATTTTCCGGAAGCCACGAAGGTGCCGCCAGTATGCAGGGACTCGACCATCGCGTAGAGGCCCAGACCGTGGGAAATGGGACTCGGGCAAAGAGTGGAATCATCTGGCGAAGCGCCCAAGATCGTGGCGCCGGCACTCAGGGACGCTTCCCACGATGCAGCACTCCGGAGCACAGCCTTGGGACGCGATGAGCTTCCAGAAGTGCATATGATCAGCAGGTCTTCAGCGCAATGAGTCTTGGTCGCGGGCGCAATGTATTCACCGGGCTCGGGTGGCTCGGGCGGCAAGGCGAATCTTGGGACGCCGGGCAAAGGCCGCGGAACCGTCGATTCAAGCACAAAATCGCATAGAAGAACTGCTGCCATGGAAGTGGCCAGATTTCCGGGCCAAGCAGGGTCAATCACCACCAATGTCTTGCCACTGCGCGCGATCGCATAAAAAGCGATGGCCATCTCAATCGGATCGCTGGTGTGCACAGCGATCCGATTGCCTGGAACGGATTCTAGCCGCTTGGCCAGAGCACCGCTTCTGCTGGCCAACTGCGCATAAGTCAGCCGGCTTTCAACCGTGAGCAGGGCAAGATGATCCGGTCGTTGATTGGCCCACCTTGCCAGTGCCTGCCACAGTTCCATCGAGCTACTTCATCAACCCGCGGTAGCTACGGTGCACGGTCAGGGCCACCAGGGTGGCGACTACGGCTTTGAGGACGTCCCCGGGCAGGAATCCGAGAGACCCCAGCAAGGATGTGCCCAGATCAAGCCCGGTAACAGCAGCGGTCCACGGAACGCCAAACAGATAGATGACGACGATTCCGCCAACGAGAGCCGAGGCCAGTCCGGACATGAATCGGGCGACCTTGTTTTCGTTGCGCAGAACCCAGTATTTGAAGAGGGCTCCAATAACGAGTGACCCGAAAATCCATCCAATGAGATATCCGCCGGTCGGCCCGAACAGGACTCCAAGCCCACCACGCCCACCAGCCAACAAGGGCAGCCCTGCCAAAGACAGGACTACGACAACCAGTGAGGCCAATGAACCTCGCCAAGGTCCCAATAAGGCGCCGGCCAGCATGACACCCAGGGTTTGCAGGGTAATGGGTACCGGGATGATCCCCAATGTAATAGGGGGAAGGAGCCCCATGGCCGCGATCATGGCGGCAAAGACTGCGACGTATACCGTATTGCGAGTTTGCGAAGTTGAGTCGGTGCGAGTTGGCATTGTGTTTCCTTGGAAGTGCGAGCGAGATGGAAGTAGCTGACGCGCTTAGCGTCGGTAAGGTGCTGAATCGTAGCCGCGGGCGTCTAACGCTTCGGCTGTCTCGTCAGCGATTTTTAGTGATCTGATAACTAATGGGACACTCACGGCCAACGGATTGTTGCCCAGACCCCGAGCATGCTGGGCTTCGCGGACTTCGAGGTATACCTTTTTCAACTCCGGAATGAACCGTATTGTCATGGACAATCCCAATGCGATTTGCGCTGGATTAGCTCCAAGGAATCGTAATGGAGAGGCAACCTGTTGGAAGAGCTCGAGCATCGCGTCAAAGCTTGTGGTGAGGCTGACGGCGTAGGCCATCAGGCACATGGTCAGCAGCCGCAGGACCGAGACCACGGCGTTGGCCCAATCGGTTTGCAGGCCGAGAAGAATGAAGACGATGCCGAGAATCATGGCCAATGAGAACAGTGGCATGCGCAGCTGCTTGAGGTCGACCCTAGCCGAAAGCAGCAGTATCGCACTGAGAATGAACAGGGGCAGCAAGACCTGCCACGAGCTAATCAAGTAAAGCCCGATGCTCAGAACCAGCAATGTCCCGAATTTCCATCCCGGCTTAACACGCGCTAGATACGAAGTATTCTTGGACGCGATCATGCGTGGCTCCATTGGCGGTAATGGGCGATTGCTTCTTCCGGTCGGCCATCGAATTCGATAGCTCCGTCGGTGACCACGAGAACGCGGTCGAAATCTTCAAGTATTTCCAAATCGTGCGTCACCACAATTGCACGTTGCGCCAGCTTGGCAATTTCGCGTTGGAAAGCAAGTCGATTGCGCAGATCCAGCATCGTAGTGGGTTCATCGAAAACAATGGTTCGTGGCCGCATGGCAAGGACGGAAGCGAGTGCGACCATTTGCTGCTCGCCGCCGGAAAGAGTGTGGCTTTCGCGACCTGCCAGATGCGAGATGTTGAGCTCTGCCAGTGTCTCATGCACGCGCAATTGGCGCTCTGCTTTGGGAATTTGCAAATTCTTCAGTCCGAACGCAATGTCTTCAGAGACCAGCGGCATGATGATTTGATTTGCTGGATTCTGGAAGACAAAACCAACATCGCGGCGGATCTGCTTTGCATGATTCCGAGTGTTCAGGTCGCCAACGTGCACGGATCCTTCAGTAGGCAAAACGAGGCCATTGATGAGCCGGGAGAGCGTACTCTTCCCAGCACCGTTTGCCCCGATAATGCCGATGCGCTGTTCGTTGAGAGTCAAGCGCACATCTTTGAGGACATCGCGCTCTTCAAAGCGGACAGTGACATTCTCAAATCGAATTGGGGGTAGTTCCACGAGTGCTCCAGCGCAAGGTTCGTAGCTTGAACGGCGGGCTCCATGATCGGACAGCCATTCATGCTTGCGTTACAGATGACCGAAGAGCCATCGATTAAGAGCATACTTGATCACCGTTCAATTGTCTTGATCAGTGTTCAATAAATTCTTATGCGACGAAGAATTGTTCGTAGACCAAGCCCAGGGCCAAGAGGATCATTATGGTTCCGGAGCACATGGTTACGATGCGTGCCGCCATGGGCCGGGAGCGAAGCAGCACCCTGGCAGCCAATGCAACGGAGAAGTACACGAGGATCGATACCGCGAAATGAGTAAGCCCAAGAGCGCCGGTTTGCAGGGAGAGGGGAAGATCCAGGGATGAGTCCAGGTACTGCGGGATGAGGGCCACATACAGCAGTAGTGCCTTGGGGTTAGTGCCGCTGGTGAGCAGGCCCTTGAGGAATTGGCCGCGTAGCGATCGATGCCGGACCTTGTCCAATAGCGCGACGGTGCTATCGGTAGGTTCGGGATTGCTCCGAGGGTAATCGCCATCGAGTGCTTCAATTTCGGAGGTAGATGGAGCATCGGCATCAAAGAACCTGGCGTTCCTGCAGGAACGCAGGGTCGCAATGCCTAGCCACAGCAGATAGACCGATCCGGCTGCCGTGAGCCAGAGGAGAAGTGACGGGGAACTCGCGACCAGGGCCGCAATTCCGCACACCAGCAATGCAGTATGAACCAGGTATCCCGAGAGCAATCCCCATACGGCTGGGCGATAGCTGGTTTTGCCCAGTGCAGAGGAAATGATGTACGCCCAGTCGGCGCCGGGCGTGCACGCCAACGTCACCGATACCAAGAGGAACCCGGTGAACTGCGAGAGATCCATTGCTTCTCCAAATCTAGAAACCTGTGCTCTGATAACAGTAAGGAAAAAATCGTGAAATGTGCTTGCCGATTCTTTGGGGATACCCGGCCCTTCGGCAAGAAAAAATTGCTCTGGCGTTAAATGGCGCAAATTATTTGTGCTGTAGTCTGATTTCATGGATGAACTAGACCGTGCGATCTTGGCCGAGTTGCAGAATGACGGACGGATGAGCGCTACCGCGGTAGCTGCAAAAGTTGGGCTATCGGTGGCTCCCTGCCATCGCCGGATCAAAGATCTTGAGCGCAGGGGAGTCATCAGCGGCTACCAAGCGGTGATTGACCCGGAGAAGGTTGGACTGGGATTCGAGGCCCTGGTTTTCGTCACGTTGAAAGACAGAGCGCAGCTTAAGCATTTTGAATTAGCAGTAGAGAGGGAAGAGCTAATAGTTGATGCGCAGCGCCTTTTCGGCGAGCCAGACTTCCTATTGCGAGTCTTTGCCAAGGATCTGCCGCATTACCAGCGTGTATACGACGAGGTCCTAGTTGATCTACCGGGCGTGGAAAAATTGACGAGCACCATAGTCATGCGAAACATCAAGGAGCGTGCGGTTCTGCCCGTCTAGGACGTCTTGTCGGACGGCTTCCGGTTGCGGGTTACCGCCGGCGTCAAGGACAACGAAATAATCAGAACTACCGCGCAAATCCATAAGGCCTGAGGTAACTTCAAGGTATCGACGACGAAACCAATAAATGGTGGACCGCCAAGCATTGCTCCATATCCAAACGCACTGACGATGCTCACCGCTTTTGGACCCAGGCGTTCTCCGCGGGAAGCAGCGATGCTCATGCCCAAGGGGAAGCCGAGCGAGCTACCGAGGCCCCACAATGCTGCACCGAGGCCTACTAGGGAGGGACTTGTGCCGGTGATGAACAAGCCGACGCCGAGAAGGCCGATAATTCCCATGATCAGGAGTGTATTTTTCGTGCCGAAGCGGTCCACAAGGCGACCGCCGACAAAGCGTCCCAGCGTCATTGCTGCGACGAACAAGGTGAACATGAGCGCGCCAATTTGATGCTTGAAACCGTGCCCGTCAACCGAAGTAACGGCAATCCAATCATTGGCCGCACCCTCGCTGAAACTTAAACCGGCGACCATTATGCCAAGCAGCAGCAAGAGTCCCATTTTGTGCGTTGATTGAATTCGGTTCTGGGGGACATCCTTGTTGATTGGAACCAAATTTTCGTTTTCCCAGCAGGTAATACCTCGATGGGCAACGTAAGCGAGAAGAAGAATGATGACCGCGACAAACGAGAAGTGCCAAAGGCTCGAGATATTCAAGGAAATGGTTGCTGTTGCCACCCCGGCGCCAATTAGGGTTCCCAGGCTGAAGAACCCATGAAGGGAAGGCATGATGCTGCGGCCGACACGACGTTCAACCTGTGCGCCGCTGACGTTCATCATGATGTCCAAACAGCCAAAAGTAAGCCCGTAAAAGAACAGGGCTACGTAGGCAAGAGTGGCTTCCTCGGTTATCGAAATGGCTATGCCCAGTACGACCAAGCATGCTGCTAATCCGATGGGCAAACAGCACAACAGGCGGCGTGTTGGAACGAATTTGCTCACCGACGGAATAAGGGAGATTCCGAGCAAAGTTCCGATGGTGCTGCAAATCAAGAACGATCCGAGGTTCAAGCCAGAGAAATCGAAAACAGCGTCGATAATGGAGAGGCGGCCTGCCCAAGTCGCAAAAGATAATCCTGCAAGAAGGAATATTAGATTGATGCTGGTGCGTTCCGTGATTCTCTGTCGCGCGAGGTGGGCGACCAGTTGGGTCATCGGGCACTGTCCCTTTCGATTTCTACAATTCCTAGAGTTTATCTCAAATTAGGGGGATAAGTTACTGTTCAGTCGGGATTCTGAGTGATTATGCGCCGCTGCACGGCTCACGATCATGACATTCACAGATTCGACGGCCGGACCAGGAAGAGAAACGGTGGTGAAGAACGAAAGTTCTCGCTAGTCAGCAGATTTCTTTGCGGAAAATACGGGTATGGTGGCATTGCCCACCGGGAAGTACGCTCGAGATGAAAACTCGTAAATTTCTTGCGTGCAGAGGTGGGATCGTGAAGTTGAGTTCCGAACAATGCGGAGTGATCATCGTGGGTGCTGGATTGGCCGGGCTGGTTGCAGCGTCCGAGGCACTTGATGCAGGACTGAGAGTCCGAATCCTGGATCAGGAAAACAGGGGTAATCTCGGCGGCCAGGCTTACTGGTCTTTTGGGGGACTGTTTCTCGTTGATACTCCTGAACAGCGCCGCTTGGGAGTTCGTGATTCTTTTGACCTTGCCTGGTCGGATTGGCAGCATAGTGCACAATTTGACCGGTTGGACGATGAGGACCTGTGGGCGCAACGTTGGGCCAAAGCCTACGTGGAGTTCGCAGCTACTGAAAAACGGTCCTGGATCAAGCAAAAAGGCATAGATCTGACTCCAGTTGTGGGCTGGGCAGAGCGCGGCGATGGTCGCGCCGAAGGGCATGGGAATTCTGTACCCAGATTTCACATCGCCTGGGGAACTGGCACCGGGGTATCGATGCCATTTGTGAATAGGGTGCTCGACGGACTGCAAACGGGACATGCCGAGTTGCTCAACCGCCACAGGGTTACTGGATTGGTGACCACTGACGGTTCAGTTACCGGCGTTCGCGGTGAGGTCTTGTCGCCTGATGACGCTCCACGCGGGCAACAGTCGTCAAGAAACGTGGTTTCGGAGTTCGAGTTTTCGGCTGAAGCAGTGGTGATTGCAACCGGGGGAATAGGCGGAAATCAGGACCTGGTTCGGAAACTCTGGCCCGACAGGCTCGGCATCGCGCCGGGGCGCATGATTACCGGCGTTCCGAATTATGTTGACGGCAGCGGCATTGAACTCTCGCAGGAGGTGGGGGCGCGTCTTGTTAACCGCGATCGAATGTGGCATTACACAGAGGGAATCCAGAATTGGAACCCAATTTGGCCCGCTCATGGAATTAGAATTTTGCCCGGTCCAAGCCCGATGTGGTTCGATGCCGAAGGGAACCGCCTTCGTCCTCCTTGCCTTCCGGGGCACGACACTTTGGGCACGTTGAAATACCTGCGCACCGATCCCACTGCGCGAAAGTACGACTATTCATGGTTCGTGCTGAATCAGCGAATTATCGAGAAGGAGTTTGCGCTGTCAGGGTCGGAGCAAAATCCAGATCTGACTAATCGGGATAAAGCCGGAGTTATCAAGGACCGGTTCTTTGGCAAGGGTGCTCCGGGGCCGGTCACGGATTTCTTGAACAAAGGTGCGGATTTCGTTTCAGCGACTACCGTCGAGGAGCTCGTGACGAAGATGAATGCAATCGCGCCGGAAGCACATATTGATCCGATGCGGCTTCACCAGCAACTAATGATTCGTGATTCGCAAACTGAAAATCCATTTAGCAAAGATCGCCAAATTCAATCTATCCGCAATGCCCGAAAGTACATCGGAGACCGTTTGACCCGAGCAGTTGCTCCGCACAGGATACTCGATCCTGCGGCGGGGCCATTGATAGCTGTGAAGCTGCACATTCTGACGCGAAAGTCATTAGGCGGACTGCAGACAGACCTATCTGGGCGAGTCCTCAAATACGACGGAACAGTTCTTGACGGGCTTTATGCGGCCGGTGAAGCTTCTGGATTCGGGGGCGGCGGGATGCATGGGTACAACGCGCTGGAAGGAACTTTCTTGGGCGGGTGCTTATTTAGTGGCCGGCAAATAGGACGAGGGCTGGCTGACAGGCTCGGCCGGAAAGGGCCTCAAGCTAGAAATGAGGCCTAACACTGGTCAAATTCCTAGATCTGGATAGATGCGAAAACCGCCGTTCACTTGTATTACCAAGTGAACGGCGGTTTATTTCGTACCCCCGGCCGGATTCGAACCGGCGACCTAGAGATTAGAAGGCTCTTGCTCTATCCAGCTGAGCTACGGAGGCATAACCGAAAATAGTTTAGCTCATTGATCACCAAAAATACGACTTGAGGCCGATAGGCTGGAGAAACGAATGTAGATCATCATCTGATTAGGAGTAGTTAAGTTGCCGAAATTGAGAATCGGTAGCGTGTTGAGCATCGTGTGCTTCTGTGTGCTAAGCGTGGTTTTAGCTTGGGCCGTAGCGTTGCCGCTTTGGATGGGAGAAGGCATAAATGATGCCAAGCTTCCAGGAATCGCCATGGCAATGATGTTTACCCCGACCATCGCTGCTCTAGTGATTGCCATTGTCGAACGCCGGCTAACGAGCTTCACCTCCGAGGTTGGGCTCTGGCCAATCAAGCGTCCGGGGAAGTTTGCCATCGCACTGGTGCTGTCCTATGTGATTCCGCTCGGGCTCATACTTCAAGCGCCCTTCATCGGAACATGGCTAGGGGTCTTCCCTGGTGATCTGCAGAATTTCACCGTACTGCGCGTTGTCTCCGGCCAGGAAGGCCCGACAATCTACCTTCTCGGACAGGCGGGGTTGATAGTTGTCGCTGGCCTCATGAATTCCTTGTTTGCTTTAGGAGAGGAGATTGGTTGGCGGGGATGGCTTTGGATTCGCCTGCAGCCTTATGGGCAACTTGTATCAATTCTTGTATCCGGCGTCGTCTGGGGGATCTGGCATGCACCATTGGTGCTTCTGGGCTACAACTATCCGATGGCTGCGGGCGCGTGGGGAGTCATGGCTATGTGCGGCATGTGTACCGTATTTGGCGCCTTTCTTGGCTGGTTGCGTACCTACAGTGATTCCGTATGGCCAGCGGCTTTGGCGCATGGAGCCTTCAACGCCAGCGTGGGATTGGTTTCACTGTTTATGGTGATGGGAGTTCCTTTGGACGCAACAAAAGCATCAATCATGGGTTGGTCCGGCTGGATCTTGCCAGGAATCGTCATAGCCGCCATGCTATTGAAAGGCGCATTCAAACCTCAATGGGCTAAAGATTTATCCACAGGCCGTTGACTTTGCGTCCGACCGGATCTTGCGGTGCGCCATCATCGGATTCAATGGCAGAAAAGGCTTCTGCCATTTGTATCCAATAGGAGGCAGTCCAATGAGCGATCTTGTGACAATCCGCGGAATTGTCGGAACGGAACCTCAACTCAGCATTACGCCCAAGGGCGTTTCTATCTTGAAATTCCGAGTCGCGACGCATGAGCGAAAACGCGATCTTGAAACAGGGCAGTGGGTCGACGGGCCGACCAATTGGTATGCGGTTTCGGCGTTCCGTGCCCTGGGAGAGAATTCCATGGAATCCCTGGGGCAAGGCGACCATGTAATGATTTTCGGAAAGTTGCAGATCCGAGAATTCGAACGAGCAGATGGCTCGCGAGGGAATAGCGCAGATATCGAGGCTTATTCAATTGGTCACGATCTGCGTTTTGGAACGAGTTCCTTCAACCGTGTACGGACAGATACCGGCGAAATGGAGCGTGTGCAGCACCCGTCACGTTCGTCCGACACTGAAGCGAGCTGGCAAAGCGAGGATGGGGAAGCGGCCTGAAGACGCGTGTTCTGGTGGTGTTTGAGGGTTTCGTGTGAATCCGGGCACCACCAACCCAAAATAGTGGTGTGTGGATTCGGAAATGACCCCCGCAACAGACTAGCCTTAAGAACATGGCGGAATTCATTTACACGATGACCAAGGCTCGCAAGGCCGTTGGCGACAAAGTCATCCTTGACAATGTCAGCATGTCGTTCTTCCCCGGTGCCAAAATTGGCGTCGTGGGACCCAACGGTGCTGGTAAGTCAACGATCCTAAAGATCATGGCGGGGATCGATACTCCCTCCAACGGTGAAGCGCGTCTTTCACCGGGCTACTCGGTAGGCATCCTGCTGCAGGAACCCCCACTGAATGAAGAAAAGACCGTCCTGGGCAACGTCCAGGAAGGTGTTGGCGAGATCTATGAAAAGATCACTCGCTTCAACGAAATCTCGGAAGAGATGGCACAGGACGGTGCCGACTTCGACACGCTCCTGGAAGAAATGGGCAAGCTGCAGGAAGCGATTGACGCTGCCGACGCTTGGGACATTGACAATCAGCTCGAACAGGCAATGGACGCGCTGCGCTGCCCACCAGGCGACGAGAAAGTTACCCACCTCTCCGGTGGTGAACGTCGACGTGTAGCACTGTGCAAGCTTCTCCTGCAGAAGCCGGACTTGCTGCTGCTCGATGAGCC
Organism: Glutamicibacter sp. AGC84; assembly: GCF_053543575.1. Classification (NCBI taxonomy): domain Bacteria; kingdom Bacillati; phylum Actinomycetota; class Actinomycetes; order Micrococcales; family Micrococcaceae; genus Glutamicibacter; species Glutamicibacter sp. AGC84. Next base: position 116,385 of record NZ_JBLVOC010000007.1, read on the forward strand.
TACTAACCACTTGGACGCAGAGTCCGTACTGTGGCTGGAACAGCACCTGGCATCTTACCCGGGCGCCGTGCTGGCCGTAACCCACGACCGCTACTTCCTGGACCATGTCGCCGAATGGATCTGTGAAGTTGACCGCGGTCGCCTGCACCCATACGAGGGCAACTACTCCACTTACCTGGAGAAGAAGCGCGAGCGCATGGAAGTTCAGGGCAAGAAAGACCAGAAGCTTGCTAAGCGTCTGGCAGAAGAACTCGAGTGGGTTCGTTCGAACGCCAAGGGCCGTCAGACTAAGTCGAAGGCTCGTCTGGCGCGCTACGAGGAAATGGCTGCGGAAGCCGAGCGCACCCGCAAGCTGGACTTCGAAGAAATCCAGATTCCGCCAGGCCCGCGCCTGGGCCAGCTGGTAATCGAAGCCGAAAACTTGAAGAAGGGATTCGGCGATCGTGTATTGATCGATGGTCTGTCCTTCTCGCTACCGCGCAACGGCATCGTGGGTGTCATTGGTCCCAACGGCGTCGGCAAGTCGACCCTGTTCAAGACCATCGTTGGCATGGAAGAGCTTGACGGTGGCACCCTGAAGGTCGGCGACACGGTCAAGATTTCCTATGTCGACCAGAATCGCGAAAATATCGACCCAGAGAAGTCGTTGTGGGAGGTCGTTTCTGACGGCCTCGATTACATCAACGTCGGTCAAGTTGAGATGCCATCGCGTGCCTACGTTTCGGCGTTCGGGTTCAAGGGCCCAGACCAGCAGAAGAAGGCAGGTGTTCTCTCCGGTGGTGAGCGCAACCGTCTGAACCTGGCACTGACCCTCAAGCAGGGTGGCAACCTGTTGCTGCTCGATGAGCCTACTAACGACTTGGACGTTGAAACCCTGTCGTCGTTGGAAAACGCGCTGCTTGAGTTCCCGGGTTGCGCTGTAGTGGTCTCCCACGACCGTTGGTTCCTGGACCGAGTCGCGACCCACATCTTGTCGTACGAGGGCACTGAGGAGAACCCATCGAACTGGTACTGGTTCGAAGGCAACTTCGACTCTTACGAGAGCAACAAGGTTGAACGATTGGGTGCCGACGCGGCTAAGCCGCACCGTGTTACCCACCGTCGCCTGACCCGCGACTAATCCACGGGCATGAAAATAGCCGCCACATTTGTGGCGGCTATTTTTATGCCGCAGGAGGCATCGTTCAATTAGCTCGTCGTCGAATCGGCACGCAATCCGGACAATTTCAGATACTCGCGATCCTGGTAAAGCAGGTGTTGCTGTTGCGCATGCCCGAAGAGTACCGCATGGACTTCAGCAGCAATCAGGCGGGAGCCTCCAACGCTGATGGAGGAGTGGATACTGGCGCGGAAAGCAACGGGAGCCTCGATGAAATGTGGCTCGCCGGTGGGCAAGACCCGGAAATGTTGATCGCTGGTAAATCGTGGGGCACCCGGGCGCGCGAAATTATTTGCCAGCTCGTGCTGGTCTTCGCCGAGCATATGGATCACGAAACTCGGTGCTGCTAGCACAGCGCCGGCAGCGCCGGATTCTTTGGCCAGCGAGAACGAAACGGCAACGGGATCAATGGAAAGTGAAGCGAGGGAAGAGATAGTTAAACCGTAGAATGCCCCGTCGACCGCTGCAGTAATCACTGCTACTCCAGCAGGATGGTGACGGAAGGCTGTACGGAATCCATCTGATAATTCGCTCACTGAGCCGCTCCTTTGCCTGGAGTTGGAATAAAACTCCAGTAACTGATGCAAAAGCCCGAGCTTTTGCCAACAACTTTGAATACTTCCACCCTAAGACCTCAAGTAAACTTGAGGTCAAGGAAAGGGGTGGTGATGCTTCACACAGCGGAATCTGGGGATTGCGAAAAAAATTTTCCCGGGCGTGAGCTGCTAAGCATCGGGCAGGTTAGCGAACGCACTGGTGTGGCCAGATCTGCACTGCATTATTACGAAGATATTGGGCTGATCGTTTCCATGCGGACAGCGGGGAATCAGCGACGCTATCCTCGCCACTTGCTGCGTCGTATCTCGTTGATCAGTGTCGGCAGTAAGTTGGGCATCCCACTCAGCGACATCAAGCGTGCTTTGGCACCAGTGCCGATGGGAAAAATCCCCGAGGAAAGAGACTGGCTTCGCGCGACAGAGGAATGGAAGAAAGTACTCGAAGCGAGGCGGCGTGCCATCGAGGAATTAGAAGATCGGCTTATGGGATGCATTGGATGCGGCTGCCTGTCGATGCAGGCCTGCAGCCTCCTGAATCCGGAAGACCAATTGGCGCGTGAAGGTGTGGGCGCGCGGCGATTGGAAGCACCCGCAGATGCCGGGGAGCAGTCCATGTAGCCGGAGGGGCAGAACATTACCTGTTTTGAAATTCCGATATCCTCTGGCGCCTTCGATTGGCGCCGCCTGGAACTCCCGTACTGAACTCGGCACTTACTAGAATGTAATCATGAAAATTGCTCAAATATATCGCTTTCCTGTTAAAGGGCTACCAGGCGAAGCAGTCAGTTCGGTCGCAGCCAAAAAGGGAAGCGGGCTAGAGGGCGATCGCTGTGTCGCCTTCGGAAACGGCACAATTGAGCACCAAGACGGGCAGTGGCAGAGCTGCCTAAGCTTCACTATTCTCAAGAACAACAAGAGCCTGCAAAAGTGGCAAGTTGAATCCAGTTTTCCACTTATCACCATGACCGCGCCAGCATCTACAGGTGCGGCACCATTGACCTTTGATGCCAGTAGCCAGCATGGCAGGGATGCCGCCAGCGCCTATCTGTCGAATCACTTGCCGGCGCAGGGGCCAAAACCGCGAAGATTGGTGTCTGCACCGCAAGGAATGTTCGATTCGCGACTGTCGGGCATTTCGATTATTAACCCCAATACGGTTGCGGAGCTGTCGCGAGTATCCGGGGTGCACTTGGATCCCCGGCGGTATCGAGGCAACCTTGTGGTGGAAGGCCTGCCCGCATACTCGGAATATGGGCTTATTGGCAAAGTGCTGCGCATAGGCGAAACCCGTATTGCCATTACCAAATCAATCGCCCGTTGCTCAGCAACCTCGGTAAATCCGGATACTACCGAAGTCGATACCAACGGACCCCGTTTGCTGGCAACGCACTTTGGCCACGTTCACTGTGGCATTTATGGAACCGTTCTGGAATCCGGGGTCTTGGAGACTGGCGCCTCAATTGAAATAGAAAACGAAGCAACAGAAGCCGAAGAACTGGTTCCAGTGAAGATCTCTCCACGGTTCATGACCATACTTCGAAACGAGGACTTGGGCTCAGGAGTAGTCGAACTGCTGCTTCACGATCCTTACGGATGGATTAAGTCTGAGTATGAACCGGGCATGCATCTAAGGGTTCACTTGCCAGATCCGCTGTGGAGAAATTACACCATCACCTCGGTGAGCGACCGGGGCATTAGTATCGCCGTTCGCATCCAAGGTGAAGCTTCAGCGAAAATAGCACAGCTGCAGGAGGACGAGCAACTTCTTGTCTCAGGGCCGTACGGTGTGCTGACCTCGGCTAATGTACTAGGCTCCAGCACTGCCATCGTCAGCGCTGGAATTGGCATCACTCCTGCTTTGGGGCTGCTCGGGGATGCTGCAGCGGTGAATGGCAGCCAAGATCTGAGGTTCATCCATGTCGAACGTGGCGGAGCCAGTGCCTTGTACTGCCGGCTGGAACAGATGGCTGCCGGGCTGAAGGCGCCAATCAGCTTGGATCGCATCGACACCTCCGAGGGGCGGCCAGCGGCTGCTGCGATCGCAGCACGACTACGCGGTTGCAGCAGGGTGGTGGTGTGCGGGCCTGAAGAGTTCACCAAGATGGTATTCGAGGCGTGCGAGCAAGCGGGAATTTCTGCTTCGCAGATTTACAGCGAAACCTTCGCATCACCAGCGACCGATCTGGAACGCCTTTTTGAGAACTATACGCCCGCAGAAGTCTCTTGTCGTGGGAGCGAAAAGAATTTCACCTGGAGTGCGGAGAATGGAGTGTTGCTTGATGCGCTGGAAGAGCAAGGGCTTGAACCGGCTAGTCTTTGCCGCTCGGGTTCTTGCGGCGAATGCGCCGTTAGCCTGCTCAGGGGCAGGATTTCCTACCCGTTGGAGCCGAGCGCCCGCGTAGCACCGGGCCAGATCCTCGCCTGTATGGCCGTACCAGCAGGCGATATTGAACTGGACGCATGAACCACGCGGGCGGTGCGCTATCGATTGAGGGCTAGTGCCCCTCTGCGAACTCAGGCAGGCGGATCATGCCTTCCTGGGCGACGGTCGCGACGAGCTCGCCTGCCTTGTTGTAGAACTTTCCCGCACCAAGTCCGCGGGCCGACGAGGCCGATGGCGAATGAAGTACGTAGAGCAGCCATTCATCGACTCGGAAATCCCGGTGCCACCACATTGCGTGATCGAGGCTGGCGATGCTCAAGCCGCGATGTACCCATGGCACTCCATGGGCTCGCAGGGCAGGCTCAAGTAGCATGTAGTCGCTCGCGTAAGCCAAGGCAGCTCGGTGCAGGGCGGGCTCATTGGGCATTGCCGAGGTGGTGCGCAGCCAAACCGCACTATCGGCAAGCTTGGCCGAATTTCCTGGAAGGTAGATCGGTTCCGAAACATGCCGGACGTCGAAAGGCCGTTCGAAAGCCCATTCCTTTGCCACTGGATGGTCCAGGTGCCCCACGAGATCTGCGGTAGTCGGAAGCGACTCGGGATCCGGGATTCCGGCAGGCATTGGATCATGGTGTTCGAGGCCGTTTGCCGGTTCCTGGAATGAGGTGATCATTGACAGGATCGGTTCGCCATTTTGGTAGGCGTGCACTCGACGTGCGGAAAATGAGCGGCCATCGCGCAGGCGCTGTACGCCGAAAGTGATGTTCTGGTTCGGGTCTCCCGGACGCAGGAAGTAACCGTGCAGGGAATGGATCGCACGGGTCGCTTCAACTGTACGCGTGGCGGCCATGATCGATTGGGCCAGAACCTGCCCGCCAAAGACGCGAGGTCGAGTCTGCCCAGGGGTATGGCCGATGAAGATATCCTCATCCGTGCGCGCCTGGTCTTCTCCATCCAGATTCAACAGATCCAGCAGGATCTGGGTGGTGCCTAGGTCTTCGGTCACTGTGCGGGCTCCTTGGAATGCGATAGCGGAACAAAACCAAATTTAATGCTACTCGAAAGTAATATTTTCAGTTGAGATTCGGGCTCATAGGAAAACTATACGTTTCACGGAGCAGCATCACGCCATGAGCAAAGTCGCCACGCGTAGTTGCCGCTCCGTGAGACGATAAATATATGGCTAGTGATGCGGTGATTTTCGACGACAGTAATTCAGTAAGCGACTTAGCGAACTTTATTAGCCGGGCGAAAACAATTGAAGATGATGCGGCCCAATTCGTCGCTCGAAATACGGCCTTGGCTGTCTATGTACCTGTTTTGGTCCCTTCCGACCTCGGTCAAGGCGGCTATACCATCCTCGGAATGCGAGTTCATCGCTTGGCGCAGCCTGCAGATCTCAAGGCCAGCTATTCCTTGGCATCGATCCAGGATCGCCTTGCTCGCATGGGGGAGTCAACCGTCGACTTCGCGCTCCCACCGGTTGAAGAGAACCCTAAATGGGCTGGGATCTCCGTGCCGGTCTCAGGCTGGGAAGATGCAGGAGCCGTAGCGAACGACATGCTAACTTCCTCAGCTCAAAACGGCATCGACGCCGTCGCCCAAGCATTGCCGGAAAACCCGGGATTGCCTGTGCTTGTGCAGATACGGCAGCGAATTTGGGCTGCGGATGTGCAAGGAGAAGATTTGAAGATTCCTATGGGCTCCGCATTTGCCATGCATGCCTTGGGTTTCCTGGCGCCTGGCGGGCAAAGCCGAGTATTCCGCAATGGCAGTTGGACTCGACTGAGTAACGAGCGAGGGCATGTCCTTGTCCGCAAAGCCTCTTTGCTCGGCTAAGCAGTAATAAGGATATGGACTAGAACTCGCCCGTGGCGGTTCTAGTCCATAAATTCTTAGAGCAGATTCCGGTGTTCATCCGGAGTGTTCAGCAACGAGTGAGCCGCACGCTCAAAGTAGTCCCGAAGGGTTTCGGCCTGCAGCATTGGCAGCTCTAGCTGGTCGATAGCCTTGTTCATATGGCCCAGCCAGACATCACGGTAGTGGCCGTTCACCGGGTAATTTGCATGACGCATGCGGAGCCGAGGGTGGCCACGATGCTCGGAGAACGTTGTCGGACCACCCCAGTATTGTTCCAGGAACAGCTGGAGGCGAACTTGGGCAGCCCGAAGCTCCTTCTCTGGATACATCCGACGGAAATCCTCGTCTTCGGCAACGGAACTGTAGAAATTCTTGGTCAGCTGAGCGAAAATCTCGCGACCGCCAACCTCTGCGTAGAAGGTACCGGGATAGTTGGCAACGTCGATCGGCGTTTCGGCGGCATCCAAGAATTCTTGGCTGGATCGGCCTAGAACCAGGGGATTGCTGAAGGGATCCTTTTTCGGGTCATGTGCAAGTGGCAGGTTTTCAGTCATTCGTAAAAATCCTCAGGAGGAGCTAGGGGATACCGGCTCGTGGAGAACCGGGAAGTTGACGGACCGGGCGATGAAGCAAACCTTGTTCGCCTGGGAGTGGAGCGAATCGGCAAGTTCTCGTTGGGATTCATCGGCAAGGTAAACGACGGGCCGCAAGATGGCTTGGGTGAATTCACCGCTGTTATCCCGATTGAGACGCAGTGTTCCAGAAGCATCGTCCGTATAACCCGTGATATTCACGCCGTGGGTAACTGCTACATGCAGATACGAGAGCATGTGGCATTGGCTAAGGGCAGCAAGCAGGAGTTGTTCTGGATTCCAGCGATCGCGATCCCCATGGAATGTTGGATCCGCGGTGCCCGGCAAATCTGGCAAGCCCGATGCGCGCAATACATGGTCCCGGCCGTAGCTGCGGTAGCTTTCCGTTCCGGTTCCACGATTGCCTGTCCATTCGAGCCCTACCCGATATTCATGTTGCGAGAGGTCCATAGGTCTATTCTCCCACTTTTAACCGAAAGGTGGCGGCGGCTTCC